>NZ_CALCDX010000160.1 GCF_937900395.1 uncultured Caulobacter sp.
CGGGCATCCCTATGTGAAATCCGGCATCGACGTCGCCTGCTGGGACATTCTCGGCAAGGCGCGTGACCGGCCCGTCCACGCGCTGTGGGGCGGGCGCGTCCGGGACCGGTTGCGCGCCTATACCTACCTCTATCCCGAGCCGGGCGAGGATCCGGAGACGCGAAGCGGCGGTCTGCTGGCGCAAGACAGCAATATCGGCAACTACGAACGGAATGAACTGAGCGTCCTACCGCAACTGGGCGTCACGCTCGGTTACAAGCTCACCGAGAGATTGAAGCTGACTGGCGGCTACACGTTCGTCTACTGGAGCAACGTCGTGCGGCCGGGCGATCAGATCGATCCGGAAGTGAACCCCGGCAATCTGCCGTTCGCCAATCCGCCCGATGCCGATGGCCTGCGGACGCCGGCGGCCGGACTGCAGGAGCTGCTGCCCGGCATCGACGCAGGCGCCGCCTTGCTGCTGGTGCGATCCGAAACCCGGTGAAAAGCAGAAAGGCCCGCGGTTTCCCGCGGGCCCTTGTCTCGTTCGGCCGTGAAAAGCCGATCAGCTTTTGACGAAGCCTTTGAACTTGTCCTTGAAGCGCGACAGGCGACCGCCGCGGTCCATGACCTGCGCCGCACCGCCGGTCCAGGCCGGGTGCGATTTCGGGTCAATGTCGAGCGACAGCCTGTCGCCGGCTTTGCCCATGGTCGAACGGGTCTGGTATTCGGTTCCGTCCGTCATCACCACGGTGATGAAGTGGTAGTCGGGGTGAATGTCTTGTTTCATGGCGGCGATCCAGACCGACTAAGCCGGCGAGTGAATGGGGTAAGCGCCAAACCGCGCACGCGCGGGGTGGCCCTCGAAGACGCGCGGCTATAAAGAACGCGCGCGATTTTGGCAAGGGACAGTTGATGACCGACGTGACCGCCGGCGAGCAAAAGGCCGAAGGCCGCCCCGGCGCGGGGGCGGAATTGGTCCAGGGCATGGCCGAAGCCAAGGCCCGGCGGCCGCGCCGCAAGGACATCCGTCCCCTGGCCCATCTGCTGCCGTTCGTCGCCGCTCACAAGGGCGATGGCCTGGCGGCGGGCTTCTTCCTGCTGTTCTCGACGGGCGCGACCCTGGGCCTGACGGCGGCCTTCAAGGAGGTCATCGACCACGGATTCGCCAAGGGCCAGGGCGCGGAGATCAACAGCGCCTTCGTCGGCCTGGGCGCCGTCGCCATGGTTCTGGCCGTGGCCACGGCCCTGCGATTCTTCTTCATCACCCGGCTGGGCGAGCGGGTCGTGGCCGATGTGCGCCGGGCGCTCTACGGCCACACCCTGACGCTGGACCAGGAATATTTCCTCAAGACCCGCACCGGCGAGGTGCTGTCGCGCCTGACCACCGACGTGGCGCTGATCGAGCAGCTGGTCGGCGCCTCGGCCTCGATCGCCCTGCGCAATATCCTCAGCCTGGTCGGCGGCCTTGGCTACATGGCGGTGGTTTCGCCCAAGCTGGCGGGCTTCATCGTGCTGATGGTGCCGGTGATCCTGGCGCCGATGTTCCTGGTCGGCCGCCGCGTCCGCAAGCTGACCGTCACGGCCCAGGACCGCTTCGCCGACGCCGTCGGCTACGCCGGCGAGAGCCTGGACGCCCTCGAGACCGTGCAGGCCTTCGGCCGCGAGCAGGCTTCGGCCGCCCGCTTCGCCGGCGCGGTGGAGGCGGCCTACAAGGCCTCGGTCAAGCGGATCACCACCCGCGCCACCATGACCGCCATGGTCATCATCCTGGCGTTCGGCGGCATCACCCTCTTGCTATGGACCGGCGCGCGTCTGGTGCTGTCGGGCGAGATGACCGGCGGCACCCTGGCCCAGTTCGCCATGCTGGCGGTGATGGCCGCCGGTTCGATCGGCGCCTTGGGCGAGGTCTGGGGCGACGTCCAGAAGGCGTCCGGCGCCATGGACCGCATCTCCGACCTGCTGAACGCCCGCCCCGGCATCGCCGCACCGGCTGTTCCCAAGCCGCTGCCGGTCCCGGCGCGCGGCGAGATCGCGTTCGAGAACGTCACCTTCGCCTATCCCGGCCGCCCGGACCTGCCCGCCCTGAACGGCTTCGACCTGTCCGTGAAGGCCGGAGAGACCGTCGCCCTGGTCGGCCCCTCGGGCGCGGGCAAAAGCACCGTCCTGCGGCTCCTTTTGCGGTTCTATGATCCCCAGGCTGGCGCGATCCGCCTGGACGGCGTGAACCTGCGCGACGCCGATCCCGCCGAGGTCCGCGCCCGCATGGCCCTGGTCGCCCAGGATTCGCCGCTGTTCTCGGGCTCGGCCCTGGACAACATCCGTTTCGGCCGCGCGGACGCCTCCGACGAAGAGCTGAAGGCCGCCGCCGAGGCCGCCCAGGCCGCCGGCTTCTTGTCGGCCCTGCCGCAGGGCTTCGACACGCCCGTGGGCGAGCGCGCCAAGACCCTGTCCGGCGGCCAGCGCCAGCGCTTGGCCATCGCCCGCGCCCTGGCCCGCGAGGCGCCCATCCTGCTGCTGGACGAGGCCACCAGCGCCCTCGACGCCGAGAGCGAGCGCCTGGTCCAGCAGGCCCTGCACGCGGCCATGGCCGGCCGCACGACCCTGGTCATCGCCCACCGCCTGGCCACCGTGCTCAAGGCCGACCGGATCGTGGTCATGGAGGAGGGGCGCGTGGTCGAGCAGGGCACCCACGCCGAACTCTTCGCCAAGGGCGGTCTCTACGCCCGCCTGGCCCGCCTGCAGTTCGGGGTCGAGGCGGCTTAGACCGCTTGATCCTCCCCCGCATCGCGGGGGAGGTGGCCCAGAGGGCCGGAGGGGGCAAGCTGGATGCTTGCCGCGTTCGCCCCCTCAGTCACCCGTGACAGCTCCCCCGCATCGCGGGGGAGCATCTCGTTCACCGCGCCAAATCCGCGGGCGTCGTCGGCTCGCTGATCACGCGCTCCATCGCCGCCCAGCGCGCGGCCTCGGTCTTGCCGGCGCGTTCGACGTGGGCGCGGACCAGGTCCTGGCCCAGGCTGTAGTTGATGATGTAGGCGCGATAGGTCTCGATGAAGCTCAGGCGCTTCTCGGCGCGGGCCGTCGAGGTCAGGCCGTACTTGGCTAGGGCCCTTACCGCCTCGGGCTTCTTCATCTTGCCGTCCAGATAGGCCGCGGCGATGGTAACCTCGCTCTGGGCCAGGGCGGCCTTGGCGTCCATCAGCGCGCCGTAGGCGGCCGCGGTCTTGGGATCCAGGCCCGCCAGCGGATAGAGCTTGTCGCGCTCGAAGTCGGTCTTGGCCTGGCCGGGGAAGGCGAGCGCGATGCCGTAGTTGGCGCTGCCCTCGGCGATCAGCGACTGCGGCGAGAACAGCGGATAGACGCTGAACTCCACCCAGCCCTTGCCCTTGGTCAGCTTCTCTTCCAGCAGGGCGTTCAGGACATGGTGGCCGGGATAGCCCTCGTGGCAGCCCAGATCCAAGGCGCGGCTGATGTAGATCGGCAAATCGGTGTTGATCTCGATCAGGCTGTGGGCGCCGCCCTGGTACCAGTTGTAGCCGCTCCACGGCTTCTTGGTGACGAACGACAGGTCGAAGCGCTCATTGGCCGGCAGCTTGATGTGCGCCTCGGTCTTGGCCTTGCAGGCGGCGATCCCGGCCTTCATCACCGGCTCCAGCCGGTCGGTCGGGATGACATAGGCGGCCTGGAAGGCGTCGACGCGGGCCGCGAGGTCGCCCTTGCCGGGGACCAGCTTGTCGAGCCGGGCCAGGACCGGATCGTAGGCCTTCAACGGCTTGATGACGGGGCGGACGCCAAACAGGCCTTGGGCTTCGTCCTGGAAGCTGAACGTGTCGCCGGCGATCATGGCTAGCCGTGTCTGGGCGGCCTTGACCTGGCCCTTCAGGAACAGCTTGCGGCGGCGCTGGTCGGCGGTGAGATCCTTCTCGGGAACCTTGGCGAGCAGCCCTTGCAGGCGATCGGCTTCCTTGCGCAGCACCGAGACGGGGCGCGGCGCCAGCTTCGCGGCGTTGAGATATTCGTTCGGGCCGTAATAGGCGTCGACATAACCGGGCTCGCGCTCGCCGGCCTCCAGCGTAAGGCGCACGAAGTCGACGGCGATCTTGTCCAGCAGGTCCGAGCCCGGGGAGGCGAGGGCGGACGAGACGGCGCCCAGCGACAGGGCGGCGATGGTCGCCAGCGAGGCGGCGGCGTGACGGAACTTCATGAAACTCACCCAGGCGGAACGGAGGGCGGCACGCTGCACCCTTCCGCCCCATTCGGGCAAGGGCGGCCGTTCAGCCTCGCGCGGCGACGGCTAGGGCGGGGAAGTCGCTGAACACCCCGTCGACGCCGGCCGCGTACAGGGCCTTCAGCAAGGTCGTCACGTCGCCGTGCTGGGCCAGGAAGGTCGGACTGGCGGGGTCGCCCTTCCGCAGCGGCGTGGGCAGGAAGTAGTTCTCGGCCCGGAGCGTCCAGACGTGAACCTGGAGGCCCGCCGCGTGAGCGTCCTTGACCAGGCTGGTCGGCGGCAGCAGGCCCTGGCCGTCGCTGGGGATCACTTGGCTCCAGCCCGCGCCTAGGCCGTCGGCGTAGACGGCGACGTCTTTCAGGCCCTGGGGGGTGATCAGGTCGGCGTACTTTACACCGGGCTGGTCCGGCGGACCGCCCTCGGCGTCGACCAGGAAGACAAGGCGCGCCGGAGTCTTGGCCCGCAGGCGCTTCAAGGTCCCAACCTCGAAGCACTGCACGAATACCGGGGCGGTCGCCGAGTTCAGGTCCAGGGCCTTCAGCTTGGCGACCAGGCGATCCTCGGTGGGCAGGCCGATCGAGGCGAAATAGGTCGGGTGCTTCAGCTCGGGATAGACGCCGATCGTTCGGCCGCTGCGCTGGCCGCCGGCGCGGGCGATGGCGACAACTTCCTCGAAGGTCAGGATCTGGGCCTGGCCGTCGAAAGCGGCGCTGGTCGGACGCAGCTGCGGCAGCCGCTCGCGGGCGCGCAGGGTTTTCAGCTCGGCAAGCGTGAAGTCTTCCGTGAACCAGCCGGTCACCGACTGGCCGTCGATGGTCTTGGTGGCTTTGCGCGCGGCGAATTCGGGGCGGCTGGCGACGTTGGTCGTGCCGCCGATCTCATTCTCGTGGCGGGCCACGAGGTGGCCGTCCTTGGTGGGGACCAGGTCCGGCTCGATGAAGTCCGCGCCCTGCTCGATCGCGCGCTCATAGGCGAGGATCGTGTGCTCGGGCCGCTCGCCGCTGCAGCCGCGGTGGCCGATCACGATGGGCTTGCGGCCCTGGGCGCGGGACAGGCCCGGGAGGAACGTGCCGGCAAGGGCGGCGGTGGTCAGGGCGCGACGGGTCAGCAGGGTCATGGCGCGCGATTTAGCGCGCGGATGTGACGGTTTGGCGAGAGGTTATTTGACGCAAACCATAGTCGTCATCCCGCGCTTCATGCGCGGGACCCATGGTTCAGCTCACACGTGAGGGTGTGGGCGATCTCCGCACTTGCGACGGACAAATGGGTCCCGCGCACAAGGCGCGGGATGACGATCTTTCCTTGGTGCTGGAGCCTTAAGCCGCCCGCAGGCGCTCCAGGATCTGCGGGTGCAGGTCCTGGTTCGAGGCCAGGATCGACTTGCCCGACACGAGGTCGAGGTCGCTCTCGTCGATCGTGGTGATCTTGCCGCCCGATTCCTGGATCATCAGGATGCCGGCCGCGACGTCCCACGGGTTGAGGTTGCGCTCCCAGTACGCGTCGAACCGGCCGGCGGCGACCCACGCGAGATCCAGGGCGGCCGAGCCGAAGCGGCGCACGCCGGCGACCTTCTGGCTGACCTGGTGCAGCTCCTTCAGGAACTGGGCATGGCCCGGCTTGCCGGCGAACGGGATGCCCGTGGCCAGGACGCTTTCGTCCAGGTGACGGCGGGCGGCGACGCGCAGGCGCTTCTCGGCGCCCAGGAACGCGCCCTTGCCCTTTTCGACCCAGAAGAGGTCGTTGCTGATCGGGTTGTAGGTCACGCCGGCGACGATGCCCTCGCCCTCGCGCTGTAGGGCGATGTTGACCGCGAAGTGCGGGATGGCGTGCAGGAAGTTGGTGGTGCCGTCCAGCGGGTCGACGATCCAGGTGTGGGTCTTGTCGGTGCCCTCGACCATGCCGCGCTCTTCGCCCAGGAAGCCGTAGCCGGGGCGGGCCTTGGTCAGGATCTCGAACAGGGTCTGTTCGGCCTTGAGGTCGGCGTTGGAGACGAAGTCGGCCGCGCCCTTCTTGGAGACCTGCAGTTCGGTGACTTCGCCGAAGTCGCGGGCCAGGCCCCGGGCGGCCTTCCGGGCCGCGTCGATCATGACGTTCAGGAGGGCGGAAGGCGTGGGCACGGGCGGCTATCCTCAATGAAGCCGTCGACGCCCGCCGGAAAGTCCGGCGGCGGAGCGGTAGGTCGACGGTGTGAAAGAACGGGCGCGGAACCTAGTCGTCCACAGGCGCGAAGGCAAGGCGGGGCGAATTGGGTGGGGTTAACGGGCCTTCTATTAAATCCGACCTCCCCGGCGAATGCCGGGGCCCAGATCCCATGACGCTTGAGATGACTGGAAGGCGTCCGCGCTTCTGGAGCCTGCCTCAACGCCTTTCCATCTGGGCCCCGGCATTCGCCGGGGAAGTCGGATGAGGGCTAAGGCAGCTCCACCTTCGGCAGGCTGTCCTTGGTCTCGCACAGCAGTTTGCCGGCCTTGCCGACCGCGCCGGAGATGTCCTCGATCTTGGCTTCCTTGCGCCAGCCCTTGGGCAGGCCCTTGGTCCCGTCGAAGTCCATGCCCAGGTCCATCCACTTGTCGGCCGCGCAGTCCAGCGCGAACAGCAGGATCGGGCCTTTGCTGGCCGGCCAGTTCTTATAGGGGCCGTTGGCCTTGCCTTCGGCGATACGGGTGACGATCAGTCCGGTGGACTGGTCCACGCGGGAGAAGTCCTCGTCGTAATAGGTCTTGGTTTCCCCTGGCGCCAGTTTCCAGGTCTCGGCGACGGCCGCCGTCGAGACGGCCAGGACCGGTAAGCTAAGCAAACACACTACGAGCCGCTTCATGTCGAGCGCCCTCCCCAGGTTTTGTTCGCTGGAAAGGACGCTAGGCCTGTGTGCGGCGCGTCACAAGGCGCCGCACGACCTGACGTTTACTTACGGGCGGCGAGGCCTTCGGCGATGGCGGCGTTCAGCGCGGCCACGGCGGCGGCGGGCCCTTCCGGATAGCCCCAGACGCCGGCCGAGACGGCCAGGAAGTCCGCGCCCGCCGTGGCGAGGCCGGCGGCGTTGGCGGCGGTGATCCCGCCGATAGCCACGCACGGGGTCTCCATCGTCTCCTGCCAGATGGTCAGGATCTCGGGATCGGCGGTGGTCGGGGCGTCCTTGGTCTTGGTCGGGAAGAAGGCGCCGAAGGCGACGTAGTCGGCGCCAGCCTCCGAGGCCTCCATCGCAAGATGGCGGCTGTCGTGGCAGGTGACGCCGATCATCCGCTGGCCCATCAGCTTGCGGGCGTCCTTGTAGGGCATGTCCGACTGGCCGATGTGGACTCCGTCGACGGCGAGGCGCGCGGCCAGGTCGGGGCGGTCGTTCAGGATCACGGCCACGTCGCGCGCCTGGGCGATCGGGGCCAGCACATCGACGGCGGCCGCCACGACATCGTCCGGCGCGTCCTTCAGGCGGATCTGCAGCGCGGCGACGTCGCCGCCTTCCAAGGCTTGCGCCAGCGTCCGGCCGAACGCGGCCAGGTCGGCCAGGGCGGGCGGGGTGATCAGGTAGAGGCGGCAGTCGAGCGTCATGGGGTGGGGCATAGCACGAGCGCCCTGTTCGTCACGATATGCGTATCGCGCGTGGCCGCGACACCGCGCCGCCATCCATCGCAATGCGAGTCAGTTGCAAAACACCGCGCTCTACGCTAGATGAGAATGAAACTCATTCGGTGGGGCGTTCTTCCTTGTACGTCTGCAACTGTAACGGCATCCGCGAGCGCCAGGTGCGCGCCGCCATCGACGCCGGCGCCCAGCGCCCGGTCGAGATCTTCCGTCACCACGGCTGCCAGGCCCAGTGCGCCAAGTGCGTCTGCGAGATGCGCCAGATGATCCAGGAAAGCCGCGAGGCCCTGGCCTACGCCGCCGAGTAGCCGCCGCGTCCGCGGCTTTTCGTGAGACCGCGAAACACTCGCACACAATCCTGTTGAAGCCGCTTCCGGCATGCCTCAGGTTCGCCCGAAGTCGAATCCCAGGAGGCCGCCATGCAGGGCGATCCCAGCATCATCCGTTTGCTCAACGCGGTGCTCACCAACGAGCTGACGGCGGTCAACCAGTACTTCCTGCACGCGCGGATGTACGACAACTGGGGCTTCAAGCGCCTCGGCAAGATCACCTATGACGAGTCGATCGGCGAGATGAAGCACGCCGACATGCTGATCAACCGCATCCTGTTCCTGGAAGGTCTTCCGAACCTGCAGGACCTGCACAAGCTGAAGATCGGCGAGACGGTCCCCGAGTGCCTGAACGCCGACCTGCAGGTCGAGCTGGGCGGGCGCGAGACCCTGATCCCCGGCATCGTCCAGTGCGAGCAGGCCCGCGACTATGTCAGCCGCGAGCTGTTGCGCGAGATCCTCAGCGACACCGAGGAGCACATCGACTTCCTCGAGACCCAGCTGTCGCTGGTGAAGTCGCTGGGCGAGGCCAACTACCTGCAGTCGGCCATGGGCGAACTGCCGTCGTCCTAGACTTTACGCGGCCAGGGCGGGCTGGTCGTCGAACTTCTCGACCAGTTCGCCCAGGCGCGAGGCCTCGCCCTTCAGCGAGTGCGCGGCGGCGGTGGTCTGCTCGACCATGGCCGCGTTCTGCTGGGTCATCTGGTCCATCTGATTCACGGCGGTGTTGACCTGAGCCAGGCTCATGGCCTGCTCCTGGGCCGCCGTGGCGATCTCGGCCACCAGGGTCGAGATGTCGGTGACGCGCTGGATGATGCTGCCCAGGGCCGAGCCGGTGCGATCGACCAGGGTGACGCCGACCTCGACCTTGTCGGTGGCGGCGCCGATCAGGACCTTGATCTCCTTGGCGGCTTCGGCCGAGCGTTGGGCCAGGGCCCGGACTTCCTGGGCGACCACGGCGAAACCCTTGCCGCTCTCGCCGGCGCGGGCGGCCTCGACCCCGGCGTTGAGGGCCAGAAGATTGGTCTGGAAGGCGATCTCGTCGATCACGCCGATGATCTGGCTGATCTGGGACGAAGCGGTCTCGATCTCACGCACCGCGGCGACGGCGTCGCGCACCGAGCCCTCGGTGGCGCGGGCTTCCTCGCGGGCCGCGTCGACCATGCCGTTGGCGCGACCGGCGCTGTCGGCGGCCTGGCGCACCGCGCCGGTGATCTCGTTGAGGGCGGCGGCGGTCTCTTCCAGGCTGGCGGCCTGCTGCTCGGTGCGGCGCGACAGGTCGTCGGCGGCCTGGGCGATCTCGGCCGCGCCGACATGGACGCCGCGCGACGAGGTTCCGATGTCGCCCAGCGTGGCGTTCAGGGTCTCGGCCGTGGCGTTGAAGTCATGGCGCAGGCGTTCGTAGTCGGCGTGGAAGGCGTTGTTCAGGCGTACGCCGACGTGGCCGCCGGCCAGGCCGGCCAGACCCCGAGCGAGGCCGTCCATGGCTTCGCGACGGGCTTCCTCGGCGGCGCGGCGTTCGGCTTCGGCCGCGGCGCGTTGATGTTCGGCGTCCAGGCGGGTCTGGTCTTCGCGCTCACGGAGCGCCCGGCGCTCCAGCGCGGCCTCGCGGAAAACGGCGATCGACTTGGCCATCTCGCCCAGCTCGTCCGAGCGGTTGGCGAAGGGGACTTCGCTGTCGTAGTCGCCCTTGGCCAGCTTGGCCATGTAGGCGGTGATCGCCTCGATCGGACGCACGACCGCGCGGCGCATGGTCAGGACGCCGCCCAGGATCAGTCCGCCTAGCAACAGGGTCAGGCCGGCCATCAGGCCCAGGTCCCAGACCTGCTTGCGATGCGCGGTGGCCTCGACGGCGGCGTTGTCGGCGGCGATCACCGGCGTGGCCTTGTCGACCATGGCGCGGTGAGCCGTGTAGGCGGTCTTCAGCTCGGCATAGGCGGAGTCGGCGGTCGCCTGGTCGCCGGCCTCGACGGCGGCGACCAGGCGGTCGGCCGCCGCCAGCATCTGCTTGGCGTGGGTGTCGGAGTCGACCAGCAGGATCTGCTTGACCTTGGGATCGACGTCCGTCGTCCGCCAATAATCGACGCGGGCCTGGTACTCGCCGCGTAGGCGCTTGAGCTCGCCGGCGGCCCAGCGCGCGGAGTCCGGCGTGCGCGTGAAATAGGCGGTCTGGGCGTCGAGATAGGCCTCGATCACGTACATCGGCGGCGGCAGGATATCCGCCGTCAGGTCCTTGCCCGCGACGATCTGACGATAAAGCGGCCCGCCGATGCGCTGGTTGGCGATGGCGTTCCACGACCCGGCGGTGAGCAGCACTAGGCCCACGGCCAAGGCCGCGCCAAACAGACTCATGGCCCCGGACAACTTCAGACGCATAACGCCCACTCCCCCATGCACGGGGTTAGAAACGCCATAGCAGGCGTGAACTTGGCCTTAATTGCTCAGCTCGCCTACCCAGAATGGGGTGCTTTCCGCGTCCGCAATCGCTTTTGGCGAAAGGTTTTTGCCGTCGGTGGCAGGGATGGCTGCGGCGAATTGACGCAGGATCCGGCCGGGTCCTTCGAAGCAGCCGCTCGACGCCGACCAGACGCCATTTTCGGGTGGCGCATCGCCAGGATCGCGCCATGATGAGGCGAGCCCGGCCGCCCTGGAACCAAGGCTTCAACTGGGCTGTTTGACCTTGCGAGTTCAATAGGGAGTTCCGCCATGCACATCGCCCACGGAAAGTCGCGCGAGCGCGCTCTGGCCGGCCGCGAGGCGTTCGAGCTGGAGCAGCGGAAGGACTTCCACCCGGTCGGCCAGATCGCCGTCGGCGCGGCGCTGGCCAGCGGCGCCATCATCGCGGCCCTGGTCATGGGGCGGCGGCACGAGAAGGTGCTGGACGACGAGATGTACGCTGTCGAATTCGCCGAGATGCACGAGCCGGTGGCGCACCAGCCCAAGCCGCTGACCAGCCTGCTCCTGCCGCCGCTGTTCATCGCCATGACCCTGTCGGGCCTGCGCACCTGGAACGCGCCGTCCAGCCCGGCCCGGACGCGCGCCCTCACGATCTGGAGCCTGGTGCAGGGCTTCAACGCCCTATGGCTGGGTCTGGGCGCCAAGCGCCTAGGCGGCCAGCTCAGCGCGGCGACGGCGTCGCTGGCGGCCTCGGCGGCCTATGCGATCGAGGCGCGCAAGGTCGGCGGCGGCACGGCCCCCGACCTCGGCTGGGTCGGCCTCGCCAACGCCCTGAGCTCGCAGCTGTGGCGCAAGCCCGTGCCGCGCGCCCCGACGATCCATTAGGTCCACGCGGCTCACGGGATCTTCAGCGCCCGGTCCAGGCTGAACCGACCGCCGCCGCGCGCGATCAGCGGCAGCAGCAGGCCCGCCCACGACAGGTGGGTGGGCCAGGCGTCGGGATAGACGAAGACCTCGATCACCAGGGTCATGCCCAGGAAGGCCAGGGCCGAGACGCGGGTGAACAGCCCCAGCACCAGCAGGATCGAGAACAGGTGCTCCGAATAGGTCGCCGCGTGGGCGGCGAGATCCGGCGGCAGCAGCGGCACGTGGTATTCGCTCTCGAACAGGGCGTAGGTCCCGTCGGTGATGTGCAGGATCCCGTCGACCTTGGTGCGGCCCGACAAGAAGAAGACGGACGCGACACCCAGGCGGGCGACCAGCAACAGCAGGTCCTCGGGCAGCAGCTTCTCAGACGTACGGGCGAGCAGGGTCATCGGCGCGCGCAGCGCCGTTGAAAAGTCGGTCATCGGGATGGTCCTCTAGGGTGAGCCGGCGAAGACGCCGTCGGCGATCAGGGCGGCGAAAAGCGAAGCGAAAGGGGCGTCGGGATCAGCGGTCGCGGCGGCCTGCGCGGCCTCGGCGGCGGTGAGGCCCTCGCGGCAGGCGCGGAGGAAGGCGGTCTCGGCGGCGCCGACCACGCGGCTCGCCACCGCCTGGCCTTGGCGGACCAGCAGCAGGGTCTCGGGCGTCTCGGAAAGCTCAAGATCCTCGGCGCCGTCGCGGGCCGCGCGCCACAGGCTGGGCAGGCCGGCGTCGAAGGCGGCGAAACGGACACTGGGATGAAGCGCCAAGCGCGTCTCGGCCAAGGCCTCGGGCGCGAGTCGCGACAGCGCGACGGGTTCCAGAGCTGAGGCCTCGGCGCCGAACAGCGCCTCGGTCCACAGGCGGTCGAGGTGCGCGATCCCGGCCAGGTAGGGCAGCTCAGCGGCGGGCGGAAAGCGCTCCAGCCAGGCCGGAAAGTCCGCGCCATAATCCAGCAGGGCGGCGCCGGTCGGCGGCGCCTCGCGGGCGAACAGGGCGGCGGCGGCGCGGAACCAGTCCTCGCCGACCATCGACTGGACCGTCGGGAAGTTGGCGGCCAGGGCGTCGACGCATCCCTTGGCGATGGTGTTGCGATAGACGGCGAGGCCAGGGTGCTCGCCCTCGTCCAGCCATGGCGACAGGGCCGCGCGCTGGCCGCCGATCGCGGCCACGAAGGCGTCCTGGAAATCGAGCAGCTCAGGCATGAGCCGGCTCCAGGACGGAGAGTTCGGCGGCGGCGCGATCGCGCTCGGCCATCAGCGTCGCGAAGGCGGGAATGTCGTCGTCCCGCTCAATGAGCGTCGGGCGCGGGCCGACGCGGCGGATCAGGCGGCGATAGAGCGCCCAGACCGGCTCGGCCACCGGCGCGCCGTGGGTGTCGATCAGGAGGCCGGAGCCACCGGCGTCGGGACCGTGGCCCGCCAGGTGGATCTCGCCGATCGCCTCGGCGGGAAGGGCGTCGAGATAGGCCCCGGCGCTGTAGCCGAGGTTGCTGGCGCTGACGAAGACGTTGTTGACGTCGACCAGCAGACCGCAGCCGGTCCGCTGGACCAGGGCCTTCAGGAAGTCGACCTCGTCCAGGTCGTGACCGGTGAGCGGCAGGTAGAGGGAGGGGTTCTCGATCAGCACGCGGCGGCCCAGCGCCGTCTGCATCTGGTCGATGTTATCGGCGATGCGGGAAAGCGCCGGCTGGGTGCGCGGGAAGGGCAGGAGGTCGGGCTGGTGCGTCCCGCGATGGGTCGACCAGGCCAGGTGTTCGGACACGGCGAACGGCTCGAACCGGTCGACCAGGCGCTTGAGGGCGGCCAGATGCTCACGGTCCGGGTCGGCGTCCGCGGCCAGCGACAAGCCCACGCCATGCAGGGACAGCGGCCGGCGCGCGCGGATCGCTTCCAGCGCCGACAGCCTTGGACCGCCGGCGGACATGTAGTTCTCGGGATGGACCTCGAACCACAGGCCCTTAGCCTCCGCCGCGAGGGCGTCGGCATAGTGCTCGGGTTTCAGGCCAAGGCCGGCGGTGGGGGACATGGGGTTTCTCTTGAAAGAGCCGATCTTCCCGGCGAATGCCGGGACCCAGATGGAACGGCGCTGAAGTGGGTTCCAAATGCTCGGAGCCGCTCCAATCAGCCCCAGCGCTTTGGGATCTGGGCCCCGGCATTCGCCGGGGAGGTCGGTTGGCGACCTTAGGCCTTCGGCGTCAGCGAGCCCATGCCGTTCGGGGTCTTGATCGTCGTGCAGGTGCCCTTCTTGACCATCTTCCAGGCGTCGCCCTGGTAGTCGACCTTGGAGGTGCCGGCGCACGAGGTGCCCGCGCCCGCCTTGCAGTCGTTCTGGCCGGCCTTGGCCACGCCGTAGCACTTTTCGCTGTCGCCCTTGGCCTTGTGTTCGTCGGCGGCGGCCATCGAGACGCCGGCGCTCAGGGCGAAGATGGCGGCGAGGGCGGCGGAAGCGGTGCGGTTCATGGGATTTTCTCCTAAGCGTTTCGCGCCGAGGCGGCCCTATCACCGCTCGGTCGTGGGGAAGTACGAAGCGGAACCGTCCGAGGTTACACCGGTCCTCGAACAAAATTTCGACCGATCTTGCGGCGCAGGTTCCGGCCGCGAGCGCGGGTGTGTAACGATTGGGATCTCGCGCGCGAATAGGGGTGGGCGTGACGGAGACCGAGACCCGTTTGAAGGCGCTGATGCTGCGCGGGCTGGAGGGCGACGCCCCCGCCTATCGCGCCTGCCTGGCCCTGCTGGGGACCCGGCTTCGCGCCTATTTCGCGCGTCGGATGGCCGGCGCGCCCGGCGATGTGGAGGATCTTGTGCAGGAGACGCTGCTGGCGGTGCATCTGAAGCGGTCGACCTGGGACCCGTCCCAGTCGTTCACCGCCTGGGCGCACGCGGTGGCGCGCTACAAGCTGATCGACCACTGGCGGCGGCGGAAGATCCGCCAGACCCTGCCGATCGAGGACCACATCGAATTCCTGGCCGCCGACGAGCCCGAACCCTCCGTCGGGATCGAGCTGGACCGCGCCCTCGCCAGCCTGCCCGAACGGCAGCGGATCCTGGTCTCCGACGTCAAGCTGACGGGCCTGTCCCTGGCCGAGGCCGGGGCGCGAGCCGGCATCTCGGAGGGCGCGGCCAAGGTCGCCTTGCATCGGGCGCTGAAGGCTCTGGCCGAAAGGATGCGCCATGCGGACTGAGGACCTGATCGAGGCCCTGGCTGCTGATGGCGCGCCGATCCGTCCGCCGCCGCGCCGCCTCGCCGCGGTCGCGGGCGCCGGCGCCCTGGTGGCGCTGGTCCTGGTGCTGGCCTGGCTGCGCCCGCGTCATGACCTGATGCAGGCGATGCAGGGCGGCATGTTCTGGATGAAGGCGCTCTACACTGGCGCCCTGGGCCTGGCGGGCTATCTGGCGATCGAGCGGCTGTCGCGGCCGGCGGGCGGCGGCCGGCGCGGCTGGCAGCTCGGCGGCGCGGCCCTGGCGGTGTTCGTGGCGGCTGGCGTCGTCCAGGCGATGCGCAGCCCCGACATTCAGGCGGCCCTGCACATGCTGCGCGGCCACTCGTGGCATTCGTGCAGCGTCAACATCCTGCTCCTGGGGCTGCCGATGCTGGCGCTGGGCCTCGTCGCCGTGCGCGGCATGGCCCCGACCCGGCCCGTCGCCGCCGGCTTCGCGACGGGCCTGTTCGCCGGCGGGGTGGCCGCGACCGTTTATGGCCTGCATTGCCCGGAGAACACCTTCACCTTCGTGGCCCTCTGGTACAGCCTGGGCGTCCTGCTGCTGGCGGCGCTGGGGGCCTTGCTTGGGCGGTGGGTTCTGCGCTGGTAGCGGCCACGAAAAAGGCCTCCCGGATCGCTCCAGGAGGCCCTTCGATCTAGACGATCAAACGCGCCTTACTCGGCGGCGGCCTTGGTCTGACGATCGCCGAACTTGGCGTGCAGCTCGCCCGAGGCATAGCGCTTGGCCATGGCGGCGGTCGACATCGGCTTGATCTTGTCGGCCCAGCCGGCCGAGCCGAACTCGGTGAAGCGGGCTTCGCAGACCTTGCGCATGGCTTCCTTGGCCGGCTTCAGATAGGCGCGCGGGTCGAACTCCGCGGGCTTCTCCATCAGCACTTTGCGGATGGCGCCGGTGATGGCCAGGCGGTTGTCGGTGTCGACGTTGATCTTGCGCACGCCGTGCTTGATGCCGCGCTGGATCTCTTCGACCGGCACGCCCCAGGTCTGGGGCATCTGGCCGCCGTACTGGTTGATGATGTCCTGCAGCTCCTGCGGCACCGAGCTGGAGCCGTGCATCACAAGGTGGGTGTTGGGCAGGCGCTGGTGGATCTCCTCGATCACGTTCATCGCCAGGACGTCGCCGTCCGGCTTGCGCGTGAACTTGTAGGCCCCGTGGCTCGTGCCCATGGCGATGGCGAGCGCGTCGACGCCGGTGGCGTGGACGAACTCGACCGCCTGGTCCGGATCGGTCAGCAGCTCGTCATGGGACAGCTTGCCCTCGAAGCCGTGGCCGTCCTCGGCCTCGCCCATGCCGGTCTCCAGCGAACCCAGCACGCCCAGCTCGCCCTCGACCGAGACGCCGCAGGCATGGGCCATCTGGACCACGCGACGGGTGACGTCGACGTTGTATTCGTAGGTCGCCGGGGTCTTGGCGTCCTCCATCAGCGAGCCGTCCATCATCACCGAGGTGAAGCCGTACTGGATCGCCGTGGCGCAGGTCGCCGGGCCGTTGCCGTGGTCCTGGTGCATGCAGACCGGGATGTGCGGATAGAGCTCGACGAGCCCGTCGATCAGGCGGGCCAGCACGATGTCGCTGGCGTAGCTGCGCGCCCCGCGCGAGGCCTGGATGATGACCGGCGAGTTGACGGCGTCAGCCGCCTCCATGATCGCCAGGCCCTGTTCCATGTTGTTGATGTTGAAGGCCGGAAGCGCGTACTCATGCTCGGCGGCATGGTCCAGCAACTGTCGCAACGTGATGCGAGCCACGTAATTCTCTCCTGCAAGCGTGAAGTGGGTGGGTCGTTTCTTGTTGTTGGGGCTCGGCGCTGAAGCGCTCTCTGCCCGGTCTCTCTTCAGTCTTAAAGCGCGTCAGGGCGGTGAAAAACCGCACACACGTTCGCCTGACGCGCTTCGTCGTTCAGTCTGGCACAGGCTGAACGCGGATCTGCACGATCCGCGCCAGCGAAGTTACTTTTTTAGGCCTCGAGCGCAGCGACGCCCGGGAGGGTCTTGCCCTCCATCCATTCCAGGAACGCACCGCCGGCGGTCGAGACGAACGTCATGTCGGCCGCGACACCGGCGTGGTTCAGGGCCGCCACCGTATCACCGCCGCCAGCCACGGCCACGAGTTTACCCGATTTGGCCCGTTCCGAGACATGTTTAGCCGCGGAAACGGTCGCCTTGTCGAACGGCGGCAATTCGAAAACGCCCAACGGGCCGTTCCAGATCAGCGTCTGGCACTGGTCGATGGTGGCGTTCAGCGTGGCGACGGTCTCGGGACCCGCGTCGAGGATGCGGTCGTCGTGGCGCACGTCATAGACGTTGCGGACGCTGGAGGCGACGCCGGGCTTGACCTCCTGGGCGACCACGACGTCGGTCGGCAGGAGCAGCTTGCAGCCGGCGCTGCCGGCCAGGTCGATGATCTGACGCGCGGTCTCGGCCATGTCGGTCTCGCACAGCGAGGCGCCGACATCGATCTTGGCCGCGTAGAGGAAGGTGTTGGCCATGCCGCCGCCGATGGCCAGGTAGTCCAGCTTGGTCACCAGGTTGCGCAGCAGGTCGAGCTTGGTCGAGACCTTGGAGCCGCCGACGATGCCGATGACCGGCTTCTTGGGCTTGCCCAGCGCGGCGTCCAGGGCTTCCAGCTCGCGTTGCATGGAGAGGCCCGGATAGGCCGGCAGCAGGCGGGCCAGGCCTTCGGTCGAGGCGTGGGCGCGGTGGGCGGCGCTGAAGGCGTCGTTGACATAGACGTCGCCGTTGGCGGCCAGGGCCTTGGCGAATTCCGGATCGTTCTTTTCTTCGCCGGCGTGGAAACGCACGTTCTCCAGCAGGGCGACGCCGCCGTTCTCGAGAGCGTTCACGACCTGAGCAGCCGCCGGACCGACGCAGTCGCTGGCGAAGGCGACCGGCTGCTCCAGCAGCTTCGACAGGGGCTCGGCGACGAAGGCCAGGCTCATCTCCGGCACGACCTTGCCCTTCGGGCGGTCGAAGTGCGCCAGCAGCACCACCTTGGCGCCCTGCTTGGACAGGTAGGCGATGGTCGGCAACGCCGCGCGCAGGCGGGTGTCGTCGGCGACCTTTCCGCCGTCGACCGGGACGTTGAAGTCCACCCGGACCAGGGCGCGCTTGCCGGCGAGGTCGGCGGTGTCGAGGGTGCGGAAGGTCATGGAGCGTCTCGGAGCAAACAAACAAGGAAAACCCCGCTCCTTGCGGAGCGGGGCTGAGTCTGGGTTCCTTAGAGGAACTTCGCCATCTCGAGAGCGGTGTCGCTCATGCGCGTCGCGAAGCCCCACTCGTTGTCGTACCACGACAGCACGCGGGCCAGCTTGCCCTCGATGACTTGCGTCTGCGGCAGGGCGGCGGTCGAGCTGGCGTTGACGTGGTTCAGGTCCGACGAGACCAGCGGGTCGGTCGTCGTGGCCAGGACGCCCTTCATCGGGCCGTCGGCGGCGGCCTGCAGGGCGGCGTTGATCTCGGCGATGTTGGTCTCGCGGGCGGCGACGACCTTCAGGTCGATGACCGAGACGTTCGGCGTCGGGACGCGGATCGACGAGCCGTCCAGCTTGCCCTTCAGTTCCGGCAGGACGAGGCCCAGGGCCTTGGCGGCGCCGGTCGAGGTCGGGATCATGCTCAGGGCCGCGGCGCGGGCGCGGTAGAGATCCTTGTGCATGGTGTCCAGCGTCGGCTGGTCGCCGGTGTAGCTGTGGATCGTGGTCATGTAGCCGCGCTCGATGCCGAACAGGTCGTGCAGGACCTTGGCAACCGGGGCCAGGGCGTTGGTGGTGCACGAACCGTTCGAGACGACGATGTCGTCGGCGGTCAGGGTCTCGTGGTTGACCTTGTAGACGATGGTCTTGTCGGCGCCGTCGGCGGGGGCCGAGACCAGGACGCGCTTGGCGCCGGCCTTCAGGTGGGCGCTGGCCTTGTCCTTGGCGGTGAAGATGCCGGTGCACTCGAAGGCGATGTCGACGCCCAGGTCCTTGTGCGGCAGCTCTTCGGGGTTACGGATGGCCGTGACCTTGATCTTGCCCATGCCGACGTCGATCCAGTCCTCGCCCGAGGTGACGACGCCGGGGAAGCGGCCGTGGACGCTGTCGTAGCGCAGCAGGTGGGCGTTGGTCTCGACCGGACCCAGGTCGTTGATGGCGACGACCTCGATGTCGCGACGGCCATGCTCGGCGATGGAGCGCAGGACCAGACGTCCGATGCGGCCGAAGCCGTTGATGGCGACGCGAACAGCCATGGGTCTTTCTCCTGTTTGGCCGCCGAGCGGGATCGTTCGGCGTTCCCTATTTTTCGCAGCGCGTTTTGCGGGCTGGGGGCGCGAAGTCAAGCCCGGGAGGCCGCGTTTTGGCGGGTACGGGGCCAAAATCGGACCCTGCCCAGGACTTGGCCCGTCCCCAACGAAACCAGCTTTGGCCCGCACGGAGCGCGGACAAAAGGCGGCGAATGCTGCTATGGGCTCTGCATCGCCCAATTGTCGCCCCGCGCGACTGGCTTAGAGGGCATCGATCTGTATGTTGCGTTGCATGATGGAAATCCGCCGATGATCCCGGCCGACGGTACGGCCCTCGACCTCGCCGTGCGCCGTCTGGAGCGCGCGGTGAGCCAACTCGAGCACCGCCTGGCGGCCAAGGCCGCCGAGACCAAGCGCGCGCTCGCCGCCGCAGCGGCGGCTGGGGGCGGAAGCGCCGCCGCGCCCGGGCTGTTCGAAGAGGACGAGAAGGCCCAGCTGGTCGCCGACCTGGAAGCCGCCCGCGAGCGCGAGAAGGCGCTGGAGGAGGCCGGCGAACAGGCCTCGGTCGCGCTGGGCCGCGCCATCGCCGAGATCCGCGCCGCCCTGGGCGAGGACGGCGTCGCCAACGACCTGCATTCGCCCAATGACGATGACGACCTGTTCGAAGATTCCGAGGAGGCCTGACGCATGGCCCAGGTGACGATCCAGGTGAACGGCCGGCCCTATATCGTCGGCTGCGAGGACGGCCAGGAGCCGCACCTGACCGAACTCGCGCGCCTGTTCGACCGTCAGGTCCGCCAGGTCAGCGCGGACGTGGGCCAACTGGGCGAGACGCGCCTCTTTCTGATGGGCGCCCTGCTGCTGGCCGACGAGCTGTCGGACATGAAGCTGCGCCTGGCCCACGCCCAGAGCGAGATCGCCCGTATGCAGCAGGAGGGCACCAAGGCCGAGATCGCCGCCATCCGCGCCCTCGACGCCGCCGCTGAGAAGATCGAGAAGCTCGCGGCGGAGTAAGTCGCCTGCGTCTTTGACGGCTAAGGTTGTGTTCCGCGCGGGGCTTCGCCTATCGTCCTTCCGAGTTGGGGGATGAGGGGTTCCATGAAACTGAGCGTGGCGTTTGCGCTGGCCGGGCTTTGCCTTGCCGGCTTGGGCGGGGACGCCCTGGCGGCCGATGGAACCGCCGCCGCGGCCTTCGGCGTGCGGGAATATGTCCACCAGATCAGCCTGTCGCCGGACGGCAAGCAGGCGGCGATGGTCACGCCCTCGGCGGGACGGGGCTACCAGCTGGTGATCCTGGACCTGACCGGTGAAAAGCCGCCGCGCGCGATCCTGGCGTCCAGCGGCGATCCCGAGCGCCTGACGCGGTGCGGCTGGTCCACCGAGACCCGTCTCGTCTGCCAGATCTATGTGGTGCTGAAGGGCGCGCAGGGGCGGCTGGGCTTCACGCGGCTGATCGCCATCAACAACGACGGCGGTCCGCTGAAGGTCCTCAGCGCCGAAACCAACGAGCGTTCCTTGCGCATGTCGCAGAACGGCGGCGCGATCATCGACTGGGCGACCGACTATGCGCCCGGCGGCGTCCTGATGACCCGCGACTATGTCCCCGAACAGAGCACGGGCACGCGCCTGGCCAATGAGGAGGACGGCCTTGGCGTCGACCGCGTCGACACCGTCACCCTGGCCCGGCAGCCGGTCGAGCGTCCCAATCCGAACGCCGTCGAATATATCGGCGATGGCCGCGGCGCCGTGCGGATCATGGGCGTTCGGCCCAAGCGCGCCACGGGCTACGCCAGCGACACCATCCAGTACTACTACCGCGCCGCGGACAAGCGAGACTGGCGACCGCTGGGCCAGCTGACGGTCGGCTCCAACGGCTATAGCGGCTTTAATCCCTATGCGGTCGATCCGCAGCTGAACGTCGTCTACGGTTTCGACGGACAGGACGGACGGCGGGCGCTGTTCAAGGTGGCGCTGGACGACACCCTGAAGCGCGAGCTGGTGCTGGCGCGGCCGGACGTGGATGTGGAGGGCCTCGTGCGGATCGGCCGCCAGCAGCGGGTCGTCGGCGCGTCCTTCGTCACCGACCGGCGCGAGACCGAATTCTTCGATCCGGAGCTGCGTAAGCTTGGGCTGGCGCTGGGCAAGGCCCTGCCGGGGCGGCTCGTCACCTTCGTCGACGCCTCGGTCGACGAGTCCAAGCTGCTGCTGTTCGCCGGCAGCGACAGCGATCCGGGCGTCTACTACCTTTTCGACAAGAAGACGCGGCGCATGGAGGAGCTGATCCCCGCGCGGCCGCAGTTGCAGGCGTTCAAGCTGGCGACGGTGAAGGCGGTCACCTATCCCGCCGCCGACGGGACCCAGATCCCAGCCTACCTGACCCTGCCGGCTGGCAGCGACGGCAAGAACCTGCCGGCGATCGTCATGCCGCATGGCGGCCCCAGCGCGCGGGACGAGTGGGGCTTCGACTGGCTGGCGCAGTTCTTCGCCCATCAGGGCTATGCGGTGCTGCAGCCCAACTATCGCGGCTCGGCGGGCTATGGCGCCGACTGGTTCCAGAAGAACGGTTTCCAGTCCTGGCGCACGGCGATCGGCGACGTCAATGACGGCGGCCGCTGGCTGTTGGCGCAAGGCATCGCCAAGCCCGGCAAGCTGGCCATCGTCGGCTGGTCCTATGGCGGCTACGCGGCCCTGCAGTCCTCCGTCCTGGATCCGGACTTGTTCAAGGCCGTGGTTGCGATCGCGCCGGTGACGGACCTGGAGACGTTCCGCGCCGAGCACCTGGACTTCGTCGACTACCCGCAGGTCAGCGCCTTCATCGGCAAGGGCCCCCACGTCACCGAAGGCTCGCCGGCCCAGAACGCCTCGGCCATCAAGGCGCCGGTGCTGCTGTTCCACGGCGATCTCGACGCCAATGTCGGGATCGGCGAGTCCCGGCTGATGGAGCGCAAGCTGAAGGCGGCGGGACGCTCGGTGGAGTTCATCGAGTTCAAGGGGCTGGACCACCAACTGGCCGATGACGCCGCGCGCACTCAGATGCTGGGCAGGGCGGACTCGTTCCTGAAGACCGCCCTCGGGCTCTGAGGGGGCGCGTCACGGCGCCGCTGGCGTTTCCGGGGGCGAGCGCCTATCTATGTCCCCGGCGGGTCTTGCTGCGGTTCGCGTCGGGGACTTCACATCCCGGGGACCTTAATCGACTCTCTTGGGAGCTGTGCCTTTCCGTGGCCGTGGCTGCGGAAATACGGCGCCCACCTGGCATGCCAGGTCCGAGTGGATTGAAATTGTCGCCCACGGTTCTTCGCGGCGCCGCCACCCTTCTCTCCCGGTTCGGCGCGGCCTTGCGGCCGCTGGACCGGGATGACAGCTTTCACGGTATGACCATCGCCGACCCTGTCGCGGCCAAGACGGCCCTGCGCGTCTTTCTGCGCAACCAGCGCAAGCAGCTGGCGCGCGAGCATCCGCAAGCCGACTGGATGATCGCCGAGGTCGGCCGCGAGCCCTTGGCGCGCCTGTTCCCCGAGCCCGCGGGCAAGGTGGCGGCGCTCTATCACGGCCTCGGCTCGGAGCTTTCACCGCTCCTGTTGGGCGATCATCTGCGCGAGGCCGGCTGGACGCTGGCGTTGCCGGCGGTGATCGACGCCGACGCGCATCGCATGGTGTTCCGCCTGTGGAAGCCGGGCGAGCCTCTGGTCCATGACAAGATCGGCCTGCGCGCGCCCAGCGCGAAGAACCCCGTCGTCGAACCCGATCTGGTGATCACGCCGTTGCTCGCCTTCCAGCGCGACGGCGTACGGCTGGGGCAGGGCGGCGGCTATTATGACCGGGCGCTGGCGGCGTTGCGGGCGCGGAAACCGGTCTTTGTGATGGGCGTCGCCTATAGCGGTCAGCAGACGGAGAATCTGCCGCACGAGCCGCACGATCAAACGTTGGACGCCATTCTTACCGAAAAAGAGTATATCGCGGTCAAAGCCTGAGCCCCCGAGGGGCTCGATCCATACAGTTTCTTGGGACTCTCGATGCGTTTCGCCTTTTTCGGCGATGTCGTCGGCAAGTCGGGCCGGGATGGCCTGGCCGACCATCTGCCCGACCTTCGCCGCCGGCTTGGCCTGGAGTTCGTGATCATCAACGCCGAGAACGCGGCCGCGGGCTTCGGCATCACCGAGAACACCGCGCGCGAGCTGTTCGAGGCCGGCGCCGACTGCCTGACCCTGGGCAACCACAGCTGGGACCAGCGTGAGGCCCTGACTTATATCGTGCGCGAGCCGCGCCTGATCCGTCCGGCCAACTATCCGATCCTGTCGGACGCGCCGGGGCGTGGCAGCCACCTCTTCCAGACGGACTCGGGCAAGACGATCTTCGTCGTCAACCTGCTGGGCCGAGTCCACATGGACGCGATGGACGATCCGTTCGCCGCCGCCGACCGCGAGCTCGACAAGGCCCCGCTGGGCCAGGTGGCCGACGCGGTGATCGTCGACATGCACTGCGAGGCGACGTCGGAGAAGATGGCCATGGGCCATTATTGCGACGGCCGCGCCTCGCTGGTGGTGGGCACCCACACCCACGTGCCGACCGCCGACTGCCAGATCTTGCCCGGCGGCACCGCCTACCAGACCGACGCCGGCGCTTGCGCCGACTACGACAGCGTGATCGGCAACCAGAAGGAAGAGCCCTTGCGGCGCTTCACCACCAAGATCAGCGGCGGCCGCTACCAGCCGGCCAGCGGCCCGGCCACGGTCTGCGGCGTCTTCGTCGAGACCGACGACCGCACGGGCCTCGCCACGCGTGTGGAGCCGATCCGGGTGGGCGGCCGGCTGAGCCAGTCGATCCCTCTCTCTTAGAGAGGGAGGGGGGCATCGCCCAGCGATGGGAGGGTGAGAGGTTTCACGCTCACCCGAAAATTCTGAACCCCATGGGGCCGCCTTCGTTCAAGCGATGGTCGCCGCGGCGCGACTATAACCCCTAAGCCTCCCACGCCTTCGGCGCGGGCCCCGCCCTCTCTCCAAGAGAGAGGGATTTCGCGTTGCGGCTGTCACACATCGGGTCTCACATGAAGACCCCAGCCCCCAAAGGAGCCTCCCCATGACCGACGCCATCTACACCGCCCACGCTCACGCCGTCGGCGGCCGCAACGGTACGGCCAAGTCCGACGACGGCCATCTGGACGTCAAGCTGGCCTATCCGAAGTCGATGGGCGGCGACGGGAACGGGACCAATCCCGAGCAGCTGTTCGCCGCCGGCTACAGCGCCTGCTTCCTGGGCGCGCTGGGCCTCGTCGCGCGGAACCAGGGCGTCAAGCTGGGCGAGCACAGCCTGGACGCCGAGGTCGACCTGATCAAGGACGAGACCAGCTTCCACGTGGGCGTCCGCCTGAAGCTCAACGCCCCCGAACTCGACCGCGAGACGGCCGAGACGCTGCTGCGCGCGGCGCACGAGGTCTGCCCCTATTCGAAGGCCACGCGCGGCAACGTCCAGGTCGATCTGGAAGTCGCCTAGGCTTCCGGGAAGTAATGGAAGAACGGCTCGGCCTCGGCCAGCACGCGCTGGACCGAGGGCCGGGCCTTCAGCCGCTCCAGATAGGCCAGGCTCAGCGGCCAGCGCTCGGTCAGGGCCTGGACCTTGTTGGCATAGAACAGCGCCGGCATGGCCGCGCAGTCGGCCAGACCGAAGTCGCCGCATATCCACATCCGCCCGTCGGCCAGCACGCTTTCGAGGTGATCGCAGGCCGCGGCGATCTGTGCGTAAGCCTCGTCGATCCCGAAACCGTCCTTGGCTTCCTTGGGGCGAAGACGGTCGGCGACGATCCTCTGCATGGCATGATGGACATAGTGGTCGAAGAAGCGGTCCCAGAACCGCACGCGCCAAGCCTTGTCCGGATCGACCGGCGTGAACCGCACGCCGCCCGGATAGTAAAGGTCCAGGTAGTCGAGGATGACGCTGGTCTCGTTGACCGTCTCGTTCCGCGCATCGTCGCTCAGCGCCGGCATCTTGCCCATGGGCGACAGCTTCCGAAACGCCTCGCGGACGGCCGGATCGCCCAGATTGACCATCACGTTGTCGAAGGAGGTCTCGTTCTCATAGAGGCCGATCAGCACCTTCCAGCAGAACGAGGACAGCGGGTGGGCGTGCAGGGTCAGGCTCACGGCGATCGCTCCCAAATACTTAAGTTATTGCCTAACTATAGGCGGGCGCGACGAGACGCAAGCCCCAGCCGCCGCCGGCGTCGGGGGTGACAAAGCCCGCTCCCGAGCGCTAGAAGCGCCCACACTCCATTTTCAGACCAGAGACAGAGCCTCCGAATGGCCGGCCACTCGAAATTCAAGAACATCATGCACCGCAAGGGTCGCGCCGACGCCGCGCGCTCCAAGCTGTTCTCCAAGCTGTCGCGGGAAATCACCGTCGCGGCGAAGTCGGGCCTGCCGGATCCGGCCATGAACCCGCGCCTGCGCCTGGCCGTGAACAACGCCAAGGCCGAAAGCCTGCCCAAGGACGTCATCGACCGGGCGATCAAGAAGTCGCAGATGGGCGACGCGGCCGACTATACCGAAATCCGCTACGAGGGCGTGGCCGCCGGCGGCGTCGGCATCATCGTCGAGGTGATGACCGACAACAAGAACCGCGCCGCCGCCAATGTCCGCTCCTACTTCACCAAGATGGGCGGCAACATGGGGGCCACCGGCTCGGTGACCTTCAACTTCGATCGCGTCGGCCAGATCAGCTATCCGGCCAAGACCGCCTCGGAAGACGAGATGATGGAAGCCGCCATCGAGGCCGGCGCCGATGACGTCACCTCGGACATGGACGAGGAAGGCGAAGGCCACACGATCTACACCGCCTTCGAGGACCTGAACGAGGTCGCCGCGGCCCTGGAAGCCAAGTTCGGCGCGGCCGCCAACACCAAGATCGCCTGGCGGCCGAAGATGCAGGTGCCGGTCACCGGCGACAGCGTCGCCACCCTGATGAAGCTGCTCGACATGCTAGACGAGGACGACGACGTCCAGGCCGTCTACTCGAACGAAGACATCAGCGAAGAAGACCTGGCCAAGCTGGGCTAATTCCCCCTTCTCCCCTTGCGGGAGAAGGTGTCGCCTTAGGCGACGGATGAGGGGTTGACATCCTGAACGCCGCGACCGGCTGGACCGCCGTCGCGGCGTTTTCCGTTTGGGCGACCCCTCACCCGGCCCTTTGGGCCACCCTCTCCCGCAAGGGGAGAGGGATCACGAACCGCTTTACGCCGTTACAGCCCTCATGGCCTGGCTGTCCCCCGCAGACTTCCTGCCCATTCTCGGCGCGCTGGTCGCCGGCGCCGTCATCGGGTTCGAACGCGAGTATCGCGCTCGGCCGGCGGGCCTTCGCACCCATGTCCTGGTCAGCCTGGCCTCGGCCCTGCTGATGCTGGCCGCCGTCCATCAGGTGCGGTGGATGAGCGACACGCCGTCCGACGTCTTGCGTATCGATCCGGTTCGCATGGCCCACGGCGTGTTGACCGGCGTCGGCTTCCTGTGCGGCGGGGTCATCTTCCAGCAAGGCGTGTCGGTGCATGGCCTCACGACGGCGGCCTCCCTGTGGATAACTTCGGCGATCGGGACGCTGTTCGGCGTCGGGCTCTACGACCTGGCGATCGTCGGCACGGTGCTGGCGGTGGCCACCCTGAGCGCCGCGCGATGGCTGGACCATGGCTTGCCGCAAAAGAACTACACCGAGATCAGCGTCCGTTCGCGCCGCGAGACCCCGCTGGACGAGGAGGAGCTGCGCGGCCTGATGGCAGACTACGACCTCAAGGGCATGAGGCTGAACCACAGGCTTCGGGAGGGCGGCGCGGTGTTTGAACTGGCGGGCGCGTTTTCGGGCAAGGGGGCGCTGCGGCTGCGCGAGGTGGCTCATCGGCTGCGGTCCGATCCGCGCGTCGTCGAGTTCGACATTCTGCCGCGCAAGGATTGAGGCGCCGCATCGTCTTCTCCCCGTGATCCCGCCCGGCTAGAGTGGCGGGATGGTCCTGCGGGTTCACATCGACACCGATTGCGGCGTGGACGACGCCCTGGCGCTGGCGCTGCTGGCGCGCGCCCGGCAGGCGGTCGAGGTGGTCTCGGTCTCGGCCGTGTTCGGCAACACCTATGTCGATCAGGCGGCCGCCAACGCGCGCGGCGTGCTGCGCCTCGCCGGCTGCGGGGCCGAGGTCTATATCGGCGCGGGTTCGGGTCTCGCCAAGCGCCGGGTCGAACGGATGCGGCCCGCTCACGGCGTCGACGGCCTGAACGGCGCGGGTTTCTCCCAGCGCTGGAAGCTGCCGGAGCTGGAGCGCGGCCATTCGGCGAACTTCCTGGCCTTCGCGGCCCGTCGAAAGGTCGCGGGCCTGTTCCTGGGACCGCTGACCAATCTCGCCAAGGGCCTGCTGGAGGATCCCGCCGCCTTCCGCGACTGGCGCCCAACGATCATGGCCGGCGCCTTCGCGGTCGAGGGCAAGGCGGCGGGCGGCGCCGACTTCAACAGCTGGAGCGATCCGGAAGCCCTACAGCGCACGCTGGAGGCCGGCGTCATGCCGCGCCTGATGCCCCTGGACGCCAGCCATCTGGTCGAGGTGACCGCGGCCGACCTGGCGCGCGGCGCCGATTGCTGCGGCTCGCCGTTGTCGGCGCGCCTGACCAAGGCGGCCGGACCTTACATCGCCTTCCACAAGGGAGTCTGGGGCGGCGAGGGCTGTCGGCCGCACGACGCTGTCGCCGCCGCCAGCCTGATCGCGCCCGAGGCCTTCACCTTCGAGCCGGCCCGGCTGCGGGTCGCCGTCGAAGGGCCGCGTCTGGGGCGGGTCGAGCGGATCGACGGCGCGCCGAACGCCGAGGTCTGCACGGGCCTCGACGTCCAAGCCGTCCGTCGACTGATTGTCGGCGGGTTGTTCGGAGCCCAGGCGGTGGAGGCGGCCTAGCCTGGCGGGTTTCGCTCGAATTGCATCGCGCCCTCGTGCGGCTGATGCCACGGCGGCGCGCTGGCCATCCACATATCGGCCTGGACCTTGAAGTCCGATGCGTCGTCCAGCCCTCCGACCTTGACCGCCACCATCCCGCGGTTCTTGTCAGGCCGCGAGAAGACGTGGACCCCGCAGGTCCCGCAGAAATAGCTTCCGCCGCTGGTTTCGCTGGCCTTGAACACGCGAGGCTCGCCACGCGTGACCGTCAAGGAGTCGGCGGGAAACACCATGGTCAGGTTTGGCGAACCGCCCGCCACGTACTGGCAGTCCCGGCAGTGGCAGGCGATGTGGAACATCGGCGCGGCCGACATCTCATAGCGGATCTCGCCGCAGCGGCAGCCACCGGTTCGCGTCGTCATGCTTATCTCCCTCGCCGGAAGATTATTGGCGTGGGCCGACGCGCGACGGCAAGGGCTAGTGCGGCTGGCCCCACTGCGCCGCGCGCTCGCGGACCAGGTCGCGCATGAACTGGTCGAGGTCAGCCAAGCGCTGGTCCATTTCCGAAACCGGCACGCCGTTCCAGATCGCGTGGTCGTAGGCCGAGCGCGCCTCTTGCAGGTTCTCGCCCGCGCGGTACCGCTCGACGATGTGGAGGGTCTCCAGCAGCTTGGTGGGACGGTCGATCTTTTCGTGCTTCATCGACCAGTAGCTGACCATGTACTCGGCCAGGATTCCTTCGTCCGACGTACTGACCATCGGAGTCTCCCTAATGCTCGCCGCTAGATAGGAAGCCCATCGCGGGTCGCCAGGGTTTGGATCAAATTCCGCCGGCGGCTTTCCATTCGTCTTCGAACATCGCCGCGGTGATCGGCGTCAGCGTCAGGCGCTCGCCCTCGTGCTCGGCGACGTGGCCCTCCAGCAGGTTGGCGGCCATGTCGCGGAACGCGCCTTCGACCAGGCTGGCGCCGAACTCGGCCTGCGCGCAGGCGCGGCGGCCGTCGGCGAAGACGTCGATCAGGCGCGGCACGCCGCCCCGGCCATCCACCTCGTAGAAGATGGCGACGGGGTCGTCGCTTGGCGGATGGGTCCAGTCGCAGCGGAAGTGGGAGACGATCATGGAGGCGTTTTCGACTCGATGGGTTCCCGGCGCAAGAGTGAGCGGCGTTTACGAGTCGTTAGGGAAGTCAGGGCTTTTCCTCGGGGGCGGAAGCGAGGAAAGTGCGAGAACACATGATGAACGCGAATCGCACGCCCATCCGCATCCTCGGCCTCGATCCGGGCCTTCGCCGCACCGGCTGGGGCGTGCTGACGATCGACGGCGCGCGTATGAGCCATGTCGCCCACGGGGTCATTGTCCCCGACGAAAAGGCCGACTTCGCCCAGCGCCTGCTGCATCTGTTCGAGGGCCTGACCGCCGTGATCGAGCAGCACCGTCCCGACGAGGCGGCGGTCGAGGAGGTGTTCCTCAACACCAACGCCCAGTCGACCCTGAAGCTGGGTCACGCCCGCGCCGCCGCCCTGATCGCCCCGGCTCGCGCCGGGCTGCCGGTGGCGGAGTACTCCACGCGCCTGGTCAAGAAGGCGGTGGTCGGCACCGGCGCCGCCGACAAGGCCCAGATCGGCTTCATGATCGCGCGCCTGCTGCCGACAGCCGGCAAGACGACGGCCGACTGCGCCGACGCTCTGGCCGTCGCCATCACCCACGCCAACCTGCGCGCCGCCCACCGGAGGGTCGCATGATCGGTCGCCTGAGGGGCGCTGTCGCCGAGGTCGGCGAGGAAGAGGCCCTGATCGACGTCATGGGCGTCGGCTATGTCGTCCGCTGCGGCCATCGCACGCTGCAGCGCCTGCCGGCCCTGGGCGAGGAGACGCTTCTCCATATCGAAAGCCAGTGGAGCGAGAGCGCGGGCTTGCGGCTCTATGGCTTCCTGACCCGCGAGGATCGTCGCGCCTTCGTGCTGCTGCAGGCGATCCAGGGTGTGGGGCCCAAGGCCGCCATGGCGGTGCTGGACGTGCTGTCGCCGGCCGAGCTGGCCTCCGCCGTCGCGCGCGAGGACAAGGCCGCCGTCGGCCGCGCCAATGGCGTGGGCCCCAAGCTCGCCCTGCGCATCGTCACCGAGCTGAAGGACAAGCCGATCACTGACGGGCCGGTGCTGATGACCGCGCCCGCCGCCAGCGCCGCGTCCCCGGCCCCCGCCAAGCCCGCCCCGACCGGAGACGCCGTCGCAGCCTTGATGGGCTTGGGCGTGGCCGAGGTGAACGCCCGCCGCGTCGTCGAGGCCGCCGCCGATCGCCTGGGTGAGGAGGCCACCGTGCAGGCCCTGATCAAGGCCGGCCTGCAGGAGCTGGGCCGATGAGCGCTGTACAAAGCCCTTCCCCCTTGATGGGGGAAGGGTTGGGATGGGGGTGGTTGGGCGCTGGCCTGATGCGCCGTCGCCAGCAGACCCGTCCTAGTCACCCCCATCCCCAACCCTTCTCCCATCAAGGGGGAGGGGGGAGGATCGCGCCATGACCCGCGTCATCTCCGGCGAGCCGCAGCATGGCGACCTCGCGCCCGCCGACCGCGCCCTGCGGCCCCAGACCCTGGCCGAGTTCGTCGGCCAGGAGCAGGCCAAGGGCAATCTCCGCGTCTTCATCGAGGCCGCCAAGGGACGGGGCGAGGCCCTGGACCACGTGCTGCTGTTCGGCCCGCCGGGCCTGGGCAAGACCACCCTGGCCCAGATCGTCGCGCGTGAGCTGGGCGTGAACTTCCGCGCCACCTCGGGCCCGGTGCTGAACAAGCCCGGCGACCTGGCGGCGATCCTGACCAATCTGGAAGCCAACGACGTCCTGTTCATCGACGAGATCCATCGGCTGTCCTCGAACGTCGAGGAGATCCTCTATCCGGCGATGGAAGACCATGTGCTGGACCTGGTGATCGGGGAGGGGCCGTCGGCGCGCTCGATTCGCATCGACCTGGCGCCCTTTACCTTGGTGGCGGCGACGACGCGGGCGGGCATGCTGGCGACGCCCTTGCGCGACCGCTTCGGCATCCCGATCCGCCTCGAGTTCTACACCCCGGCCGAGCTGCGCCATGTGCTGCAGCACGCCGCCCGCAAGATGGGCGCGCCGCTGTCCGACGACGGCGCCGACGAAATCGCCAAGCGGGCCCGGGGCACGCCGCGCGTCGCCGGCCGCCTGCTGCGCCGAGTCCGGGACTTCGCCACCGCCGACGGCGCGACGATCATCGACCGCAAGGCCGCGGGCTTGGCCCTGGCGCGGCTAGAGGTCGACGAGAGCGGCCTCGACAGCCTGGACCGCCGCTACCTGCGCGCCATGATCGAGCACTATGGCGGCGGGCCCGTGGGTGTGGAGACCATCGCCTACGCCATCGCCGAGGCCCGCGACGCGGTCGAGGACGTGATCGAGCCCTATCTGATGCAGCAGGGCTTCATCCAGCGCACCCCGCGCGGCCGCATGGCCTGCGGCAAGGCCTATCTGCACCTGGGCCTGACCCCGCCCGTCGCCCCGCCGGGGCAGGCGCAGGGAGGTCTGTTCGATGAAGGGTAGCGGCCTGCGCGCTATCCAGCTGTTCACGGCCGGTCTGGCCGCCGTGAGCGTCGCCGTCTCCCTGGCCGCCATCGGCGCGGCTGGCGGGCCGCGCAACGCCTTGATCGTCCAAGGGCTCTCCGCCGTGCTCGCCCTCGGTCTGGCCCTGCTGGTCGGGCGCTTCTGGCGGCGCGCGCGCTGGCGGCTTTGGGTGCTGATGGCCGCCTGCGCCATGGCCCTGGTCCTGACGCTGATGAACGGCGTTTCGCTGGAGGGCGCGAAGCGGTGGCTGGCGCTGGGACCGGTTCAACTGCACACGGCGTCGATGGTCCTGCCGTTCGCGGCCTGGGCCTTCGCCAAGGGCTTCGGCGACCGTCGCGTGGCGCCGATCGCGGCCCTGGTCGCGTTGCTTCTGCTGTACCAACACGACGCGGCCTCTTCGCTGGCCTTCGCCCTGGCGCTCGCGGCGGCGACGCTGGTGGAGCGTCCGCGTCAGCTGACGCCCTGGGCGTGCGTGGCGATCGGCGCGCTTCTGGCCTATGCCGCCTGGGTCGAGCCAGACACCCTGCCCGCCGTGCCCTATGTCGAGGGACTTCTCGCCAATACGATGAAGGCCAATCCCGCGCTTGGCTTCGTGGCGGGCGTTTTAATGATCGTCCTGCCCGCGCCATTCCTGGCTGTGGCTCAAGCGCGACCCGAACGTCGCGCCGAAGCGCTGGCGCTGGCGGCTCTGTGGACCGGCTGGATCGCCGGCAACCTGTTTGGAAACTATCCCGCGCCCGTTCTAGGCTACGGCGCCGCGCCGATCCTGGCCTGGGGTTTGTCCCTGGGTCTGGTGCTCGGCGATTCCGTCAACCTGGACCCGCCCGCGTCATGATCGAACCCACCGCTGGCGTCTTCGAAGACCGCGAGCACCAGCTGCCCGTGCGTATCTACTACGAGGACACCGACTTCACCGGCGTCGTCTACCACGCCAATTACCTGCGCTATCTGGAGCGGGGGCGCAGCGACTTCTTCCGGGCGGTCGGCATCTCGCACAGCGAGCTGGCCCAGCAGGACACCGGCTTCGCGGTCATCCGCATGGAGCTGGACTTCAAGCGCGCGGCCAGGATCGACGACGCCCTGGTGGTGCGCACCCTGTACGAGCGGGTCGAGGGCGTGCGGCTGCATGTCAGCCAGCGGATCACGCGCGGCGACGAGACGATCCTGGAGGCCAAGGCGGTCGCCGTCTGCATCAGCCTTTCGGGCCGTCCGCGACGGCCGACGGCGGAGATGACCGCCAAGCTGGCGCCCTGGCTGGCGCAGCCCGGCGAAGCTTAAGGCGCCGTCCCCATTTTTTCGGATCGATCGACCCTCGTCATAGTTTCACCCAAGCGCCGCTTCATGCCATACGGCGCACACCTGTCCTGATCAGACGCCCCAACGGAGCCCTATCCCGCATGGACGCCTCGGCCGCCGCCCCCAATTTCTCGTTCTTCGCCCTGTTCATGCAGGCCGACTGGGTCGTCAAAGGCGTGATGATCGGCCTGATCCTGGCGTCGCTGGGCTCGTGGGCCGTGATCCTGGACAAGCTGTTCCGGTTCAACACCCTGAACCGCGCGGCCGACCGCTTCGAGGAGCAGGTCAGCGGCGGACGCTCGCTGGAGGACGTGGCCGGCGAGGCCGGCGCCAATCCGCCCCACGCCCTGCCGCGCATGCTGCAAGCGGCGCTGAAGGAATGGCGCGACGCCAAGGCGCGGCCGATGACCGAGAACCAGACCGCCTTCCTGGTCGCCCGCATCGACCGCATTCTCGACACCATGATCGCCCGCGAGACCGCCAAGGTCGAAGAGGGCCTGGGCAGCCTGGCGATCGTCGCCACCGCCAGCCCTTTCATCGGCCTGTTCGGCACGGTCTGGGGCATCATGCACGCCTTCCAGAACATCGCCCTGTCGAAGAACACCTCGCTGGCGGTCGTCGCCCCGTCGATCGCCGAGGCCCTGTTCGCCACGGCCGTCGGCCTGATCGCCGCCATTCCGGCCTATATCGCCTACAACAAGTTCTCGACCGACGCGGGCAAGTACGGCGGCCGCCTGGAAGGCTTCGCCGACGACCTGTCGACCGCGATCCAGCGTCGCCTGACCGAGCGCTAAGCCGATGGCGATGTCCTCCAACGACGCCTTCGCCACCGGGGGCGGCCGAGGCCGCCGCCGTCGCGGCCGCCGCACGCGCGGAGCCCTGTCCGAGATCAACGTCACGCCGCTGGTCGACGTGATGCTGGTGCTGCTGATCATCTTCATGATCTCGGCCCCGCTGCTGACCGCCGGCGTGCCGCTGGAGCTGCCCAAGACCGAGGCGGCGGCTCTGCAGAACCAGGAAGAGCCGATCACTGTCTCGATCCGCAAGGACGGCGGCATCTTCGTCGGCGAGACCCAGATCCCGTTCGAAAACCTGGCGCCGCGCATCAGCGCCATCGCCGGCGACGGCTATGACAAGCCGATCTTCGTCCGCGCTGATGGCGGCGCGACCTACCAGGTCGTCGCCCAGGTGATGGCCGGCCTGTCGAACGCTGGCTTCAACAAGATCAACCTGATCACCGAGACGGGCGGCCCGTCCTCCGGCGCGGCCCCGCGCGACGCCAAACCGGCGACGGACGCGGGCGACCTGCGGCCGGCGCAGTAGGGGCGGCATGATCGCCCGCCGCGAACAACGGGTCTCTCCGGCCCTGCTGGGCTCGATCGCGCTGCACGGCGCGGTCGCGGCGCTGATCGCGTTCGGCCTGCCGTGGAAGTCGTCCAAGCCGATCACCATCGGCGAGTCGGTGCCGGTGACCATCGTCACCAACGGCCCGACCAACGTCCGCCCGGCCGAGGAGGCCCCGGTCGAGCAGACCGCCCAGACGCCCGAGCCCGAGCCGCAGGCCACGCCGCAGCCGCCGGCCCCGACGCCCGCCCCGACGCCGACCCCCGCGCCCGCGCCGCCGCCCAAGCCGACGCCGGTCCCCAAGCCCGCGCCGACGCCCAACCCGCCCAAGCCGACGCCCCAGCCGAAGAAGAACGACAACGACTTCTTCGCCTCGCTGGAAGCCTCCATCGCCAAGACGAAGAAGGCGACCGGCAAGCCGACCTCGAACGCGCCGAAGGGCCCCGCGCGGCAGGAGACCTCGGTCTCGGCCCGTCCGGCCCTGGGCGCCGCCACCGGGCTCTCGGCCGCGGCCCTGGGCCGCCTGCAGGGCGAGGTGCAGGACCGCTGGAACCCCAACTGCGAGGTCGAGGGCGGCGCCAACGTCAATGTCCGCGTGGTGTTCGTGATCGGCCCGGGCGGCCGCGTCGTCGGCCAGCCGGAATCGCCGGGCACGTCCTCGCCCGACCCGGTGGTCAAGGCCGCCTCGGACCGCGCCATCCGCGCGCTGTTCGCCGCCTCGCCGTTCGCCTATCTGCCGCCCGATCTGTACGGTCAGAAAATCGCCCTGAACTTCAACGCAAAACAGGCCTGTTCGCGTTGATGTCCGGAAGGAACGACAAGAAGGAGACTCCGATGCGCTTCCGAGCCCTGTTGCTGATGGTCGCCGCCCTGATGAGCGGCGCGGCCTTCGTCACGCCGGCCGCAGCGCAGATCGAGGTCGACATCAACGCCGGCGCGGTCAAGCCGCTGCCGATCGCCATCCCGGCCTTCTCGGGCGCGACGCGCGGCGCCGAGATCGCCCAGGTCATCAGCGGCAATCTCGAGCGCTCGGGCCTGTTCCAGCCGCTGAACGTCTCGGGCGTCCCGGACAAGCTGGCCGACGTCAACATCCAGCCGCGCTTCCCCGACTGGCAGGCCACCGGCGCCCAGGCGCTGATTAACGGCCAGGTCACGGTTGGCCCCGACGGCGGGCTGCGCGTCGACTTCCGCCTGTGGGACGTCTTCTCCCAGCAGCAGCTGCTGGGCCTGCAGCATGAACAGCGTGTCGTCCATGGTGTAGGCCTTGCGATAAAACGGCAGCAGCAAGAGCAGCGCCGGAAAGATGGTCAGCATGGCGACGGCGTTGAGCAGAAGCCCGAGGCCGGCCAAGACGCCCAGCTGATTGAGCCCCTGATAATCCGACAGCCCGCAGGCGATGAACACCGCCGCTGGCCCAAGAGTGGCGACGATCGACGGGCCGGCTAAGCGACAGCTGGTGGTGCGGACGGTGGTGGCGATATCGGCCGGCGACGCCTGTCCGGGGAGCGCCGCAAGCTCTTCGCGCAGGCGACTGTAGAGCTGAATCGGCAGGTCGATGCCAATTGCCACCAGGATGCTGGAAAAGGCCATCGACACGCCGGACGGCGGCCGCGCCGCCTTCGATCCGGAAACGGACCTCATCTTCGATTTCAAGACCCTCCTGCCGCGCCACACCAATGCGATGCGCCGTCGACAGCGTCGAAAGAAGCGGCCTGACCACCTGCGCCGCAATCGGCGGGTCCAAAAGCCCGCGATCCGGCTTCTGCCACTCGTCGAGCAGATCTTGCAGCAGTCGCAGCGTCCCCAGCTCGTGAATCAGAAAGCGCGATCCGTCGGA
>NZ_CALCDX010000161.1 GCF_937900395.1 uncultured Caulobacter sp.
AGATCGCCTTCCAGACCAACCTGCTCGCGCTGAACGCGGGCGTGGAGGCCGCGCGCGCGGGCGAAGCGGGCCGCGGCTTCGCGGTCGTGGCTCAGGAAGTCCGGGCCCTGGCCCAGCGCTCGGCCGACGCCGCTCGAGAGATCAAGGAGCTGATCAACGTCTCGGGCGACCAGGTCAGCGCTGGCGTCGAGCGCGTGGGCCGCACGCGCGAGGCGCTGCAACGGATCATCGCCCGCGTCGCCGAGATCAACACCCAGGTCAACGCCATCGCCGCCTCGGCCCGCGATCAAGCGCAGGGCCTCGGCGAGGTCAATGCCACCATGGGCGAGATGGACCGCGTGGTGCAGCAGAACGCCGCCATGGTGGAAGAGACCACCGCCGCCGCCCACGCTCTGCGCAACGAGGCGCAGGAGCTGGCGCAGCGGGTCGACATGTTCGAGATCGGCCGCGAAAAGACCGCTTCGAAAGAGCAGCGCGCGGCCTAAACCGCGCGCTCTTAGACTTTAGTCCATAGCGCCGATGTACGGCAGGCCGCGGCTCTTGCCTTCATCGTCGAGGCCGTAGCCCACCAGATAGCGAGCCGGCGCTTCCCAGGCCACGAAGTCGGGATCCATGCCGCGCGAGGTCGGCCAGGGCTTGCGGGCGAACACGGCGGTGAGCACCTCGCTGGCGCCGGCGTCCTTCACCAGGCGCGCGGCCTCCGACAACGACAGGCCGGTGTCGAAGACGTCGTCGACGACCAGGGCCCGACGGCCGACCAGCGGACGCTGCAGGTCCGCGCGGACTTCGCAGCGGCCCGAGCTCTTGCGCTCGTCGTGGTACGACGCCAGCCACAGCGCGTCGAAACGCACGTCGCGGCCAGCCTTGTAGAGCGCGCGGGTCAGGTCGGCGGCGAACCAGAGGCCGCCGGTCAGGAGGCAGACGACCACGGTGTCGTCGTCGATGCGCGGCGCGATCTGTTCGGCCAGCGCCTTCACCCGTTCGGCGATCTCGGCTTCCGAGATCAGGACTTCGGGCTTCTTGATGTCATTCATGATGAGCGGGTTCGTGAGAGTCTGTAGGGACGGTTTTGTCCCCGCTCTCATGTCCCGGGGGGGCATGTCCAGCCGCTTCTGACGTCGCGGACGCATCCTGCGCCCCACGCAGGGCGACATCGGGCTTCTCGCCATGGCCCTCGGCGGCCTTCTCGTGGCCGGCCTCGGGGTGGATCGAGGCCTTCACGCCGCCCTCTTCATTGGCGAAGCCAATCTGCAGGTCCTTGGCCGTACGAGGCGGGTCCATGAAGGTGATCGAGAAGTGCCGCACCTCGCCCGGCGGGATCTTGGCGTCGTGCGCGGCGGCCAGTTGGCCTGACACGCGCTTGCCCTCGCCATTGAGCAGCTCGACGCGCAGCGCCGGAGCGACCACCGCGTGCTCCGTGATGTTGCGGATCGCGCCCGTCACCGTGACCGCCGCGTGGCCGTCCTTCATCAGAGGCTGGGCCTTGATGCTGCCTCGGTCGATGACCAGGCCCACCGTGTTCACCGGCAGCCCTACCGCAGCGTAGGCGCCCGCCGTGCCGGGCATGATGCGGACAATGTCGATCCGGAAGATCAGGGCGCCGATCACCAGGGCGGCCATCACCGCCGCCATGCCCGCCCAGACGATCCCGGTGACGGTGGCTTCGCGCAGCCGTCGCTCGGCGTCGGCGCGGGCGCGGAAGACCTTGGGAAGCTCTTCTCCGGGCAGAGCGCTGACGGGCGGCTCTTCCTCCGGTTCGTTGGCGGGCTGGTCTCCAGCCGCCGAGGCCGCGACGGCTTCAGAGTCGCCCCGGCTGGCGAGGCTAGGGTTTTCGGGGTCCTCGAAAAGATCGGCCGCCGCCTCTTCGTTGCGCGCCGTCCAGCGGTGACCACAGGCCGCGCAACGCACGACCCGGCCTTCCGGACCGACCTTGGAGTCGTCCACGAAATAGCGGCTGGCGCACTCCGGACAGGTCAGTATCATGGCCGCGAATCGAACGATCCCCACACACAGCTTACGGGGTCGCCGATTTTAACCCTGATGTCCAGAAAGCCCAGTGACGCGCCTTGCGGATCGACACAGAACAGGGCGATGACGCCCTACCGGTGGTCCGCTTCGAAGGCGTCTCCATGCGCTACGGCCGGGCGCCGGAAACCCTCAAGGATATCAGCTTCTCCCTCCGTCAGGGCTCGTTCCATTTCCTGACCGGAGCCTCCGGCGCGGGCAAGAGCTCGCTGCTGAAATTGATCTATCTGGCCCACCGTGCGTCACGAGGACGCGTGGAGCTGTTCGGCCGCGACATCAGCCTGCTGCACGCCCACGATCTGCCGTTCGTGCGCCGCCGGATCGGCGTCGTGTTCCAGGAATTCCGGCTGCTGGAGCACCTGTCGGTGTTCGACAACGCCGCCCTGCCGCTGCGCATTCTCAAGCGCAAGCCCGCCACCTATCGCGAGGACGTCGCCGAGCTGTTGAACTGGGTTGGCCTGGGCGAACGCATGCACGCCCTGCCCGCGACCCTTTCCGGCGGCGAGAAGCAGCGGCTGGCCATCGCTCGAGCGGTCGTCGATCGCCCCGACATCCTGCTGGCCGACGAGCCGACCGGCAACGTCGACCCGGCCATGTCGCTGCGCCTGCTGCGCCTGTTCGTCGAGCTGAACCGCCTGGGCACCACGGTGCTGATCGCCACCCACGACGAAGACATGGTCGCCCGCGCCGGGAGGCCCGCCCTGCGGCTGCACGACGGTCGCCTTTTGGGCGCCGAGGCGGCGCCGTGACCGCCCTGTTCGACGTTTCGCGTTGGCGGCCTGGGCCTTTGCTGCCGCCGCGCGACGCACGGGACGGCGCGCTGGTGTTCGTGGTCGCGGTGCTGTGCTTCCTGGCCTGCGTCACGGCCTTCGCCGCTCTTGCCGCCAATCGCGCCGCTCATGGCTGGACGGCGCAACTGACCGGCTCGGCCACCGTCGTCGTCCGCGCCCGCGCCGGCGAGACGCCCGACAGCGCCGCCGCCCGCGCCGCCGAGACGCTGGCCGGCGTCCGCGGCGTGATCGAGGCCCAAGCCCTGACCCGCGAGAAGGCCGAGGCTCTGCTGGAGCCCTGGATCGGCAAGGACGCGCTGGTCGAGGACCTGCCCACGCCGCGCCTCGTCACCCTCGACCTGGATCCCAAGGCCCCGCCGACCGCCGAGACCCTGGACAAGGCCCTGCGCTCGGCCGGCGTCGACGCCACCGTGGACGACCATAGCCGCTGGATCGCCGACATCGAGCGCGCCGCCAACATGGCCCGTCTCGCCGCTTTGGGCGTTTTTACGCTGATCGCGGCGGCCGCGGCTGCAGTGATCGCCTTCGCCACCCGCGCGGGCCTCGCCGCGCGCCACGAGGTGATCGAGGTGCTGCATTTCTCGGGCGCCGAGCGCGGCTTCATCGCCGGACTGTTCCAGGGCCGCTTCGCCATGATGGGCGCGCTCGCCGGCTTCCTGGGCGGGGCCAGCGCGGCTGGCGTTGGCGCCCTGCTGCGCTATTTCGGCGGCGGCGCGGGCCTCGCGCCCGTCTTGCCGCTGGCTTGGATGGATCTGTTGGCCGCCGCGCCCGCGCCCTTCGTCGCGGCGCTGATCGCCGGGATCTCGGCCCGCCTGGCCGCCTCGCGGATCGTGGGGGAGATGGCGTGAAGTCGCTGGCCGCCCTGCTGATCGCCCTGATGATCTGGGGTCTGGGTCTCGTGGCCTTCACAGGCCGCGTGGATCTCTCGACCCCCGCCCCCGAACCGCCCGAGGCCGATGGCGTGGTCGCCCTCACCGGCGCCTCCAATCTGCGACTGGAAGCGGCGACGCGGCTGCTCGAGGAAGGCAAGGGCAAACGTCTGCTGATCTCGGGCGTCAACCGCGAGGCCACCCGCGCCGACGTCCAGAGCGTCACCAAGGCCGTCAAGCCGATCTACGACTGCTGCGTGGACCTGGGCTTCACGGCGGCCAATACCGTGGGCAACGCCCTCGAGACCGCCGAGTGGGCGCGATCGAAGGGCTATGACAGCCTGATCGTGGTCACCGCCGACTATCACATGCCTCGCTCGATGCTGGAGCTGAGCGCCGCCATGCCCGGCGTGAAACTCTATCCCTATCCGGTGCGGACCGACCTCAACGCCCATCGCTGGTGGAAAACCACCAGCAGCGCGCGACGCATGATCGTCGAATATTGTAAGTACCTGGCCATCCTGGGACGCGAGGCGTTCCTGGGCCTTGGCCCCAAGACCAAAGACGCCCCCGAGGCGAAGGACGCTCCTTGATCTATCTGCGCTCGTTCCTGTTCCAGCTCGTTTTCTGGCTGTGGTCCGCGACGATGGCGATCCTGATGCTCGTCACGATCCCGCTGCCGCGCGCGGTGAACCGCGCTTGCCTGACCTTCTGGTCGAAGGGCGTGATCCTGGCCCTGCGCTGGCTGGCGGGGGTGCGTATCGAACTCCGCGGCCGCGAGAATGTCCCGACCGGCGCGGCCCTGGTGGCGGCCAAGCACCAGTCGATGTTCGACGTCTTCAGCCAGTTCGCGATCCTGCCGGACGCCTGCTTCGTGATGAAGAAGGAGCTCTTGATGGTGCCGCTGTTCGGCTGGCATGGCCTCAAGGCGGACATGATCGTCGTCGACCGCGACGGTCACTCGGCGGCGCTGAAGAAGCTGGTCCGCGACGCCAAGGAGCGCCTGAAGGGCGTCCGGCAGATCGTGATCTTCCCGGAAGGCACGCGGGGCGATGTGGGCCAGCCCGGCGACTACAAGCCCGGCATCGCCGCGCTCTATCGCGAGCTCGACATGCCGGTGACGCCCCTGGCGCTCAACTGCGGCAGCCACTGGGACAAGAGCCTGTTGCTCAAGCCGGGCACCATCGTCTTCCAGTATCTTGAGCCGATCCCCGCCGGCCTGAAGCGCGCCGAGTTCATGCGCGAGTTGCAGACCCGGATCGACGGCGCGACCCAGGCGCTGGAGAACGAGGGGCTCTAGCCGCCTCCCTCGATCGCCTCGACCATCTTCAGCAGCCGCTCCATCGCGTGGTCGCGCACGCCGTCTTCGCGCAGGTGCATGACCAGATCGCGGAGATAGTCGATGTTCGGCCCGGATAGCCCCGCCGCGCCAGCGATCAGCTGGGCCTGCTGATCCAAGGTCAGCGCGCCGGCCCACTGGCTGTGGTTCATGTCCGACAGGAAGACCAGCGCCAGCGCCTTGCCGTTACCGTCGATCTTCACGTCGCGCCAGGTCTCGAAATAGGTCTCGGTCGGCTGCTCGCGCTCGCGCAGATAGCCGTAGACCTCCTGCCATTCCGAAGCCGCCACCCGATAGGCCATGCCGCGCACCGCGCCGCCCGGCGCCAAACCCAGCACCAAGCCCGGCCGCTCGTAGGTGCCGCGATGGTGGACTGAATAGATGCAGAAGGCGCGTCGCCGCCCGTGGAGCACGGCCGTTCTTCGGTCTATGAACGGGAACCCGGGCCGCCACATCAGCGATCCGTATCCGAACACCCAGCGATCTTCGCCGCCGCCTGCCAAACCCATAGCCATTCCCGACTGGACGCGCCTTTCATGACCCATAGCGACGCCGCCCCGTCCCGCAAAGCCCCCCAAAAAGCTCGGCGGAGCCGCCTCTTCGCGCCTTTCATCCTCGCCGCCCTCGTCGCGGGCGGTTGGAGCTACGGCTGGTTCTGGCTGCGCGGCCAGGCCGAGCAGAAGATGGACGCCCAGGCGGCCGACCTGAAGTCGCGGGGCTATGATCTCTCCTGGAGCGGACGGACCTTCCACGGCTTTCCGTTCCGCATGAACGTGGACCTTACCGACGCGCGCGTCGCCGAGCCGACCGGCTGGGCGGTCCGCGCGCCGGTTCTCAAGGGCGAGGCTGCCATCTTCGACGTCACCCACTGGGTGCTGGTCGCGCCGCAAGGCGTGGTGCTGACCCGTCCTGAAGCCGGCGACGTAGCGATCACCGGCCAGGCCCTGCGGGCCAGCATCTCGCACATTAAGGAATATCCGCCGCGTATCTCGGTCGAAGGCGCGGGTCTGACCTTTACGCCGGCGACCGACGCCAAGCCATTCCAGCTGGTCTCGGCCGACGGCATGCAGCTGCACCTGCGCGCGGGTCCGGACGACCAGGGCGCGATCTTCTTCAAGGCCGACGGCGCCAAGACCGCCTTCACCGGCCTGCTGGGCCGCATCGCCCAGGACAAGACCGCGTCGATGACGCTGGAGACCAAGCTTTCGCACGTCTCGGCCCTGCGCGGCCGCAACTGGGAAGCCGCCGTGAAGGGCTGGAGCGCCGCGGGCGGCCAGATCACCTTCGAGCAGAGCCAGATCCTGGCCGGCGACGCGGAGGGCAAGGCCAAGTCGGGCGTGCTGTCGGTCGACTCGGAAGGCCGTCTGACCGGCGACCTCGAGGTGGCGATCAAGGAGCGCGCCGACCTCTCCAAGCCGATCCGCACGCCGGAGCAAGCCCTGGCCGCCGCCGCCCAGGCGATGGGCCGCGAACCGGTCATCGAGGCCAGCCTGCATTTCCGCGACGGCCGCAGCTTCCTGGGGATCCTCGACACCGGCCCCGCGCCGACCGTCTACTGATCGAGCAACGATCACCCAAAGCGCAATTTTCTTCCCGTGAGCGCTGGCTATTGCGTGTTTGGCGGCAAAGACTATGGTCCGCCCTCCAATTTCGGGGAAGAACATGGGCAGCGACGCGACGGACGCCACACCGTCTCTCGAAGAGGTCCGATGGCGGCTCGACGCCATCGACGGTGAACTGCTGAAGCTGCTCGACGAGCGCGCCAGCCTGGCCGGCGCGGTCGCCGCCGCCAAGCGCGCCTCGGGCGACACCGGCTTTGGCCTGCGCCCCGGTCGCGAGGCCCAGATCGTTCGCAAGCTGCTCGAAGCGCCGCGCAAAGGCGCCTCCAACGCCCTGGTCATCCGCATCTGGCGCGAGATCATGGCCGACAATCTGGCCCGCCAGGGTCCCTACCAACTGGGCGTGTTCGGCGGCCGCGAGCCTGCCCGCACCGTCGAGCTGACCCGCCTCCGCTTCGGAACCGCCCCGCGCCTGTCGCTGGTCCCCACCGCCCAGGACGCGCTGGCCGTGGCGCGCGCCCCCTGGGGCGTTGCGGTGCTGCCCCTGTCCAGCGACACGCCCTGGTGGGGTCGCCTGCTGGCCGAGCCAAAGCTGAAGGTGTTCGCCGCCCTGCCCTGCCTGGCCGTGTGGGGACCGCAGGCGGCGCTGGCCGTCGCCGAGGTCGAGGTGGAGCCGACCGGCGGCGACCAGACCTTCTGGGTCACCGACTCGCCCAAAAACGCCGCCGCCGTCGTCGAGGCCCTGGGCCAGGACGGCGTCGCCGCCGAAATGGTCGCCGAGGCCGGCGGGCTGAAGCTGTTTTCACTGTCGGGCTTCTTCCAGCCGCACGACGAGCGACTGGCGCGCGCGCCTGGCCAACTGACGGGCGTCATCGGGGCTGCGCCCGAGCAATTCGACGTGTAAGAAGCGGCCGCCGTACACCTGAACCGTACGTAGCCTGAGTAGTCCGATGACCGTGTCCGCCGATCGCTTCACCGCGCCTCGCCCCGTCCCCAAGGCCGGGATTCTCGACATCCACGCCTATGTCGGCGGCAAGTCGAAGGTCGAAGGCGTCGCCCATCCGGTGAAGTTGTCGAGCAACGAGAACATCCTGGGCAGCAGCGACAAGGCCAAGGCGGCCTATCGCGACGCGGTCGACCGCCTTCACATCTACCCGGACGGCAAGGCGGGCATCCTGCGCGCGGCGGTCGCCAATCGCTACAACCTGGAGCCCGAGCGCCTGACCTTCGGCGACGGCAGCGACGAGATTTTCGCCCTGCTGTGCCAAGTCTATCTTGAGCCCGGCGACAACATCGTCCAGGGCGAGCATGGCTTCGCCGCCTACGCCATCGGCGCCCGCGCCTGCCAGGGCGAGGTGCGGATGGCCAAGGAGATCAACCACCGCATCGACGTCGAAGAGGTGGTGAAGTGCGTCGACGAGCGCACGCGCCTCGTCTTCATCGCCAACCCGGCCAACCCGACCGGCACGTGGCTGACGGGCGAGGAGATCCGCGCCCTGCACGCGGCCCTGCCGCCGTCGGTGGTCCTGGTGCTGGACGGCGCCTATGCCGAGTTCTGCAGCGACCCGCGCTTCGAGGACGGTCTTGATCTGGCCCGCACCGCCGAGAACGTGATCGTCACCCGCACCTTCTCGAAGCTGCACGGCCTGGCCGCCCTGCGCGTCGGCTGGGGCTATGCGCCCAGCCACATCATCGAGCCGATCGAGCGCATCCGTCCGCCGTTCAACACCTCGATCCCCGCCCAGGAGGCGGCGGTCGCGGCGCTGTTCGACGACGACTTCCAGGCGCGCTCGCTGGCCCTGGTCGAGCAATGGCGGCCTTGGCTGATCCAGCAGCTGGGCGGTCTTGGCCTCGAGGTCACGCCGTCGGCCGCCAACTTCGTGCTGGCGACCTTCCCGACGACGCCCGGCAAGACCGCCCTGGAGGCCGAGGCCTTCCTGGCGTCGAAGGGCTATCTGGTCCGCGCGGTCGCCAACTACGGCCTGCCGAACGCGATCCGGATCACTATCGGTCTGGAAGAGCAGAACCGCGCCGTAGTCGAACACCTGACCCAGTTCATGGCCCGCTAGATGTCGCAGCCTGGCATTCTCTATCCCAAGATGACCGTGATCGGGGCCGGCCTGATCGGCGGCTCGATCATCCGCGCCGCCCGCGAGCACGGGGTGGTCGGTGAGATCACGGTCGCCGACGCCAGCGAAGCGCACCGCGCCCGCGTCGTCGAACTGGGCGTCGCCGAGCACGTCACCGGCGACATCGCCGAGGCGGTCAAGGACGCCGATCTGGTGGTGATCGCCACGCCGGTGCTGTCGATCCCCGACCTCGCCGCCCAGGTGATCCCGGCCATGAAGGCGGGCGCGACCCTGACCGACGTCGGCTCGACCAAGGGCAATGTCGCCGAGGCGTTCCGCGCCCAGGACCTGTCGAAGATCCACGCCATCCCCGGCCACCCGATCGCCGGCACCGAGCAGTCCGGCCCTGACGCCGGCTTTTCCGAGCTGTTCGAAAACCGCTGGACGATCCTGACGCCGCTGGACAGCGAGGACGAAGCCTACGCCGCCGCCGTCGCTCGCCTGTCGGCCTTCTGGCGCGCCTTCGGGGCCCAGGTCGAGCTGATGGACGAAAAGCACCACGACCTCGTCCTGGCCGTCGTCTCGCACCTGCCCCACCTGATCGCCTACACGATCGTCGGCAGCGCGGCGGACCTGGAGAACGTCACCGAGAACGAGGTCATCAAGTACTCGGCCTCGGGCTTCCGCGACTTCACCCGCATCGCCGCCAGCGACCCGACCATGTGGCGCGACATCTTCGTGGCCAACAAGGACGCGGTGCTGGAGATGCTGGGCCGCTTCACCGAGGACCTGCAGGCCATGAGCCGCGCGATCCGCTGGGGCGACGCCGACACCCTGCACGCCCACTTCACCCGCACGCGCGCCATCCGTCGCGGCATCGTGGCGGCGGGCCAGGAAAGCGCCGAGCCGAACTTCGGTCGGGATCGCGGCAAGCACTGAGGCCCGGCCCGTCCGATCTCGCCGTATTCGCGAAACATGTCGGCAACAATCTGGGCTCATGCAAAGCTTCCAGGGACAATCACCCGGAAGGAAACAACCCCTATGCGCCGCATGCTTCTCGCCGCGCTCGCAACCTGCGCCACTGTCGCCGCGGGCGCCGCGCTCGCCCAGGAAGGCCCGCCGCCCGGCATGCGGATGCCTGCCCCGGAGGACATTTTCAAGCGTTGGGACACCAACGGCGACGGCGTGGTCGACAAGGCCGAATGGACCGCCGCGGGCCGTCCTGAAGACCGCTTCGCGATGATCGACGTCGACAAGGACGGCAAGGTCACGCTCGACGAGCTGAAGGGCGCCTTCGAGAAGATGCGCCAGCGCCGGATGCAACAGGGCGACGGCCCGCCTCCGGGTCCGCCGCCGGAAGGCCCGATGCCGCAAAACTGATCCGGCCTCCGCCCGATCCGACGCCGTCCAGCCACACCGCTGGGCGGCGTTTTTCGTTGAGGCCATTCGCCGCGGCAACCTCGGCGGCGCTCCATTGGCTTGACCATGAAGCCGGACGCTGACGTCCTGCTCAAAATGAGGTCGATTTACCGCCTGGGCGGCTCCATCTAAGGTAGCGTTAGCAATGGCGGCCCACGCAGCAAAGCCCAGTGCGCAAGCGGTTTCGGAGGCGAGAAAGCTCATGGTTTCCAAGGTTTTCGCCATCTTGCGCGGCGCTTTGTCGCGAGACCCGCGCGATGACTCGGCGACGGGGCCGACGCATAGTTTCCAGCAACCCTATGTCGTAACATCTAGATAGCCATGGCCACGGCGCGAGGACGTTCGAGCATCCGCGACAATCCCCTCACCTTGGCCCTTGTCCGGCAGGCCTCGCGCAACAGCGTCGCGACGATGGCTGTGCAGGCCGCGGCCGCTATCGGGGTCACCCTCGCCACCCTGCCGTCCGAACGGCCCGTGTACTGGATGTGGCTGACGATAACGCTCGCCGTCCTGGCCGCGCGCATTGTCGTGGATCGTCTGCTGGCTTCGGCGTTGAAGGGCGGCGCGTTCGCCCGTCATCTGAACCAGATTGTCGTCGCCTTTTCCGCGGGCCTGCTGATCAGCGCCGCCCTGTGGGCCTTGCTGGCCTGGGTTCGCTTCCCCATCGACAGCCAACGCACGCGTTTTGTGATCATCGTGGTGCTTTCAGCCTTGGCGGGCGGCGCCACGGGCGTGCTGTCGCCGATGAAGCTGACGGGCCGGATCTATATCTCGCTGATCCTGCTGCCCGCATCCGTGGCCTTGCTGCTCGGTCCCGACCGCGCCCTAGGTTTGCTGGGCATGGCGTTCTGGCTGGTCATGCTGGCCGGTCACCGAAACAACCACGCCCTGCTCGTCGACTCCGTCCAGTTGCGTGACCAGAACCGAGATCTCGTCGAGGCCCTGGCGCGCCGCAGCCACGACCTCAACAGCCTGAACCAGGACCTCGAGGCCCGGGTCGCTCTGCGCACCCGCCAATTGCAGGAGGCCACCGAGCGCGCCCAGAGCGCCAACGAGGCCAAGTCGCGCTTCCTGGCCACGGTCAGCCACGAGATGCGCACCCCCCTGAACGCCATCCTCGGTCTTGGTCAGATTCTGGCCCGCTCCTCGCTCAACAGGAAGCAGCGCGAGCAGGTTCTGGAGATGAAGGGCGCGGCCCGGCGGCTGCGCATGATGATCGACGACGTGCTGGATCTTTGCCAGCTGGACGATGGCGAACTGCAGTTGAAGCCCCGGCCGTTCCACCTGACCGCCCTGGCGCAATCGCTCGACAACCTGCACCGCCCCACGGCGGAGGCGCGAGGCCTGCGCCTGACCATGCAGCTCGAGGCCGGCCTTGGCGAAACCCGGCTCGGCGACGTCGACCGTCTGCGCCAAGTGATCAGCGTGCTGATCGACAACGCCCTGAAGTTCACCCAGGAGGGCGGCGTCGATTGCCGGATCAGCGGCGCGGGCGACGACCTGCGGATCGAAGTCAGCGACACCGGCGACGGCGTCGCGCCCGAGAAAATGGCGGTGATCTTCGAGCGCTTCAGCCAGATCGACGACTCGACCAAGCGCGCGGCGGGCGGCATCGGCCTGGGCCTGGCGCTCTGTCAGGGCCTTGTCGCCAAGATGGGCGGCGAGATGTCGGCCTTGTCGCAACCCGGCCAAGGATCGACCTTCAGCCTGCGTATCCCCTGCCCGGCCGTCGCCGAAACGCCGCAACACGCGCCAAGTCCGCGCGCGGAGGACGAGGAGCATCCCACCCTGCTGGTCGTCGACGACAACGCCATGAACCGCGAGATCATCGCCGCCCTCGTCGAGCCGTTCGGCATCGCCTGCGGCTTCGCCGCCGACGGGCGCGAGGCGGTCGAGGCCTGGCGGCGCCAGCCCTGGGACGCGATCTTCATGGACGTCCACATGCCGGTGATGGACGGCGTGGAGGCCACCCGCGCCATTCGCCGGGAAGAAGGCCGCCTGGGCCGCCGGCGGGTGCCGATCGTGGCGGTCACCGCCAGCCTGATGGAACAGGAGACCGCCGGCTACCACGCCGCCGGAATGGATGACGTTCTTCCCAAACCGATCGAGGTCAGCGCTCTTGCCGAGATGCTGGCCCGATGCGTCGGCGGCGGAGAGGACGCGTCGGAATCCTAGAACCGGCGGGCGAAGCCTAGCGCAGACCGGACTCGCGCGGCTCATCGACCGGCGGAGGGCAGCCGGGCGACGAAGGCCTTGGCGGCGCGCGGTCCGCGGCGGACGGCGCACCCTCGCCGCGGATCACCTGCACCTGCTTGACGCAACGCCCGTCGGCGACACGCTCCATCCGCACCTTGCGGATCTCGAACGTCGGCGGGACGACCGCCTGGATCCAGGCGTAGGCTGCCGCGCCGCCCCCGCCAACGACGAGCGCCAGGGCGGCGCCGGCGGTGACCCAACTCGATCCCAGGGCCCAGCGCACCGACGGCGGCCGGACCGGCTCGGACGGCTCCTCGAAGATCCAGCGATAGCCGAGCTTGGGCACGGTTTCGATGAAGCGCGGCGCCCGGACATCGTCGCCCAGCGCCCGGCGCAACTTGGCGATGGCCTGGCTCAGGGCCTCATCGGACCCCTCGTGCTCGCCCCAAACCGTCTCGATCAGGTGATCGCGCGAGGCGGTCAGGCCAGGCCGCCCCGACAGCACCAGCAGGAGCTCGAAGACCCGCGGCTCAAGGGCGCAGGACCCGTCCGGGGCGCGCACGCGCCGGCTCTCCACGTCGACCGTGACGTCGCCGAACGCCAGCGGCGCTGGACCGCGTCGGCGATCAGCTTTTCGAGATGTTTCCGTCAGGACTTCCACGCGGCGATCGCCTCCCTTGCGCCCATTCAACCTCATGAGGAGACGACTGTGCGGCGCAATTTGGTCATGACGATCGGTCTTGGGACGATCGCCCTTGGTTTGACGCTGATCACCGTTCAACCCACTCTGGCCATGCAGGCCGCCCCATCGGCCGAGGCTCCCGCCCTTGGCGCGGCGATCGATAGCCTGGCCGACAAGCTGCGGACCTCGTACGTCGAGCCGGCGGTCGGCGAGCGGTACGCCGCCATGCTGCGGGCCAACCGATCGGACTATCTGCACATCACCGACTCGGCGGCGCTGGCCAGGCGCGTCACAGCCGACCTGCAGGCTGTGCACGCCGACGGACACCTGCGCGTGACGGTCGCCAGCGCCAGCGCCGCGCCAGGCCGGCTGCGCCCCGCCGGCGGTCCCGTCATCCTGGACCCGAAATGGATCGCCGATGGCGTGGCCTATGTCCGCTTGACGATGTTCGACGGTTCGCCGGAAAGCCTGGCGATCCTGGAGGCCTTCATGAAGGAGCACGCCGACGCCAAGGCGATCATCTTCGACGCGCGCGAGCACCACGGCGGCGGGCCCGACGAGATGGACGTCATCCTGCCCTATCTGTTCGCCAAGCCGACCCGTCTGGTCACGCTCGATCTGGCGCAGTCCGTGGTCGACGCGCTTGAGTCTCCGCCCCAGGATCCGCCCTCCATGCGACACGTCGCGGGGCCGCCCGGCGTCTATCGCCGCGAGCACTGGGTCACGCCCAACGCCGAGACCCGCCTGCGAAACGCCAAGGTGTTCTACCTGACCTCCCGCGCCACGGCCTCGGCCGGCGAGCATCTGGCCCTGGCCCTGCAACGCACCCATCGGGGCGTCCTGGTCGGCGAGCGCACCGCCGGGGCCAACCACTTCGGCGGCTTCGAGCCCATCGGCGCCGGCCTCACCGCCTCCGTTCCCGTCGGCCGCGCCTTTGATCCCGACACCGGCAAGGACTGGGAAACCGTCGGCCTGACCCCCGACATCGCCGTTCCGGCCGACCGGGCTCTGGACAAGGCCCTGGAGCTGGCCAAGGCCGGCTCCTAAGGATCTCGCCGCGCGGCGGCTCGGACATCTCCAGCCCGAGCCGCCGCGTCATCCGTCCCCAAGCTCTCGAAATCAAGTCGCGCGAGCGCTTGAGTAGAGCCCCGAGCCGGGCTAAACGGTTCGTCCCTTTGGCGGGCGTAGTTCAGAGGTAGAACGTCAGCTTCCCAAGCGGGACGGACGCTTTAAAAATCAAGGCCTTGACTGTAAAACGCGCCTTATTAAACTCAAAAGAAATCAAGTGCTTAGAGCCGCCGTGTAAAACGCGATCCGGCCTTCGCCAGAGCCCCTGAAGCGCCGATCGGCCGAAAGCGCGCCCAGCAGGTCGCCGAAGACGTGTTTCGAGCGATCGTGCGCAAGCGCCTGGGCAAGGCCTAGAACGAAAAAGGCCCCGCCAGCGTGAGCCGGCGGGGCCTATGAAGCGTAGGGCGTGCGAGCCGCCTAGTCGACCGGCGTGAAGTCGACGTAGAACGTGTCGCCGGGCTCGAACCCACCGATCAGCGCCGGGTTGGCGATGACGATGTCGAACAGAGCCGAGGGCGAGAACTTGGCGAAGGTGTTGTCTTCGTCCGTGCCGTCCTCCGGATACGGGCTGGACTTGGACACTCCATGGAACGTCACGCGCTCCTGGACGACCTTGCCATCGCCGCCAGCGAACGGCAGCACCGAACCCACGCGAAGTTTCGCGCGCATCTTAGTCATGGTTTTCTCCTGAGATTAGCCGGCGGTAGGCGGCCGGATCGCCTCGGCTAAGCCGAACGTGTTCGCTCCAGCCTCGCGGCGAGCGGTCAGGGCTCCGGATCTGGCGCCTTGATATGCTTGGACCAGAGATCGGCCTGGCGCGCGTACCACGTGCGCCAGGCTAGGGCCTCTTCCCGCCATTCGAGGGCGACGCCGTAGTTTGCGACCATGGTCTCGGCGACGGCAGAGAGCGGAACTCCGGAAGGGGCTTCGACAGGTCCACCGGCGGCGGCGGGAACGGCGGCCCCATGAGCTGCGGCGTCGTGCAGGCGGATAAAGCCGTCAGGCACAACACAAGCACGATCGCTTTCAACGGTGACATAAACCGGTACCTCCTTGGTCAGGGTTTGGGTGACGGTGCGGATCTCGACCTTCCGGCGCTCCAGGGCGGCCGAGACGTCGGTCGAGATCTTGCGCCCCTCCGTCGCTACCTTGGTCACGACCTTGACGGCCGCCGCCCGGCGCTTGGCTTCGTCCCCCTTCTCGCGCGCGACGCCCGATCGCTGGCCGAGCTGGAAGGCGACGACAATCGCCAGTGCGACCAGCAGCCCGCCCAACAGGAGGCGACCGAAGCGGGTCTTCGAGAAGGCGAGCAGCCATTCCCACGCGCCGCGGATGAAGGCTCTGACGGCGAGGCCGAAGCCGAGCGCGGTCATGACGACCACCCGCCGGCCATCAGCGCCTCTTGGAAGTCCATGGCGTGCTCGGCGATCTTGTCGGCCTTATCCACGCCATTGATGATCCGGCGAGCCTTGGTGAAGGCGTCACGGCTCGCCGCGCCGTCGGCCGGCAAGTAGTCGGCCAGCTTCTTGCCGGTGAACCACCCTTCGGCCATGCCGTCGCGCATCACGCACGCGGCGATGCTCGGCCGCATGGCCGCGTCCGGATCGGCGACCAGGTCGACGCCGACCTTCCGCGCCGCCTTGGCGTAGTTCACTTGCCAAGTGAGCTGGACGTAGCCTCGGCCACAGAACTTGACGCCGTCGCCAGGCTTGACGTTGCCGTGCGCCTTCGCGCGGGCCGGGTCGCGCCCCTCGACGTCGTACTCGCGGCGAAGATAGTTCGCGCCGCCGAACTCTTTGACCGGCTGCATCGTGCCGCCGGTTTCGTGATAGGCGGTCGCCAGCGCATAGGCGGTATGGGCCATGGGCCACCCCGCGCAAGCGGCTAGAATGGCGTTGCAGCCATCGATTTCGGCCTGGACCAGCACGGGACCAAGAAGGTCAGAGTTTCGCGCACGGTCGAAGAAGGCCTTGGCGTTGACCAAGGTCATGAGGTCTCTCCAGGTTGTCAGAAGGGTCAGCCGCGGGTCGCGCGCTGGCGGCCGAGATTGACCGCGAAGGCCACCGCGTAGACGGCCAGCGCCAGTTCGACGCCGATCAGCAGCCAAGCGGGCAAGCGCCCCTCGACGGCATGCCAGAGGCCCGCGAGAACGAAGACTGTCGCGGCCAAGTCCAGCGCCAGGCGCAAGAGGCGCGGCGCGCCCGGCCAGCCGCGCGCCTTCGCGCCCAGCAGCCTTGCGCGCCAATGGAAGGCATAGGCGGCGACGATCAGCGCCGCGCCTCCGATCACGGCCCCGATCGTCATTGCGTCACCTCGTCGATCTTGCGGCCGAGGATCCTTTCGGCGCGCTCCAGGATCGTCGGGCCAAGGCCCGTCACCAGGAGCGCCGCGACGACGCCCGCGACGGTGTCGTCGACCTTGGGATTGAGCCCAAGGAACTTCTCGACCAGGCCGTTCAGGAAGCCCCCGGCCCAGGGCGCCGCGCCCAGGAACACCAGATAGCCCAGCATCACGCTGGCCATGGTGTTGATGATCGCCCGCAGCTTCCGCGCCTTGGTCGGCGGCGGCTCCGACAGGATCACCGTCAGGAGGCTGGGCACGCCCCACAGCAGGACGACCACGGCGGCCAGAAGGCCGCCGAGCAAGCGGTTAGTGTCCATGAATACCCCCGAAGGATGAAAGGCGCGGCGGGCGCTAGAGGCCCGCGCGGGCGGCCGGCGCGTGCGTCCAACCGTTGACGTGGCCTAGCTCGTGGCAGGTCACGTCGGCCGAGTAGCCATCCAGCCGACACGGATTCGGCAGGATCAGGTTCCGGCCCTTGGCGCAGCCCTGGATACGGCCGTCGGCCGCCGCCCCGGCCGCGCGGCAGGCCGCGTCGACCTCGGCGACGTCGACCCACTGGACGACGGCCCAGTTATCGCCCTGGAAGATCTCCGGCGGGCGAACCACGCCGGAGGCTTGATCCGAACAGGCCACGACCAGCGCGCCGGCCGCGATCGAGGCCAAGGCGGCCAATCCGGGCCGCTTCACGATGGCGCGCCGTAGCGGAGCAGGCCGAGGGCGGCCTTCTGGCTGCGGCCCCAGGCGCGGCAGATCTCGACATAGTCGTTGTAGGCGTCGAACGCGGGGCTGGGGGCCGTGCGCAGCAGCTTGATCTCGTCGGTCAGGCTGTAGCGCTGGGCGATCATCTCGACGACGCGGTCGCGGATCAGGGCCACGTGGGGCGAGGCGTCGCAGATCGCGTCGATCAACTCGTCCGACGGTTCGATCACCGCGACGCTGCCGGCGATCTCTTCGGGCTGGTCGTGCAGGTCGCCGTCGTCGGGGATCGACACATAGGTGACGCCGTCGATCGTGCAGAGTTCGACCGCGCCCTCGACGCCGATCAGGCTATAGGTGGTCCAGGCGTCGGACGCCTTCTGGTAGGCGACGATAGAGGCCATGGTGATTTTCCCTCAGGTGCTTGAACATCGCCCGGCGCGAGCCGGTCTTGCCGGCATGGCCGAGGCTGGAGATCACGCTTTCCAGGCGGCCGTTCTTGGCGGCCCGCCGAAAGCTGTAGAGAGCGCGCTTGCGCACGAACCGGGCGCTGGCCCACGTGCGGAAGCCGACGAAGTTGAGCCCGCGCGAGACGCGGTGGATCGAGCTGTGCGACAGCTCCAGGCGCAGCCGATCGGCCAGGAAGGCGACGATCCGCGCCCGATAGTCGACCGCCTGGTCATGGGTCAGGCCGATCAACACGAAGTCGTCGACATAGCGGGCGTAGTGCCGGACCTTCAGCTCGCGCTTGATGAAGTGGTCCAGCGGGTCGAGGTAGATCAGCCCGAAGAGCTGCGACAGCAGGTTGCCGATCGGCACGCCCACCGGCTCGTCGGTCATCTCGGCGAACATCATGACCAGGTCGACGAGGCGCCGGTCCTTGATCTTGCGTTCGATCAGGGTCCGCAGGATGGCGCGGTCCATGCGGTAGTAGTAGCGCCGGATATCGAGCTGCAGCACGTAGCTGTCGCGCGGAGCCTTGGCCAAGGCGGCCTGCACATAGTCGGACGCCAGGTGCGTACCCTTGCCGACCCTGCAGGCGAAGCTCTGGTCGATGAAGGTCCGGTCGAAGATCGGGCGCAGCACATTATAGACGGCGTGCTGCACGACGCGGTCGCGGAAGGCCGGCGCGCTGATCACGCGCGGCTTGGGTTCGAAGATCTGAAAGACGTGATAGCGCTGGGGCCGATAGGTTCCGGCGGCCAGCTTGAGGTGCAGATCCTCGACCTGGGCGGCCAAGCGGCGTTCGAACTGGAAACAGGCCCGGCTCGACCGCTTGCCGCGCCGGGCGTCATAATATCCCTGGTACAGGGCGGCCCTTGACGAGACCGCCCCATACAGGTCGCCGTAGCGTTTCAAGATCCGCCACGCTGGTCTTCGCCGAAGCTACCGAAAAGCGGGCGGCCTAAAGATTTCGCCAGAGGCCGGAAACCATCTCCCTCATTTCCAGTGTCGCCATGGGGCGTTTCAGGTGGAATTGAGTCGGCGCGCAACCCGACGTTATCGTTCGAGTTCGTGCGGGTGTTGTTCAGGTTCAGGGTCCACAGCCCAGCGTTCGAGCTGTTGTTCCAGTTGCCGCCAGATATCGGGCAAAGCATGTCAAGATGATTCCCGTTTATGCGTTACGCCTACTTGTTCACTTACGGTCGGGGTCCCTTTCCTTGACCCTCTCTGCGCTGATCCAGCCGCCAATCAGGCAGCCCACCTCGTCGACCATCTTCGCGATGGCGTGGTAACGCCGATCGGCGATGGTCGCCGGTGAGGCTCCGATCTGGGTCCCGTCCTTGAATTCGAAGTATCCGAGTTCATGGGCCAGGCGGACGAACATACGGAGCTGTTCGTGGCGGACGTCCAGATTGGAAAGGCTGGTCTTCTTGTGGTGACGTTTCTGCGCCTCCACGACGAGCCCGTACACGTCATAGGCCGCTGTGCGGATCTGAAGTGACAGGCCGTATCTCTCGTGCCGGGGAAAGTGGTTGAGGTACTTGTTGAGCTGTTTGATCAGCCGCAGAAGCCGATTATCCAGCACGGACTCACTGTTGACGCCCACGCTCAGCCCTCGTTGCCACTCGGGCGGACAGGGTACGAGGCGGCGCGCAACCCGACGCTAGCGACCGAGTCCGTGCGGGCGCTGCTCAGGAACAGGGTCCACAGCCCAGCGTTCGAGCTGCTGCTCCAGCTGCCGCCAGAGAACGGGCAAAGCTCATTGCGGATGTACTGATAGAAGTAGTCTTGACCGAACAGGTTCGTGCCGGCGCTGCTGATCCCGCCAGCCTTCGGCACGCCGAGGCCGCGACGCCGCCAGTCATCGCCGTCGGCCGCTGGGTCAAGGGCCTGGCTGGCGGTGTTGCCAAAGCGCAGGCCGGCGGCGTTGTTCGGATAGTCAGTGCGCAGGTTCAGCGCGATCGGCTGCATCATCGCGGCCACGCCCGTCGCGCCGAAATGGTCGGTGGCCAGCGTATTGCCGCCGGTGAAATCCTTCATCCGCGTCGAGTCCTTGGCGACGTGGAACTGGCCCGTCGTCAAGCTGCCGCCCGTGGTGAAGGCCCCGAAGGCCGTGCCGTTCACCCCGTCCAGGGTCACCGTGTTGGCGTCCACGACCGTGACCGTGAAGATCCGGTCGTTAAGCTGGGTCATGCCGCCGACGCCGGCCACCAGGGCGACCGCGCCCGTCGTCAGGCCGTGGGCCGCGATCGTCAGGGCCACCGGGTTGGCCTGGGTCGCACCGGTGATCGTCTTCGACGTCGCCACGCACGTCAGGCCCGGCGTGATCTCCCACATGTTGCCGTTCAGGTCGACGACACCGCAGTTCTGGCCGTTGTGGGCGGTCTTGGCGAAATTGCTGGCCGAGCCGGTCAGGGCGCTGTTGGCCCCGCCCGTGGTGTAGCCGTCGCTGGTGAAGGTGACGGTGTTGTCGTTCTGGTCATTCAGGGCGTTGTTGTTATTGCCCTTGGGGAAGTTGATCACGCCAGCCGCGTCGTACCAGGCGCAGGCCGCCGCCGAAGTGGCCGCCTGGCCGTGGGCCAGGCTCAGCAGCGCCAGGGCGGCGAAGATGAACCGCGAGGCCGGGAAGAACTGCGCGCCCCGCGTCTTGGCCGCCGCGAACGCCCCGCCATAGGTGTTCGACGGCGCGCCGGTCAGGGCGTTGAACGGATTGTGCGCCGCGTTGCTGGAGAGCGGTGCGCCCAGCTTGATCGACGAGGCTTTGCCGCTGTTGTTGCTGCACTGGTACTTATCGACCATGAAGCCGGGGCAGATCTCGCCGCCGTCGATGAAGGCGCGGTGCAGGTTGTAGCCGGCCGCGATGGCGGCGGCCTGGTTGGGGAACGCCGACAGCGGCTTGATGTCGACCGAGTTGACGCCATAGGCGCCATAGGTCGGGTTGTCCACGTGGCCATAGCGCTCATAGAACGCCGGGACCCACACCATGATCGACCCGTCGCTGTACTTGTAGTTGCCGTACTCGTCCGAGCCGATCGCGAAGGTCCCGGCCAGCGGGCTGAAGCCGGCGGTCAGGGTCGGGCAGACGCCGACGCCGAAGCCGATCCGGCCCGGAACGCCGATATGGTTGACCTGGACGTCCAGCATCGACAGGCGGGTCAGGGTGTCATTGTCCAGCCAGTTGCGGTCGATCTTCCCCAGGCCGTCGGCCAGCGGGATCTTGCCGGCCGCGCTGACCAGGCTGGCCGTGCCGCCCGTCACCACGGCGGCGGCCGAGGCGGCCGATGCGGCGGCGTCGTTGGCGCTGTTCTGCGCCGATGTGACGATCGTGCCGGCGCTGTTGACGACGCCTTGGGCCAGGGCCGCTTTCGCATTGGCGTTGTCGGCGGCGGTGTTGGCGGCGGCGGTCGCCGTCACCGCCAAGGCGGTCTTGGCGATGCTGTCGGTCGTGGCCGCGACCGCGAGGCCGGCCTTCTCATTGGCCAGCGCCGCCGCGGCGTTCGCCGCGCCCGTGGCTGTGGCGGCGAGAGCGGTCTGCGCCACGGCGGCGGCCGTCGCGGCAATCGCGTCCGCCGTGGCCGCGCCCGCGAAGTCGGCCGCGTCGTCGGGATCGGTGACGAACCCGCCCGCGCCCAGCCAGGCCCCGGTGGTCGGCTTGGGGCCGCCTTCGCCCGCCCAATCGATCACCTTGACCAGGCGGCGCGGAGGATCGGTCTCGTCGTCGGTGGCCATGACCGGCGTCCAGCCGTTCCAGCCCGCCGCGCCGCGCGTGCCGCGCACGACACGGGCCTGCAGTGGCGAACGAACGACCGTGTACGAGGGGCCGGTCGACGGCAGCGGCAGGCTGGTGAACGCGCCGCCGACCGAAAGGCCGGTCTGCACGCGCAGCGTTCCGACGAAGACCACTTCGGTGACGCCGTCCGGGCGGGTCCAAGACTGTTCGAAGTCATAGACGCCCTCTTCCCAGGTCTGGAGCTGCGGCGCGCGAACACGCGGCCCGACCAGGTTCGGAGCGGTGACCGACAGCGTTTCGTCTTCGGTCGACAGCAGGATCGGCTCGACCGGCGGCGCCAGCGGGTCGACCTTGCGCCGCTTGAGGGTCAGATAGTGGTCATAGGTGGTGACGTCTTCCGGCGTGCTCTCGTCGCCGATGGTGAAGGCGATATCGAGAAACCAGTCGCCATCGGTGAAGACGGTGTCCAGGCTGTCGCGAAGGGTCGCGGTGCTCATGTCGGCAAGGCTCCAGGCAGGGCGAGGCGCGCCGACGGGTCACGTCGGCGTCGGGAAGCGAACCGGATTCGCCGCGCTATTCGGCGGGCGGGATCAGGTCGGGGTTGGCCGGCGGATCGTCGGCCGGATCGGGCGTTTCCGTTTCGCCCAGCCGGCGGCGCATGGCGGCGATGATCCCGGTCGCCCGCGCGGTCTGGCCAAGGGCGTGGAAGCCGTGCTCCTCGGCCAGCCGCGCGAGCTGGGCGCACAGGGTCAGGCCGTCGGTCGGCAGTTGGTCGGCGGCGGCGTAGAGCGCTTCACAGCCATTGACGACGCGATCGACACCCGACGGCGAATAGGCCGCCAAGGCGTCGAAGGTGACGGCCGGAAGCTCAGCGCCATGGTCACGGATGAAGGCCGCGATCGCGGGTGCAGCGGAGGCGAAGCCCCCGTCGAGAAACAGCATTGAACTCTCCTGAGTGTCCGGAGTGACGGGCGCAGGCCGCGTCAGGCGTACCAGTCTTCGAAGCCGGGATAAGCGAGGTCGAAAGCCTCGACGGTCGCGGGCAACCGGCCATCGCCGAGCATCGCGAGGTCGCCCAGGGGCGACCCGTGCAAGCGGCGCGCGACGCCGCCTTCGTTGACCGCCGCCAGGGCGTTGACTTCCGCCCCCTCGCCGCGAACGAGACGCTTCATGTCGCCGGGGCCATAGATGACGATGGATTTCATCGTTGCAGCTCCAGAACCATGACGCTCGTATTGTTCGCGTGAACCGCGCCGCTCCCCGGTGACGCCTGATAGGACACCGTGTAGGTGCAGCTCCCGGCGCCCGGCGTATGCGTGGCGAGGAAGCTTCGGCTATCCTGCCCCCACCCGGCGGGGATCTTCATCGAAGCGCCCTTCAGCGGCACGCCGTTGCAATAGAGGATCGCGCTCGCGCCGGCCTCCGGATCCCAACTATCGACGCCCGCCTCGGCGACGACGTGGACGATGTGCGCGCCGCCGTTCGAGGTGTACGACATGCTGAAATGCTGTGCTGGCGTCGTGCCGAAGTTCATGCGCCCCGACGCCTCGCCATAGGCTACGCGGCTGACAGCGTTCGGCGCGATGAGGGTCGTCGTGACCGTGTTCTGGGTCGCGAGCGTGCCCTGACCAGAGAAGCCGGCGGCGATGTTGTAGATCGTCCGGTCGGCCCCGTTGATCCATACAGAGCCGTTATAAGCCCACATCGCGATTGCGACGCCGGAGCCGTTCAACTGCACCCAGATGTCGTTCACGCCCGGCGAAGACGGAGCCGTCGTCTGGCGGTAGACGATCACCCGGTTTGCATAGTCTTCCGGACGGCCGACGCCCGTCACTTGGGTCGCCCAGACGACCCAATTCTGCGTCGCGAGCGAGCCCTGGCCGGAGATCCCGGCGGCGATATTGAACCCGGTCTGGTCGGCGATCTGGAGCCAGCCAGAGCCGGACCAGCGGAACACCCTCCGGCTCGGGTCGTCAGTGTCGACCCAGAGATCCCCTACCGTCGACGCCGTCGGCGCGCTGGTCTGATAGTAGACCTTGATCTTGCTGTCGGCCGTCGACTGCGCCGCGGTCGCGAATTGGATCGCCTGGACGGCCGCGTTGTTCGAGGCGTCGACCCAGCCTGTTCCGTCCCATTGGAACGGCGCGTTGCCGGCGTCGGTCTTGAACCAGACGTCGCCCCGCTCCGGCGAGGCCGGGGCCGTGGTCTGATAGTAGACGGTCAACAGGCCGTCTTCTGTACCCATGGTATCGAAGGCGAACGAGCCCGCGACGACGTCGTCCAGATCGGTCCAGTCCGACCACACCCCCATGACGGAGCGATAGGCGATCTGGACGTTGTAAGTCGTCGCCGAGGTCAGGCCGGAGGCCAGCTCGATCCGGCGTTCGACGTCATAGTCCAGCGGGTACGGGACCGGCCCGACCCACTTGGGCGTTCCGGCCGGCCTATACTGGACCAGCAAGTCAGCCACATTCGGGTTCGACGAGGACCCAACGATCGTGACGGCCGGAACCGACACGCCGTTGTCCGTTAGCGTGGCGCCGGTCGCGACCCATTCCTCGATCGTCGGCGCGGGCGGAACCCGGCTCGCGGCCTCCAAGCTGGGCGTCGGCGGCGGTGTCGTCGTTTGGCCCAGGCAATAAGGATGCTTTGCGCCCGTCTCAGAGCGGCATTGAAGCGTCACGACGCCGGACGCCGGATCGAAGGTCCGTCGCAGGACGATGACATCCTGATCGACCAGGCCCAGTTCCGGAACGTTCGCCGTCAGGCAGTCCCCCGCCCGGTAGCCCAGGAACGCCGGGCCGAGCGTGAAGACCAAGGGCTCCAGTTCGCGGCTGTTTTCTATGTCGTAGCGGGCGAGCTGCGCCGCCTGGATGACGTCCTGGACCAGGGTGTAGTCGACTTCCCGCGTGCGCTGGGCCCCGTCGAAAGCCACATGCTCGGCGACCTCGATCGGCGCGGCCGAGACGACCTCCCAGTTGTGCGCCTCGCTGCGATAGCGGGCGATGATCCGATTGATCCGGTCCCGCCGCCCCTTGGTCCCCGCCGCCGAGGCCTCGCCGACGATGTCCGACGACTTGATCAAGCCGATGGACACGCGCGGCGCGTTGACCACGCAACCGATCTGGGCCCCCATCGGGACACAGTAGCCGCCGCCGGCCTGGGCCATGGCCTGCATCACGGACCACTTGTCGTCCGTCGAATAGACCGTGCCCCCGACCTTCCAGCCGTTGGCGTCGGCGACATTCGCCGCCTCGACGAATTGATTGACCAGGATGGCCGACAGCGGCGCGCCGAACCCAAGGACGCGCTTGCCGTTCTGGACCCGACCGATCGCCCAGGTCAGGGCGTGCAGCCAGGGGTTCTCCGAATAGACGTAAGTGCTCTCGACACCCGCGCGGCACGCGCCCGACCCGCCCGGATAGGTGCTGTCTAGTCGGGGGTCGTAGACCTTGACGCCCGTCAGCACCCATAGCGGTTGGATATCGCCGGAGAACTTCTTGGTGTCGTACTCGCAAGCCGTCAGGGCGACGGCATAGCCGGTCATCTTGTGCGACAGCGTCCATTCGGGCGGGTTGCCCCCATGGTTCGCTGGCGTGTCCTTCGAGCCCGTGGCGGTGAAGCGCAAGGCGGTGTCGCCAGGCGCGCCGAGGCGCCGGACCTGCCACATGCGGTTCAGATAGGTCCCGCTCGCGCCCTCGCCGCTATCGGCCGTGAAGCTGACAAGCTCGTTGTTGGCGTAGAAGCCTTCAACGCCCGCGATCGGGCCGCCGCCCGACAGGATCGAATAGAACAGCCGATATTTGTTGTTCTCCGGCGCGGTCGTCCCGTAGACGATCCGCCCGCCGACGGCCGTCCGACCGACGGCGTAGGGGATGCCCGCTTGCGGATCATAGGTCTGCTGAACAGGGTTTCCGCCCGTCTGGACGTCTGGGCGCTTGGTCGTCAGCGCGCCAAGCGCGGCAAGACCCGCGCCGACCTGGCCCAGGGTAGCCACGGAAACGCCGAAGATCGTCCCGGCCGCGATCGAAGAGCTGGCCGCCGCCGCGCCCAACAGCCCTGCCCCAGCGGCGGCCCCGACGCCCGTCGCGATCAGCGCCGCCCCCGCGATGACCGCGCCGACCTTGGCGATCGACTTACCCACGGGCGGCGCTCCAGACGATCGCCTCGTCGGTCGTCGGCTGAATGATGCAGGCTTGATCGCTCGAAGCGTGCCAGCCCAGCGCCCGGCCGTTGCCGACCGCGACCCACAGAGCGATCAGGCCGTCGACACCGGGAACGCCGATGATGTCCGCCGCCTGGGCGAAGGCCAGTGTCACGCGGGGCAGACCCATGCCGTCAAGCGCGGCCTCGATCGACCCATGGCCGCGGGCCTTCAGCAGCTTCAGCCCGGCCCGCAGCGTGCGATACTCGCCCGCCTTGGGCAGATCCACCTTGTGACCCATCTTGCGAAGCGTAAGCCCCGCCATGCGGATGCAGTCGTTGGTCCCGTATTTCAGGCTCGCGCCATTGAAGCGCGCGACAGCGGCGCGGGCGGCGGCCTGGCGGCGGATCGGCAACGGCAAGGAGCTTGGATTCATCGCACATAGCCCGCCTGACGAAGCAAGGCCGTGGCGCGATCCGTCGCGCTCGTACCGCCCGTCACATTGATGACTGGCCGCCCGCCTTCCGCGCCCCACGGGAGGCTCGTCGGGTCGACCGTTACGAACTCGAAGCCCTGTTCACCGGGCCAGATCGACTTGTGGAAGCCGTCGTTCAAGCGCGCGCCCTCGTCCTGTTCGAAACAGCGCTCCAGGACCGACACAACCTCGACCGCCACCAATCGTTGACCGCGCGAGACGTTCAGCGTGCAGGTGTCCAGCTCGCCGGAGAACAGGACCAACGGGTCGGGGACGACCTGGCCGGTCGACCGGTTCAAGGCCCCGACCATCAAGGTCACTGGCGAGCCTTGGAACGAAGGCGAAGAAAGGCTGACCGCCGCCGTGTCGTCGGGCGGATAGAAGGTCAAGTTCAGGTGCGGCGCCTGCGCCGGATCGCCGTCGCTGAAGGACTCGCCCAGCGAAGCCGTTCCGAACGTCGGGTCGCGACCAAGGTACAGTTCGCCGCCGATCAGCAGTTCTCCGGCCCCGTCCAGGAGGCGGATCGTATAGGCCGGAAGCTGGACCTTCAGGCAACCGAACAGGGTGACGTTGGCCGCCGCGAGCGCGGTGGCCATGTCTGGCGTCAAGGTCATGACGGCTATTCCCGCTCGACCAGGGTGAAGCTGAGACCGACCGAAGTCGCCAGTTCGATCGACCAGCCCAGATCGCCGCCCTGGACCATCCCTTCGATCATGGGCGCGGCCAGCTCGATCACGGCGTTGTCGGCCGGACGAATGCGAAGCATGGGCTCAATCGACAGAGTGACGGCCCCGCCCGCGCTCGCGGTGGCGTCGCTGGCGATCTGGTGGATGTACCGACGGCCGTTATGGATGATCGAGAAGAACCACCCTTCCTTGACGCCCTTGGCGGCCGGCAAGCCGTCGATCGCCAGGGATGTTCCGGACTGTCCCGCGCCGTTCACGCGGGGCGCGCCCTCGGCTCCCACCACGCCGGGTTGAGGCCACGGGAAGAGCGCCGAGCTGCGCTTGGCCTGGACCAGTCGCGCGACCCAGATCCGCGCCTCATCGACGTCCAGGACCGGCATGGTGACCTCAAGCCCCCAGCGCGAGCCCAGGCGGTCTAGCCTCTGGACAGCTCCGCCCAAGGCCGGCGTGAGGTCGCCGCCGAAGTCGATCAGGTACGGTCGCGCCGCGTCGGGCGCGATGTCCGTCGGAAGTGCAATGCTCACGCCTACCTCGCGATCCGATAGCGGCTGTCGACCCTCGCCTGGGCGACCGCTTTCGCCGCCCCGGCCTCGGAACCCGCCCTGGCGGCCTGGACGGCTCCAGGCGCGGCGACCTGTTCGACGCGCGTGTCGAACAGAGGGCTCGCTTCGGTGACGACCTTCACGACGCGATCGTGGACGACCACGCGGGACGCCGCGGGCCGATTGAGGCCAGCCGCTGCCGTCAGGGCCCGGTTGTTCATGACCTCGATCCCGCCGCCCGGCTTGGCCCGGACGGCCTCGACGCCACCGTCGTTGACGATGCCCCATTGGCCGGCGGGTATGGTTCCGCCATCCGCGAAGAACCCCGCGAAGAACGACCCGACCTTGCCCAGGTCGCCGCCGCCCGACGTCAGCTTCTTGGCCAGGCCAGACGCCAGATTATGGATCGTCTCGGCGGCGAGCTGGCGCGCGAAATAGCGGGCGACGCCGGGGCCGCCCTCTTCGAAGGCCGCCCACAAGCCGCCTTCGATCGTATCGGCCCAGAAGGCTTGCGTCTCGGCCCGCGAGCGGTCCAGCGCTTCCCGAATGTCGGCCATTCGGTCTTCGCTACTGACGAAGCCGTCAGGGTTGCCATCCGGCTTGGTGATGGCGTTGGCGATGCCGCCGAGGTTGTTGACCAGGTCGAAGATCGTGTCTTCGTCGACGGCGATCGTCTTGGTCTTTAGGTCAATGACCCCCTTCTTCTTGCCGCCCGAACCCGACCCAGCCAGGGCCCGCTTCAGATCCTCCGGAAGGTCGAACGAAAGATCGGTTTCGGCTTGCTTGGCCGCGGCATCCTTCCGAGCGTTCATTTCGCCGGCCAGGATACCGAGCGCCCGACGGGCGGGCGTCGTATCGGCCCCGAAGTCGCCATACATCGTCTGGGCGTACTCGCCCTTGCGCGACTGGTCGCGTCGCAACAGCGCTTGAAGCTTCGCGATATCATCGCCGCTCATATCGCGGACCATAGACGGATTGGCGATGATCTGGTTGACCAGCTTGACCCGGTTCGCGCCAGCTACGGCGTCGAAGGCTCCCTTGATGCCGATGGCGCCATAGGCCACGCCGCCCAGGACGAGCGACCCGCTCAGCGCGGCTCCGCCGAGGCCAAGGCGCGCCGCCGTTCCCGCCGCCGCGCCTTGCGTCGCGCCCTGCGCCGCGCTCGCCGCCGCTTGTGCGCCCGCCGCCGCCGCGACAGCGCCGCGGGCCGCGTTCGCGAACTTGATGACCTTGGCCAGGCCCTCGATAAGCGCGGCGATCGGCCCCCCGGCCGCGACGAGCCCAAGGAAGGCCAGCCCAGCGATTTTCACGCCGTCCGGCATCTTGTTGAATTCGGTCAAGAGCGCCGTAGCTGCTTTAGCAGCGTCCGTAGCAACGGGCAGAAACGACTTACCAAGCTCAGCCGCCGCGTTACGGAATGCGCCCTGCGCCGCCTTGGTCGCATTAGCGAGGCCGTCCTTGGTCCGAATCGCGTCCCCTTCAGTTTGAGCCGTGCCGCGCATGATGATGTTCAACCGCGCGATGGCCTTGGCCGCCTCTGGAGCTTGCTCGGCGTTGCCCTTGAAGCCCAGCTTCAGCAGTTCGGCCTTAACGGCCGTCTCGTTCAGGGCGACGCCGAACTTCTTCAGCGGCTCGGCCTCGCCGGAGATCCCAGAGATGATGGCCTGATAGGCCTCGGCGTCCTCGACGTTGAACAGGGACCCGATATCGACAGAGCGCTTTTGAATGGCCTCCGTCAGGCCAAGCGCCTTGTCGGCGTTGATCCCGATGCCGGTCAGGATCAGTTGGGTCTTGGCCATGTTGGCCTGGGTCTCGTCCAGGGCCCGACCGACCGTCTTGCTGTAGCTGACGGCGAACTTCTGGGCTTGCGGCGTCAACTTGCCGAACGCGACCTCGAAGGCGTTGGCCGTCTCGCTCGCGTCGCTGGCCGCCTTGGTCGCGTATCCGACGATCGCGCCGAACGCCAAGCCGGCTGTTAGCGAGGCCTTACCGAAGCCGCGCCCCATATCCGCCGCGAGCTGGTCATACTCGCGCTGGGCCTTGCGGGTCGTATCCTTGACGTTGCCAAGAACCCGCTCGTTCGCCTTTTCCAGGCGCCGGAGGTCCGCGCCGACCTGATAGACGAGCTGTTCGAGATCGGTCCTGCCGGCCATCAGCGATGCCTTTCAAGTCTGGCGCGATGTTCTTCTGGAGATGGCGGCCTGGCCTTGGGCTCGGCCCCGTGCGCGCGATTGTGGCCGTCCAGGCAAGCCTCGAATTGCCAGAGGCTCATGGCGTCGACGTCGGCGGGGCCCAGACCCATCGCCGCGCCGTTGCCATAGATCATTGCGAAGCGGAGCTTGCCTTTCGGGAGCGGGGCTTTCTCCGGGAGCCCGCCCCCTTGGCCTCCCCCGATGCTTCGTCCGTGACGTCGCCAAGGCCGGCCCGGACGATGGCGAACGCAAGCGCCAGGTGCGCCTTGAAGTCGACGACCTCGTCGACCCGGCGCTGGACGAGCGCCCGCGCCTCGAGTTCGCTTCTCCCGCCGCCGATCAGGCCTTGGACGATGACCTCGCGCATGTCGTCCACGCGCCAGTCGCCGATCATTCCCACGGCGGCGGCCTGGGCCAGGGTGAACCCCTTTTCCATGGCCATGGCCACCGTCACCAATCGCCGATAGATCTCGCCCGGTCCCGCGTCGCAGCGCTCTTGAATCCTCCGCCACTCGCCCAGGCGAAGGCGGAAGACCGTTTCCTCGTCGCCCCACTGAAGGACGACGGACCCGTCGCGGCTCATGGGTTAGGACGCGACGAAGGTATAGTCGGTGTCGGCGATGGCCAGGGCGATCGAGAACGTCTGGTCCTCGCCCCGCGTGCCGCCCATGGTGATGCTCTCGATCACCCATTTGCCGGTGATCGTGTAGCCATGCAGCGCCGTGCCGGCGTCGTTGATGACCTTGCCGTTGAAGGCCGCGCCCGCGAGCTGGAGCTGGATCAGCTTCAGCGCCGAGGCGGCCGACGCGGTCCCGGCGCCCGTGAAGCGGATATCCGTCGCCTTGACGCGCCGCTTGGACTTGGCGGGCTTCGACGGATCGGTGCAGTTGGCGCGCTGGCTCACGGCGATGTCGCTGGTGATTTCCAGCGAACGATCGGTGTTGATCGTGCATTCTTCGGTGAAGGCTTCGGTCGGCGAGCCGCCGTCGCCGAACTTGAAGACGAGCTTTTCGCCCGAGACGCCCTCGACATAGGTGTCCGGCATGGTGTCCTCCTGGGATTGGCCATATCGGCCGGGTGATCAGCCGTTCCGGTGAACGGTGAAGCGATAGGTCGTCACGACGTGCTCGACGTCGGGGTTCGGGTCGCCGACCGGGTTGGACGACACGAAGGACCGGCTGGAGATCCGCCAGCCTTCAAGGTCGCCGACGGTCTCCAAGACCTCGACGACGGCGTCCGCGACCTCGGCGGCGATCAGCGGCGCTTCCGGGCCCTGCGCCCAGCTATCCAGCGTCACGACCATTTCCGCCGAGCCCCTCGGCCCGCCCTGAAGGCGTTGCGGCGGCGCGAGGGTGATGCGCGGATAGACGTCATCAAAGGCCTGGCCGCGCGCGAAGACGGCCGGGCCGCTCTCGGTCGCCGCGACCAAGTTTCCGACCTCGTCGTCGACCAGCAACGCTTCCACGACGGCGATCTGCAAAAGCTTGGTAGGTCGGGTCATCGTAGCGCCGCCACGGCCTTAACGGCCTTGTTCAAGCGCCGCACGACCCTGGACTTGGCCGCCTTCTTCCGCGCCCGAATAGTCGGGTAAAAGAATGGCTGAGCCTTGGTCCCGGCATGGGCGCGAAGGTTGTTCCGGCTCTTGCCGGTGATGTCTCTCGATCGCCCCTTCGGCGCGGGAGACGTGCCGAACTCGACGAAGCGCGCGTAATAGGCCTTGTCGTCGCCCGCATAGACGGTGAACAGCAGGCCAGCCTTGGACAAGGCATCACCCCTGGCCCCGAAGTCCTCTGGCGACAGCCGGAAGGCCCCGTTTGTCCGCACGCTCGGCGGCGCGCCCGGCGACCAGCCGACCGATGCCTGGAGATCGCCATAGCGCCGCGGAGCCGCCCTGGCCACGGCCGCCGCCATCTCGCGCGCCTCGTCCTGCAGGGCGTCGGAAAGAGCGGCCCGGACCGAATTCGGCAAGGCTTGGAGCTGGCGCAGAAGACGATCCAGCCCCTTGACCTTGCTAGCCATCGGTCGCTCCCAACTGAAGGGTCAAGGTCCGCCAGCGGTCCCGACCTTCCAGGTCGAGACAGGACAGGATCTTGAAGGTCCGGCCCACGTCGCGGGCGTCGACGACACGAAGCCCGACCCCGCCCCCGATCGCGCGGACCTGGCTGTCGGCCGGGATATCCATGATCCAGATCGAGACGCCAGCGACCCGATCAGCGATGACCGCATCACCGCCGCGTTGCGGTAGCAGGCGCACTCGACGATCCTCGACGGCCGTCGTCCACTGGTCCTTGACGACCCCGCCGACGTTCTTCCCCGCCCCCCGCCGCTCGATCCGGACGCGCTGGCGAAGTTCATGCCGACTAGGCGGCGTCCACGCCATCGCCGCCTCCGGCCATCACCGCCGCGTCGCGACCATCGCGCGCCGCGCTGGCCTCTTCCCGCGTGGCGGGCTTCTTGACCGCGACGGCCCGACCCAGGCCGATCGCCTGTTCAGCGCACTCGCGGGTCACGTTGTCGATGGTCCCGGCCTTATAGGCCAGCGTCGTCCGGCGATTGGCCGCTGGGGTGAAATCATGATCTTCGGTGAAGCGAACCCAGGGCATGGCGGCTACTCCCAGCGCAGAGGCGCGATCAGCATTTCGACGCACTCGGGAAGGCCCGACGCCGCGATCTTCCAATCGGGGCTTGGCGCGTACAGGTACTCGATCAGGAACAAGATCGCCGTGTGCGCCTCGTCGGGCGCTGCGGCGGCTCCAGCCTTGAACTTGATGACGATCGCCTCTTGGGCGTCCGGGTCCAGCGCCGGCCACAACGCGCCGGACGCGGGCCGCACAGACAGGGTCTCGCCTGAAGGCGACAGGACGAAGTCCGCCGCGTTCAAGACGACGGTGTCGCCGCCGAGGGCCTGAATGGTGATCGAGAAGCCTTCCCGTACGTTCGTCGCCACGGGTAGACGGAAAGAGCGCCCCGGCCAGCGCGACAAGACCCATTCGAGGGTCTGAGTGATGAACCGGCGTTGGGTCGCCGCCTCCACCTCGGCCGTGGCGGTCTTGATCAAGCCCGTGACGACGGTGTCGTCGTCGTTGTGCAGGATGTTCAGACGCGCCTTCGCCTGATCGAGCATGACCGGCAAGGACGTGGCGGCGGCGGCGACCCGGACCGTCATGGCTAGGCGACGATCTCGTCGACGCTGGCGGCGTCGCTGTCCGAGGCCACGCCATAGCGCGGATCGAGGCCCAGCACCGTGCCGGAGATCAGGGACGCGGCCACCGCCGGGGTGACGCTCAGCCGGAAGAACTTGAAGCCGCGATCGAAGTCGAGGTCTTCCTGTTTCAGGTTGATCTCGACTTGTTTGCTGTCCTTGTTGCCAGCCTTGGTCAGTTGAGTGATCGCGTGCGCGGGGACGTCCTTGGCGCCGGTGCCATCGCTGGCCGTCGCTTGCTCCAGCTTGGCGTCGACCGTGGCCGAGGCGCCCAGCGCGCCGACGGACACGATGGCCAGATAGTTGAAGAACTTGGTCGCGTCGATCCAGGCGGAGGTCTTGACCGCGTTGGTCGATTGAGGGTCGATCGCGCCGACGAGGGCGACGCGCTGCGAAGGCTTCAGGGCGGTGCTCATGTGACCGCTTCCTTTCCTGTTCGAGAGAGCCGCGCGCCGAAAATGTTGTCGCGACCTGGCGGACCGGGCGCGCAGCCGATCCGCCAGGCGTCACGCCACGAAGACCCGTCTAGCGGGCTTCGAGCGTGACGAAGTGCGACTTGGTGTTAGGGCCGTTCTTCGGGTCGACCGGCTTCGCCAGGTACGGCTGGCCGCCCAGGCGGAAGGTCCAGCGGAAGGCCTGGATGTTGTAGTCGAAGAACAGGTGGATCGAGGCGGCGAAGTCGATGCCGCCGCCTTGCTTGGTCGCGGCGTAGTACCCCGACATGTCGACCAGGGCCAGGTCGCCCAGGTCGCCGATGGTGGAACAGTGTTCCGTGTACAGCAGAGGCTTGCCGCGGATGAAGCCTTCCCACGGCGAGGTCAGGGGTTGGTTGTTCGGCAGGAAGGCCGGGACGTTGCCCAGGGTCAGGGCGCCGAGTTCCGGGTCGATGTCCGAGTTACCCAGGAAGATCGGCCGGCCGCCGTTGCGCAGCAGGCGAGCGTTCATCTTCAGGATGTTCTTGACCGCCAGGGTGTCGGCGGCCTGGGCGTTCTCCTTGGCGACCGTGACCAGCGCGTCCGACTTCATGAAGCCCAGCGGCTTGCCGTTGCCGTCGCCCCACATGATCGCGTCCGAGGCCTTCCACGAAATGGCGCGGGCGGCCTGGCGCGTCAGGCGGTCTTGCAGGCGAGGCGCGTCATCGAGAACTTCCTGGGTCGCCAAGACGAAGGCGTACAGTTCATGCAGCTCGACCGTCATCCCGGTCTGGGCCGCCTTGCTGGCCACCATCTGAGAACCTTCCGAGCGCCAGTAGGCCTGGACGCCGGCCGAGCCCCACGGCGTGCTCTCGTCCTTGGCGATCTTGACGCTGTTACCGGCCGTCGGCTCCGGCGTCACCATCGACAGCAGGTCCGGTTCGTTGAACGCCAGTTCCCAGATCGCCTGACGGTAGTCTTGCGGGACCAGGAAGCCTTCGCCCGCGCCGCCCTGGTTCTGGTGGAAGCCGGCGGGGGCCGCGCCACGCTCGACGCCCTCGACCATCGCGGCCAGGCGCGGATCTTGGGCCATGCCCGTCTGGGCGTTCCGGACCGCGACCGCGAAATCGGCGAGGTTTCGGAAGCCGCCCGTGGTTTCCGGGTTCAGCTCGTTCATGGTCCGGCCAGCGCCGAAGGCGGCGCGGCGGCCGGCTTCGGGCGAGGCCGACGTGGCGAACAGCGCGCCGCGACGGGCGGCCCCCTCTTCGATCGCGATCTTCTTGTCCAGGTCGGCCACCTCGGCTTCAAGGGCGCTCAGCTCGGCGTCCAGCGCTTCGAGCTTCTTGTCCTCTTCTTCCGTGCGGTCCGTCTTGGCGCCCAGGGTGTTGAATTCGGCCAGAGCCGCCTTGCCGCGCGTAGCCTTTTGATGGCGCTGCTGGCGGAGTTCCTTGAGGGTCATCGACCATCTCCGTTGCAGCCGGGGCAACGCGCCGTCGTCCTGTGGCCCCGGCGGATCACAGGTGGCGTTCTCGAAAGGCTGGGAGGCCTTATTCGAAGGCGAGCGCGCTCCGGCGGCGCGGCATGGACTTGGTTTTGATCAGGCCAGAGAGAACGTCGGCCATGGTGGCGACACGGTCGGCCATGCCGAGCTGGACGGCGCGCTTGGCGCTCACGGTGCGGGCCAGGCCGGCCTCGTCGGCCAACTTGCGGACATCGGCCGCGCTCATGCCACGCCCCTTGGCAACAGCCTTGATGAAGTCGTCGTCGGCTTCCATGACGCTTTGCTGGATCGCGGCCAGGGCCTCGTCCGTCAGGGGTTCGAACGGATTGGCGTCAGCCTTGCCCGCGCGCGACCGGACGATCGTCGTCTTGACGCCGTCCATCTCCAGGGCCTTAGACCAATCCATATGGACCGACAGGACGCCGATCGAGCCGACCTCACCGGACGGCGTCACCGCGATCTCCGTCGCTTGCGAAGCGATGTAGTAGGCGGCCGAGGCGGCCAGGGTGTCGACCACGGCGATGACGGGTTTCACCTCGGCGGCCTTGCGGACCGCGTCGGCGGTCTCAGGCGTCGCCGCATAGGTGCCGCCAGGCGAATTCACGTCCATGACGATCGCGCCGACTCCAGGATCAGCGGCGGCTCGGCCGATAGCCGACCGGAACGCGTCCATGCCTGGCGAGATGGTCCTACCGAAGAAGGTTAGGCCGCGAGGCGTCAGGCTTCCCAGCAAACCCACGACCGCGATACCCGCGCCAGGCGACGCCGCGCCGTCGCGCGCGTCGGCCGCAAGGCGGTTCGGATCGACAGCCAGCAGGGTTTCGCCGCTACCGTCGGCGAGCTGCGACAGCAGATTACGCATCTTGGTTGTCCTTGTTGCCGGGATCGCTCAGCGTGCCCGCCTTCGAGTTGGCGTCCTGCATGTTCGAGGGTTGCAGGTAGACGTCGCCCTGGTCGCCGATCGGGTTCATGTTCTCGAGACGCAGGATGTCGTTGACGCTCAGCCAGCCCCACTGGCGACCGGTGGCGTAGGCGGCCCAGCGCGTCTTCAGGTCGCCGCGTAGCAGGCCCGCGACGTTGAACTCGATGAAGAAGCGGTCGCGATCCTCGCCGATCAGCAGGTCGCGCGAGGCGGCCTGTTCCCAGGCCGCGATCCACGGCGCCAGGGTGTAGACCACGAACTCGATCGACTGCTGTTCGATGTTGTTGTTGGTCGCCCGCTCCAGCATGCCCACGCGGTGCGGTGGCATATTCCAGATCGAGGCCACCTCGTAGCCGGCTTGCTTCTTGGTTTCGAGGAACTGCGCCTCGTCGTTCTGGACATCGTTGCGGCTGTACTTGACGCCGAACTTCAGCAGGCGGTCCTTGTGACGGTTCGCGCCCGTGCCGCCAGCACGCCACGACTGAAGGAAGCTTTGCTCGTCTTCCTTGGTCCGGAAGTTGCCCGGATGCTCCAGGACGCCACCGCCTGCACCGCCGTTGGCGAAGTAGAGCGCGCCGAACTGTTCGACGGCCAAGGCCTTGCCAATCGTCTCCCCGTCGGTCTCCCACACCGGAACGCCGCGGAGGCCGTCCCGCGTCAACGGAGCCTTACGAATGTGCAGGATCTCGTCTTCCCGGAAGACGTCATAGCCAGTGGCCGGGGATAGCCGGTTGATCCAGTAGTAGACCCAACCATCGCTCCCACGCGCCACACGCCAGACCCGGCTCGGGTGAACCGGGTCCAGCTCGCCCACCGGGTACCCGTCGCTTGACGGCCGAATGATCGAGAAGGCCTCGCGCCACCAGGCGAGATGGCGCTGTTGCTCGTCGCGGAACTCCTGGGCCGTCTGGCGACGGTTCGGGCGCGAGTGCAACACGTTGAACAGAGGATGGCCCCGCGCCGGCCGGCGCTTCTCGCCATCGAGCCGTTCGAACACCATGAACGGCAGCGTCGAAATAGGCCCCGCCAGCGCCTCTTGGCAGGCGCGAACAGCCCAATGTTTCGAGCCATTCACGTCGGAAACATGAATGCCCGCCAGCGACGGCGCGCCGATGTCTTGGGGGAAGTCCCGATTTGGCTGCATATCCCCGGCGCTGGCCTGAAGGCCAACGCCAGACGCCAGCCCAGAGACAAGGCGCTGCATAAGGTTCATGTCAGATCACCACCACGGCGGAAGCGTCGGTCGTCATCACAGATGCCTCCGGGTTGCGGGCCATGAGCTGCACGGCGTTGAAAGCAGCGATCAAAGGGTCGATCTTGGCCTTGCCGGCCGCCTGTTTGGTGATCAGCACCGCGTTGCCGCGTTGCTCGGCCTTGGCGTTGCCGGCGCACCAGGTCATGAGGTCTTGGCCGGCGTGCCACAGCGTCCCGTCGGCCAGCTTGCGCTCGGCGCTCCAGATCGCGCCCGAAAGCTTGTAGCCTTGCGGGACGGCGACGAGCTGTTCACGCGCGAGGCCAGAAGCGATGATCTCGTCGACCATGGCCGCGATGCCTTGCGGGTCCAGACCGACCGCGAACTGGTCAGGCAAGAGCCCCGCGACATGCAGCCGCGCGACGATGGCCGCCACGTCCTGGATGTCTTGTGTCGGCCGTTCGCAGATGACCAGGTCGCCGGCCTTGACGAAGTCGTGCAGGCGTTCGGCGATTTCCTTGCGCCGCTCGAAGACTTGCGGGTGCGCCCAGGCCCGGTTCCACAGCAGCCAGTCGCGCGTATCCTTCTCACGGCCGAGCACCGCCAAGCCCAGAAGGTCGTCAAGGCCGCCGCCGTCGATGCCGACCACGGCGACGTCACAGCGTTCCTCGATCTCGTCCAGCGTGATGCTGTCGTCGGCGGCCGAGAGCCAATGGTCGACACCGGCCCAACGGTCCGAGTGCAGCGCCATGCCGATCTCGACATTGAGGTGCTGCGACGCCCAGCGCCGAACCTCTTCCTCGCCCTTGTCGCGGGCGCCCGCGAAGTCGTCCAGCAGGCGGTCGATCGTGATCGAGTAGCCCAGGTTCGGCAGAACCATCGGCCACAGCGCCGGGTCCATCCATAGCTTGTCGCGCGAGACCTGGATGGCCTCCGGGAACTCGTACAGGATCGGCAGCAGCCGAACCTTTTCGGTGATCTTCCCGTCGCGGACGCCGCGGGCGTACTGGAGTTCCTGTTTGAACAGGCCGGCCGGCGGCTCGTCGCTCTGGGTCGTCGTGCAGATCAGCAGGCTTTCCGGGTTGGCGATAAGGCCGCCCCGGATCTGGCCGAAGACACGCGTCGCGTAGCTGTATGTCGAGATGATGTGCAGCTCGTCGACCATCACGACGACCGGCTTCACCCCGGTCATGACCTTCATGTCGAAGGTCTTGATCTTCAGCTTGGTCTTGTTCGTCCGATCCTCGATCGTCTTCAGGTGATCGATCACCTTGAAGCGCTTTTCGAGGTACGGATCGGCCTCGATCATCCCCGAGGCCTGTTGGAAGGCGAGGTCGGCGATGTCCTGTGTCGGCCCGATGAAGAGCATTTCCGCGCGCGGGCGCTCGTTCATCAGCAGGGCGGTGATCATCACCCCCGCCGCGCCCGTCGTCTTGCTGTTCTTCTTCGGGACCATGGCCAGGATCTCGGCCACGCGCCTCCGTCCGGTCTCTGGGTCGATCGAGCCGAAGGCGGCCCGGACGATGTCCCGAAACCAGTCGCCCGCCGCCTCGGCCATGGTCGGCAGACCAGGCACGTCCGGCAGGCGCAACTTGTTGAAGATCCCTACCGCCCGCTCGGCCTCGGCGGCGTCAAGCGGCAGATCAGGAACGAGGGACCGCCCGGTCTTCAGCCGCTCGACCCAGTCGGGGCAAGCGAACGACCAGGCCGGGGCTAGTTCAGCTTCAGCAGACTGCCCCATTCGGTCCCCTCATGGGCCGTCTGGGCGGCGGCATGAGCCGTCGCCTTCTTGCCCATCGGTTGGCTGTCGGCCGTCTGCTGGACCTGGGCCTGGACGGCTCGGCGGGCGCGGCGCATCGGCGCGCTAGCGTCGCCCTTCTCGATCTGGTCTATCAGCAGCCGAGCCGCCGCGACCTTGCCCTTCTTGGCCTCTTCCACGAGCGACAGATTGACCACGCCGCGGATGATCGCCGCGCCGTCAGACAGCGACTTAAAATAATACTTGTTGAGCGTCGGGACACTTAGACCGACGATCGCGGCGATCTCTTCTTGGGTCGATCCGGTAGCGATCAAAACCGCAACCTTTTCAGCAACTTGCGGGCTTTTGCGGTGCGCCTTTCGGCCCCGCCGGTCCTTCGGCTCGACCCACGGATCGCCCCAAAGGTCGGTTTGACCCGCCTTCGGGCCGGAATCCTCGGCCATCGGAAAAAAAACCTCCGCATGTAAGGGACGCCGGTATGCGGCCCCGGCGGCCCGAAGGATTTGCCCCCCCCCCTACCCCCGTCAGCCCTGCCAGGGCGCTCGGCGCTCTTCGGCTTGCTTCCGGCTGTCGTGGCAGGCCTTGGTTAGGGTTTGCAGGTTGTCCGGGTCCCAGAAGAGCTTCTGGTCGCCACGGTGCGGCGTCTTGTGGTCAGCGACGAGCTGCGACGAGCGCCCCTCTTTGGCCCCGCACCCACACTGACAAGTCCACCCGTCCCGCTTGAACGTGGCCAGGCGAAGCCGCTTCCATTCGGCGGTGCAGTACCAAGCCCGCCAAGGCTCAGCCTCCGGGCTATGCCCGTGCGTGTCGCGTTGAAAGCCGATGGTCGGGGCCAACGACGCCAGGGTCGATGGAAGAGCGGCGAGTTTGCCCATGTCGAGAAGGCCGGAGGCGCGAGGCCGCGCCTCCGCAGTCAGTGGGGAGGGGAAAGCCCGAGGGCTGAAACGACAGAACCCGCCGAAGGCTCTCGCCCGGCGGGTTCTCATCGGTCGCAGCTATCGACCTTCGACATTTAAGGCCAGAAACGTCGGACGTTTGCAAGAGCGCTCGACGAAGCGATTCACCTTCAGCGGATCATCCCATAGTGGCGGGCCAGGGCGTCCAAGGCGATCACACAAGGATGAAGGTGCGCGTCGGCCTTCTGGCGCGAACCGCCGAACCGGCTCCCCGAAAGCATCTCGCCCATGCCCGCGACATAGACGATGTACGGCCGGAGAAGCGGCGAACCCAGCGCCTCGACGGAGAGGGCCTCCTTGACGGCGGCATGAGCCCGGATCTGGCGATCGGTCGCCCCGGCCTTCGGCCCGAACGAACCGCCAGTCTCCAGGACCAGGCACGACACCATCCCGCTACCGTTGGCCAGCTCGAAGTCGGACCGGAAGCGAAGACCGGCTTCGTAGTGCGGACGGATCAGCTTGCCCTTGCGATAGAGCCAGTCCAGCCCATCACGCCCAACCACGACCCGGCCGTCGGCCTCTTCGGCCACTTCCTCTCCCTTGGCCTCGGCCCGCGCCTTGGCCTCGCCCAGGCCGCGCTTGGTCGCGGCGGCCTCGGCCTCTTCCCGCTCCCGCTGCTGTTGCTCGGCCACGGCCTGGGCCTCACGCACCTTTTGCCGATAGGCCTCAACGGCCGCCTCGCCGGCTCGGAGCACTTTCCGGGGAGGCTTCACCTCGTCCGGAACGGTTTGCGGAACGGTTTCGATTTCGACAGCTTGTTCAGCCATTCCGATAACCCCTTGGTTTGACACGACTATCTTCTTCTTCCCGCTGAGACCGTGGAACGGTTGGAACGGTTTAGTGAATCCTTGCGTGTGCGAGGGCGCGCACACATCACGAAGCCCGACCAAACCGTTCCAACCGTTCCGCAACCCAGATAAGCTACTGACTTAACTTGCCTTTCAGGCCTAGAACCGTTCCGCAAACCGTTCCAAACCCTTCCGAAACCGTTCCAGATCAGTCCGGATCTGGCCCATAGCGCTCTTCCATTTCGGCCTTGCGCCCGGCGTCGATCGCCTCCTGGCCCTCGGCGTTGAGCACGATGCCGCCCCACTGGATGCCGTTTGACCGAAGGCGCTCCAGGTTGCGGTCGGCCAGCATCTTTCCGAACGCCGTCTGGCTCATGGCCTGTTCGAAGCCCATCTGGGCGATCCAGCCCTTGTAGCTCTGGTAAAGCAGGCCCGCCGGAACGCGACCGTCTGGGCGAGGCTCGCAACAGGTGTCGAACCACGCGCCGAACGGGTTGGAGTTCAGCCGGTATTCCTCGACGGCGTCCGTGACCGCCTTCGGCGGCGCGAGACCGCCCTTCTCGACCCAGTCCTCCCAGCCTCGGAGCGCCCAGTTCAGGATTCCCGACGCCTCGGCCGCCAGCTTCTCGGCCAAGGTCTTGTCCATCTCGTCCTTCGGGATCGACACTGGCCACGGCACGACCAGCGTCCGCCGCCAGATGCCGCGGTCGTCGCCCCGGATCTGAGGCTTGCGGTTACAACTGATGACCAGCTTCCAGCGGGCCACGAACTCGAACGGCTCGCGGTACATCGCCCGCGCCGGGAACGGCTCGCCGCCCGTGACGACCTTCAGCACCGACTCCGCCAGGCGCGCGCCTTGCTCCGGTTCCGAGGCCTTGACCAGGCGCACCCCCGACGCCAGCCGCGCGATGTCGGCCGAGTGGTCCGAGCCCTTACGGTCCCGGTGCAGGAAGGTGTCGATCGAGGCGTTGGCCACCATGCCGCCCAGCGCCGCCTCGATCGCCGTCAGGAAGGTCGATTTGCCGTCGCCGCCCTTGCCTTGGAAGATGAAATAGGCCTGTTCGCCGATGTGGCCCGTCATGCAATAGCCGATGATCCTGGCCAGAAACGCGCGGACCTCGTCGTCCGGCTGCACCTTGGCCAGGAAGGCGTCGAAGGTCGGACACTTGGCTTTCGGGTCGTAGTTGGCCAGGCCGCACACCGTCATCAGGTCGGCGGGATTGTGCCCAGGCTCGAACTTCACTCGGTCGTTGCGATCCAGGGTCAACGTCCCGTTGGCGACGGCCATTTTGTCCGGATCAGAGTCGAAATCAGCCAGGGGCCGCGTCCCGCGCCGCTCGGCCTGCTTCAGCATGGCCTCCGTCCGGCCGTTGTTCCCAGCCTGGAGCGCGAACCCGTAGAAGCGCGCCACGCGCTTTTGCCAGTCCTTCTCCGTCTCGCCCTTCACGCGCTGCGACCGATAGAAGGCCGGAACCTCATGGGTCAGCAGGCGCTCGGCCGTGGCCTGGGCCATCCGCCCGACAGCCGCCTCGCCGCCGACGAAATCGAACCGACGGCCATCCCAAGCGCCCGGCCCCCATTCCTTGGTCCACCACGCGCGCCCGTCATTGCGGGCCGCGAGCCGCTTGGCGTTGGCCAGGTCGTTCTCAGGCAGGGCGCACAGTTCGAAATCCAGCGGCGTCGGCTCCAGCCCGCCGAGGATCACCCGGAAGGCGCCGTCGTCGACGATCGGCTCGCCATCCTCGCCGAAGTAGTTGCCGCCCTCGTCGTCCAGAGCGTCGTCGCTCATGCGGCCCTCCTACGCTGGGTCGCGGCGTCACCATGGCCTAGAAGGTCCACGCCCCGCTTCGTACCGATGTTGCTATTGAGCGCCTTCAGCGCCCGCCCAAGCGGCCCCATGGTCGGACCGTCCAGGATCTCGATTGTCTCGACGCCAGCCAGGCCGCCCCGCTTGGTCCAGTCCATGGCGGCCGGGTCCAGGATCAGCTCGCCGTCGGGCCAGCGCGTCTCCAGACGCCAGCGATCGGCGACGCCCTCTCCGGCGCTCAGCGCCTCGCGGACGGCCGTCAGATACGCCACGCGCCGCGGATCGTCTGGCGAGAGCGCCAGGGCCGCGTCCATGCTGTCTAGACGGCTCTCGGCTCGCGCCCGCGCGAAGCCTCGCGCGACGACGTCGCGGCGCTCATCCTCGGCGGACCTGGCGGCGGCGCTGGCGCGGATCACGCGGCCGATGAACCGGTGCGCGTCTTCGTTGACCAGAAGCGAGCCGTTGGCGGTCACCTTGGGATCGCCGATCGTCGGAACCTTGGCGGTCCAGCGCCAGAACCGGCGGCTGTCGGGCGTCAGGCTCAGCGCCAGGACATCGTCGTCATCCGACCAGGGCCAGGCGTCGAACCGCAGCAGCAGGCACGGAACCGCCGCCGCCCGCTCGGACGGCTCGGCCAGGCGGAAGCGCTTGGGCTGGCCCGCGCGCGGCATGACGCGCGCGAACGCGCCCTTCAGGACGCCGACGCCCTTCGCAACCGTCTCCGACGCCAGACCGAAGCGCTTGGCCGCCAGGTCGTAGCCCGCCCGCCAGGGATTGACACGCGTGGCCGCGAACACGTCGGTCAGGCGGTTCTCGACCTCGGCCATGAGCTGTTCGCTTGAAATCCCGCTGTTCATTGCGACTTCTGGCGCTTGAGAGACCTCGCCTTGTGCTCAACCTTAGCCAGCGCCAATAGCGTCGGCTTCAACTCGTCGGGCGCGGTGTCGTAAGCCATGACGCGGGTAGCTCGGCCGCCGTTCAGGCGGGGAAAAATGCCGCGCGGGATGGCTTCCCAGTTGCTTGGATCGGTGTTCAGGCGGTTGCCGTCGATGGCCTTGAGGCAGTAGCCCTCAGGCACTGGGCCGTGTAAGGCCTGCCAGAGGTGAACGTGCTTGTGAACGTAGCGCCGGCCGTAGCCCGTATGCGGGTTTGTCTCGGCGACGCTGATCTCGACGTATCCGTCTACGTTCACGCGCTCATGGCCGAGGTACTTGGTGTTGTGGGGCTCATGGCCCTTCTTGAACTGCGTGCGCTGCGCATTGGGATGACGCCCGCCGACACCTGGAGGACAGACCTTGCCCTTGTTCATAGGCGCCTGGCCCTTGGCAAAATGGCCCGTGCGACCCGTCTTCCAGCCCTGGCGCTTTCGGAGCGCTTGTAGATGCTGGGTAGCGATGTCCGCGCGCCCGAAGGCCCGAACGAACGCGGCGTGGTACTCAGAGATCGGTAGGGTGCAGTTCTCCTGCAGCCACGCTATCTCGGCCGGTGAATAGCGCTTCAGGCGCCCAGCGGTGCGGCCACGCGCGCGACCAACCTTCCACCCCTTCCGCTTACGCAGCGAATGTAGGTTCGCCGCCGTGATCTCTGGACGCGAGAACTCGACTTGGAAGGCCCGGTGGTAGTCGCTGATCACAAGAGACCGATTGGCCTCCAGCCACCTCATCTCATCGGCGGAGTAATCAATTCTCCTACCCCGCATCTCGCCCTCCACCAATCATTGGGAGGCTTGGCCGCACGATCTCGCCATACTCCGCGACAAGCGAGGCGGCCTTAAGCGTCAGATCAGCCGCGGACACGATCTGTTTCGCGACGTCAACGATTGCCTCGGTCCGCTTTATTTCACGCTCGATTTGCTCTGAGGTTAGGTCCTCATCAGACAGGCGCTCTAGCTGCGCAAACAGATGATTGTTCATGTCGATGATTTTGTTCTTCATGACTTTCATCCGCCTTCAGAAGTTCTGACAACACGCCGCCGCAGCACGACCACGGCGTGCAGGAACGCCTTCTTGTCCAGGACCTGCTCGGCGGGCTACCAGCTGCGACGGCCGGCGCGGTCGCGCCAGTCCTCGTCACGGAACAGGGCGACTAGACGGCACATCAGAGTCCAGAGGCGCAGAGCCTTCGCCCGGCCGCGATCGAACCGCAGCACCATCATGAAGTCGTACAGCTCGGCCCCGCGCACGAGGCGGCGGTTGTTCCAAGCCTTGCGGCAGGCCGAACAGCAGAACTCGGCGTTGACCGCCGTGCTGACGGCGGCCTTGCCGCACTCCAAGCACTCGAAGGTCTTAACGGCCCGATTGGTCGGGACGGCCTCGCGGACTTCCGAGGCGTCTAGACGGCTCGCGCTCATGGGGCCACGCACGCGCAAAGCGCCTCTTCATGGGAAACGACACCCCGAAGGGCGCAAAGGGCGTCCAGCGCGCTCGCGCCGACGACCTTGTTGTCGACGCTGAAGGCGTCCAGCGGGAACATGATCTCGCCAGCGGCTTCGCGCTCGAACTGGACCAGAACCCACCAACGGTTTCCGACCACGACGGCGCGAACCGGCTCGCGCGCGATCTCGCCGTTCTCGACGCGAGACCGGCAACGGTTCGCGTGCTGGGCCGAGCAAGTCGCCAAGACGAAGGCCAGCGGCAGACCCATGACGCCAACGGGAGGCGTGTTCGCGCTCACGCCGCCCTCCCCGCCTGGGCCAGCGACAGGAAGTCGGCCGGCTTGCACGACCAGCAGAACCATTGCCCCTTGTCGCCGCAGCAGGCCGCGCCGCCACAGCGGGCGCACGCCTCTTCGCGGATGCCGGGTCGGCCGCTATCGGTCGGCGCGCGCCACCCCGCCGGACGCTGGCCAGGCGGCAACGGTTGGATGGGCGCGCTCGCCGCGACGCGGACCTGGGCGGCCCTGCGCACGGGAGCGACCTCGTCACGGTCGAAGAAGGACGGCTGGCGGGCCATGGTCAGGCCGCCGCGCCGATGAGCTGACGCGCCTGGGCCAGTTCGGCCTTGGCGCTCTCGCTGACGGCGGCGATCCGCGCCCCGCTCATGTCCAGCAGCCAGTCGAAGCCGTCGTCGTATCGGGTGAACCCGCCCTCGGCGATCAGCAGCGCGACATATCGGTCGTCGCGCTCACGCTGGGCCTTGTCCTCGGCGCTGTCGTCCGGATGGCGCGGCGTGGCCTCGACCGGGTTGACGACGATCTTGGGCGGCGCGATGGCCTTCGCCTCCAGGGCCGCCTCGCGGCTGGCCTGGGAGACCTTGCGCTTGGTCAGCAAGCCCAGCGCCTTCGCGTGCGCCCGGCTGGCGATCTCGCTCTTGCCCAGGGCGCGGCCCGCCGCCTCCGGCGCCTTGCCCTCGCGGACGACGGTCGCGAAGGCTACGCTTTCCTCGGCCAGGAAGCCTTCGGCCTCACGACCCGGCATCAGGTGGCGGTAAACCCGGCCACGGCCCAGCACGCCGGCCACCAAGCCCTCGCCCTTGTCCATGTGGGTTGCGATGTCGCGGACGGATTGGCCGGCGTAGAACGCGGCGATGATGCGCGGGCCGATGTCCTCGGCGCGGTTCCAGTCGTGAACGGTAGTCATGAGACGCCCCCCGAGGCTCGCGTTAGGGTTTGGATGGATTGGTCGGCGCGGCCGGTTCGATCAGCGCGTGGACCTGGCGATAGAGTTCGGCGACGCCCTCGGCGGCCTCGCGAAGGAAAGGCAGGACGGCCACGGCCTCTTCGCGGGTGAAGACGCCATCTTCGAGCGCGCGATAGACCTCGGCCATGGCCTCGCCGACCTCGCGACCGGCGCGGCCCGCCTGGGCCCCGATGGTCCCGGCGCCCGCGTCGATCGGCGGAAGGAAGATCCCGCCCGCCAGCAACGCCAGATCTTCGGCGAAGGCGTGGACGCCCCCATGGCCGCGGGTCAGCATGCGCGCCTCGCCATAGGTGAGCTGCGTTTCATGGCGCGGCTCCAGGCCAGGCGTCGCCGCCTCGTACAGCCGCTTTCCCGTGCGGCCGGGCAGCATGTCGGCGGCGCTCTCGACCCCGCCCGCCTGGGCGAAGGCGCGGGTCAACACCTCATGCAGGGTTCCCGGCGTGCGCTTGCGATAGCCGATGGCCTTGGTCACGCGAGGCCCTCCGGAATTTGAGGTTGAGGATTCCGGGAGACCGCCGCGACAACCTGCCGCACCTTAGCCTTATGAAAACCGCACATCATTGGCTTTCACCGACCTTGCGCGCGGCCCGCCCAGCCGCAGCATCCGCAAGCTCGTCTAGCTTGGCGACTCCGATCTCGGTCAGGAGCCGCCAGTACTCCCCAGGAATGGAGTCTCGCTCAGCCCACCGCTGCGGCGTGGATTGATGAACGCCGACGCTCCTGGCGGCGAGCTCGCGGGCGATAGCCGCCGCTCCGTAGTCGCGGACGATTTCAGCATGAGTGCGCATAGCCGGAATTTGAAGACATTTTGTCTTAGTCGCAAGCACAATTTGTCGTTAGACCCGGAATTCAGGTTCTCCCACCTTCCGTGCATGAAAATCGGGGAACGCATTGCGAGAGCGCGAGCTAATCGCGGTTGGTCTCAGCGCAAGCTGGCCGACGAGATCAATGCAGAGCAAACGACGATCTCGTCATGGGAACGGTCCCGCACAGAGCCCAGCCGTGAGTATGTGGAGCGCGTCGCGACTGCTCTAGGCATATCCGTCGCTGAACTCGAAGTGGGGGCAAATGCGGACGGCATCACGACCGTTCCTGTCGTCGGCTACGTTCAAGCTGGAGCTGAAGCAGTACTATTCTCTTCAGGCCAAGGACCATTCGACTACGTGCCCGCCCCAGAGGGATCGACAGAGAAAACGGTCGCGGTTGAGATACGCGGCGAGAGCCTGGGGCCATTCTTTAGCGAGTGGCTCGTATTCTATGATGATGTGAGGTCGCCGATCACATCCGACCTCTTCGGAAAACTTTGCGTTGTCGGCCTCACTGACGGGCGGATATTAGTTAAACAGATCAAGCCGAGCCGCAGCGAAGGATTGTTCCATCTGATGTCACAAACCGAACCGCCTATTCTCGACGCTGAACTATTCTGGGCAGCTAAGGTCAAGGGCATGTCACCCCGATGAAAAGCCACGCCTTCGCCCTACTCGCGTTGGGCCTCTTCGGATGCGACAACTCCCGCAGCTTTCAACCGACAGCCACAAGTTCAGGCAGCTCCACGCCGCCCCCCATCACTATCGAGGTCGGAAAACCTCGCGACCAATACGGAGCGTATCAAGTCTACCCAGTCGCGTTGACCAACACCGGTTCGAGCAGTGTGCAAATTGCCGCCGCCACATGCGAGTTCAGAGACGCCGACGGATCGCTTGTCGTTAGCGGGTCGGCCCACGTCTTCGACCTCGGCCCAGGAGCCACAGCCTCCGACTCAATCACCGTGCAATCTCCCCGGCCACTAAAGGCCTTGTGCCGCCCCGAGATCATCGCCAAATAGGCTAAGACAATTTGTGCTTGCCGCCATGAGCACATAATGTCATCACTCGTCGCGAGTAGCGACGGGGGAACGCCATGCAGGCGGCCAGACACGACACGAACAAAGACCGACTAGCGACCTCGACCGCGACCACGCCCGCAGATCGCGGCTGGGCGCTGGTGTTCGCCGCCGCGCTTATCGTCATTCTGGGCTTGGGCGGACTGTGATGGCCGCCAGCTTCTCCGAATGGCTGTCGTCCCGCGTGGTCGTCGACGCGGCCGCCTACACGACCGCCCAGGCCCTCTTCGACGACTACGCCGCCGAGATGCGCGCTGGCGGCGTCATCCCCATGACGCGGCTGACTTTCGCGCGAGCGTTGGCCGACCGGAACATCCAGGTCGCGCGCATCCGCCGGGCGGACGTGTCTATCCGTCTATATCGAGGGGTTCGTCTGGCTCAGCGTCCGACGGCTCTCTCCATATGGACCAACGCCGCCGCGCCACCGCCCGGAAGCCGACTAGACGCCAGCGTTTTGCGGCGCATCAGCACGGCGACCCAACCCGCGCGAAGCCTGCTCCGCCAGGCGATCGAGTTCGCGCCCAAGAGCCTCGCGACGCTGTTCGTCAATCGCTTCCAGCGGGGTCAGCAGCCGTGAGCGCCTGTCTCGCTGTCTCAGCCAAGGCCACCAGGTCGGGCCACTCGATCAGGAAGGTGACGACCTGGTCACCGCCCTTGATCACCAGCCGCCCCGGCGCGCCCTGTTCGGGCGGGAAGATCCGCAGGCGGTCCAGCGGCGCGGTGAACCCCGTCTCGACCGCGCGTCGCTCCACCGCCACGACCAGGCGCTGGGCCAGCGTCACGGCGGCCGGTTCATCAATGACAAGGCCTGAAGGGCTGGCCGGATCACCGACCCAGAGCGCTAGACGCCCACCGTCGATCCTCTGCACCGCAGGAACACCGGCCACGCCGACCAAGCCCACCATCACATCCCTCCAAGCACGTCAGCTTCCTTCGATCAGGCCACCGCGTCACGCCAGCATCTTCAGGACCAGCTTGAAGCCGCCCAATGCGATCAGACCCGCGCCGATGATTGACGCGATCATGCCGAACCACGTCGGGCGGAATTCCTGGCTAGAGGCCAGAAAGCGCGTGTCGAAGGTCGGCTGGAGCAGCCTGTGGGACTTCGCATGGTTGGCCCAGACCCCGACGCCGAAAAAGACCATGCCGAAAGCCAGGCCGATCACGGCCGTGTCTTTCGCGAACGCGCCGACGCCTAGCACGGCGACCCCGGCGACGATCAGGCCGTGCCACCACTCGTCGATCTTCAAACCCTGCACGCCGACCCCCTGCCACGTCTGAAAGCGAGACCATGATGTCCGATTCCATCGCCCAGGTCGCCGCGGCGATCCATGAAGCCGAGCCGCCACAGATCCTTGGCGCGCGCGTGACAACGATCCTGTTCGACGAGCTGGCGCTGTCAGAAGCCGCGCCCCCGCGACGCTACGCCAACCTCATGCTCGATATCGAGAGCATGTCGCTGCACCCCGGCCGCGCGCTGATCGTCAGTCTCGGCGCGGTTCCGTTCGACCTCACGCCGGCCGAGCCTGTCATGGGGCCGCCGCTGCTGCTGGTGTTCGATCTCGCCGAACAGCTCGTCGAAGGCCGCGTCGTCGACCAGGGAACTCAACGGTTCTGGAACCGCCAGCCGCGCGCCGCCTGCGCCCATTTCGTCGACCCGTTGTTCGAGGGCGAAGGCCAGATCATCGCCGTCCGGTGCTCGTTGCACGACCTTCACCGCCGACTTTCCAACTTCGCCGCCGACCACCTCGCGCCGGGGTTCGAGGTCTATTCGCAAGGCGTCGCTTTCGACATCGCCAACCTCGCCGGTGCCATGGCTGACGATGGTCACGACACGCCTTGGCACTACGCCAACGTCGTCGACTGCCGAACCCTGCGCCGCAAGCTTCCGCGCCGACGCGGCGCCGAGGCCGTCACCCTCCCAGCCGCCGCCCACGACCCCGTCCACGACTGCATGAAGCAGATCCGCGCCCTTTGGGAGGTCGCGACGGACGACATGCTGGGCATTCCTTCACCAACCGGAGACCAGGTCCAATGAGACCTTTCATCGACGTCCTTCGGGACATCCGCAAGGGGCGCGCCATCGATCAGGCGACCGCCCAACTGGCGCTGGCGACCGCCGCGGCCATCGACACCGGCAAGGCCGCCGCCGTCACGCTGACGATCACGATCAAACCCGAAAAGGGCGGCGAGCGGGTCGACCTTTACTCGGCGGTCAAAGCCAAGCTCCCGGTCGACGACCAGCCGAAGTCGACCTTCTACGTCACCCGCGACGAGGAAGGCGTCGACCTCGTCCGTGACGATCCGGAACAACGCCCACTCTTCGAAGACGTCGACGAACGCCGACAACGCCCGGCCGCCGTCTAGACGGCTCGCCAGCGACACCCCTTCAGCATCAGCAAAAGGACGTCCGCACATGGACAAGACCACCGAGACCTCCGCCATCGCGGCGCTGGGCGTAGCCGCCAAAGGCCAGCCCCACCCGATCAAGACCGACAAGGGCCGCGAGTTCATCGTCATGCCCGAGGGCTACAAGGCCCAGGACGTGACCGAGCCTAACGCCGTTGACGAGCTGCTGCCCGAGCACGTCACCCAGGCCGTCACGCTCCAGACCCTCGACTCCCTCGTCGACTACACCAAGCGATACGGCACGGACGACACGATCCTGTTGGACGACATCGATCACAACAAGATTGTTTCCCTGATCGACTATCACAGCCCGCCCCACACGGACGCGGCGATCCCCAACCGGGTGAAGCACACCGCCAGCATGGTCCTGCCGCTTTCGTTCGAATGGGCGACCTGGACCAAGGTCCACGACAAGCTGATGCCTCAGCTCGAATTCGCGCGATTCCTGGAAGAGAACATGCCCGACATCGCCGCCCCATCGGGCGGCGACCTGCTGGATGCGATCAAGGATCTTCAGGCCAAGCGCAAGGTCGACTTCCGCAAGGCGGTGCGCACCAGCAGCGACAACGAGAACTTCGAGTTTACCGACGAAACGACGATCGGCACGAAAAAGGAAGGCGGGATCGAGGTCCCGACCCGGTTCCTGCTGAAGATCCCCGTCTACTTCGGGCGCCCGCCAGTCGAACTCTACGCCTTCCTCCGGTGGAACCTGAACGAGGGCCAACTCTTCCTCGGCGTCGCCCTGAACCGCCGCGAGCACGTCCGCCAAGCCGAGTTCAAGCTGATCGTGACCGAAGCCGCCGAGCGTACCACGCGCGAGGCGATGTTCGGCCGTCTCGGCGCCTGACGGACCGACGTCGGAGGGCCGGCCGTGGACAACGTCGTCGACATCTTCTCCGCCCGCGCCACGCCAGCGGCGCGCCAGGCGCGGCCGGCCCTCTTTCGCGCCCGCATGGCCTGGGCGGCCAGGGCGTCGTCCGCCGAGGGGGCTCCAGCGGCGGACGCAAGCCAGATCCGGGCGGTTGCCGGCGTCTTCGTCGGAGACGCGGTCGATATCGAGACCCACCCCGGCCGCAAGCGGCGCGGCGTGGTGATCGCCTGGGAAGCCGGAACGTCCGACACGGCGTCGATCGCGGGCGCGTTCCCCGTCGCCCGCGTCCGCCTCGATCCGCTCCCCGGCATGCCGGCCGGAACCCCCACCATCATCCGCGCCCCGCGCTGGCGCATCCATCCCGTGAAGGACTAAACATGCTGCATATCGCGGATTTGAACAGCGGCGAGCGCCGCACCCTGGCCACCCTGGCCCGCCTCGGCGACGGCCAGGCGCTCGTCCCCCAATGCGAGGAAGTCGCCCGCGCCGCCGCCCGGCTGGCCGAGAAGGGCGTCGCCCGCATGGATGGCGACGAAAGCGACGGCTATCGCCTCACCACCCAGGGTCACGCCCTGGCCGAAGGCCTCTAGCCATGCCGCTCGACGCCCACGCCAAGGCCCAGGCCCAGCTCGCGCGCGCCCGTGACGGCGCGGCGACGCGCCCGCCGCGCGGGCGTCGCTGGACCGCCCAGCGCAAGATCGACCTGCTGAACGACATCGCCGCGGGCGAACTGACCCGCCACGGAGCCTTCACCCGCTACGGCGTCACCGAAGCCGAGCTGGACGCCTGGGAACGCCGCTGGGCCGCCCACGGCACCCAGGGGCTCATGACCACCAAGACTCAGGAGCTGCGGACGTGAGCCAGCGACAGGCCAATGGAACCCCTGGTCCGTGGAGCCAGGGCGTGACGCTTCGAACGTCTGCGACAGCGCGCTGGACGGCCGACCAATTCGCCGAAAACGACCTTCGCGAACGCCGCATGGTCTTCGCTCGGTTCAGCGCCCGCGACGGTGGCCGCTCCCGTCAGCTCGTCGCCATGTGCGAAAGGCCGGAAGACGCTTCCCTGGTCGCCGCCGCGCCCGATCTTCTGTCCGCGTGCCAGTCGGTCATCCCGAAGAACCTCGCCACCGACAACCGCAACATCCCTGACGACCAGATCATCCCTCTGGATTTCACGATGGGTGAGCTGCGCCGGATCGCCGCCGCCATCGCGAAGGCCACGCCCAGCGAAACTAGGAGCGTCTGATGGCCGAGATCAAAGAGCGTCCGATTTTGTTTTCGTCGCCCATGGTCCGCGCGATCCTCGAGGGCCAGAAGACCCAGACCCGGCGCGTGGTGAAGCCGCAGCCAGCACCCCATGAAAGCTGGGATTGGTCGTGGCCGGTTCTCAGGCCCGGCGTCACGCCCGGTACGCGGATCTGCTGGCGAGATGATGTTCGGACGCCGAACCTCTACCCCTACTGCCCGTACGGTAAGCCGGGCGACCGGCTCTGGGTCCGCGAGAGCCACCAACGGTTCGACAAGGGCAGCTGTGACCAGCACGTCTGGTACACGGCCGGCCTGAACGACAACGCCTATGTCGCGCGGACCCGTCCGGAGATCGACCGAGACGCGCCCTGGCCGCGCGAAGTTCCGGGGCCTGCCGGTGGGGCTGTCTACGGCGTCCCGTCAATCCACATGCCCCGCTGGGCGTCGCGGATCACCCTGGAGATCGTCAGCGTCCGCGTCGAGCGGCTGACCGACATCACCGAAGACGACGCCATCGCCGAAGGCCTCGAATGGGTCGCGCCCGGCAAGTGGGCGGTCGACACCTCCCTCGCGATCATCGGCGACGACCCGCGCGCGGTCTATCGCGAGCTTTGGGAGCACATCAACGGCCCCGGATCTTGGGCCGCCAATCCGTGGGTGTGGGTCGTCACCTTCAATCGGGTGCAGCCGTGAGCGCCAGGGAACGTCTGCAAGGGGATCTGGCCGCACTCAAGGCGAACGGCGGCAACCTCTCCCATTTCGGGACCCCACTGACCAGGCGCCCGCGCTGGAACAAAGACATTGCCCGAGATCTCCAAGAGATCCTGGACGAGAACGAACGCCTTCGGACGCTGATCGACAGCCCCGAAACAGATGACTTCGTTCGCGGCGTGCAGCTCGAAGCCGCCCATCAGGTCAAACGATGGGGCGCGGAGCACGATGCCGGCAAGAAGCCGCATGATTGGTTCTGGTTGCTCGGCTACCTGGGCGGCAAGGCCCTCGCCGCCGCGATCAGTGGAGACCTGGCCAAGGCCAAGCACCACACGATCAGCACGGCCGCCGCGCTCGCCAATTGGCACGCCCAGCTTTCCGGAAGTCCTACCGCGATGCGCCCAGGCGTCGACGCCGAGGCGCGCGGGTTCACTGCCATTTCGGGAGATACCTTGTGACCGACAAGCCGCTGAATCCATGGCAACCCGAACGCGACCCGGTGAATCTGGCCGTGCTCGGCAAGGCGATCGAAGAGATGGGCGAGGCCATTTCCATGCTGGGCCGGTGCATCATTCAGGGGATTGAAGAGGCTGAACCTGTCACCGGCAAGCCGAACCGCGTCGCCCTGGAAGACGAACTGGCCGACGTCGCTGCGACGGCGGCGATGGTCGTCGAACGCTTCAAGCTGCACACAGACCGAATGTCTGGGCGTGTAGAGGCCAAGACCGATCACCTCACGCGCTGGCATGCGCTGATCGAGCCCGGGCCATCCGAGGCCGGCACAACGCCGCTCCCGTCCGACGTGGTCCGATTGGTGATCGCCGCGCGGTCGGTCGCCTATGAAGACCGCCCGGCGCTGGTCAACCTCCACGAACTGGACAAGGCGGCCGAAGCCTTCGCCAGCCGGGTCCCGTGGAGGGATGCGTGATGTCGACTAGACACCCCGCCACCAACACCGCCCTCACGGTCGTCGCCGTAGCTTTGGCCGTCACGGCCTATGGGCTGGTCATCGCGCCCGCAGAGGACGCCGAGGCTCGCCGCGCCATTCGCGCGCTCGGCTATCGCGTCGACGAGATCCACCGCGCGCCTCTGACGGTGCTCTGCGCCAAAAACCGGACCGGCTACGTCTGGCGCTCCGGCCAAGTCAGCGGCCAGGCGTGCGTCGGCGGCTTCATGCCGCCCGGCGTCGAGGTGTGGTGATGAGCTACTACGACCAAGACGCGCCAGATGTCGTTCAGTTCGGCGACCGGCGGCAAAAAGCGGTCAAAGAGTATCGGTGCGATACCTGCCCGCTCGGAGGCCCTCCGTCGTCGGCCATCATCCCTGTTGGCCAGGAATACCGCCGCCAGACCGGCACGATCGACGGCGAGTTCTTCACGTCGCGGGGCTGCGTCGGTCCATGTCCCCACATGACCGATTGCGGCTTGTGCCTTGGAACCGGCGTGATCGAGACCGACCAGAAGATTCCCGAGACATGCCCACGCTGCGACGGCTCCGGGAAGGCTCGCACGCCATGACCGCCCGCCCCGCCATCGCCCCGCGCATGCTGACGGCGATCGAGGCCGCGATTTACCTCGGCTACAAGTCGCGCGACGTCCTGGACGACATCCCGGTCGACCCGGTCCCCGTGCGGCCGGGCGGCGAGCCGCGTTACGACGTGCGCCAGCTCGACGCCTATCTGGACAAGATCACCGGCTTCCAGCAGCCTAGCGCCCCTGTCGATGACGCGGACGAGGCAGACGCGGCCCTGGCCACCTTCCTGGCCCAAAGGCGCGCCTGACGTGAAACGGTTGCCCAAGGTCGAGATCCGGATAGATGGCGCGCACCGCGTGGGCATGAACCTCGCGAAGGGCCGTTACGCCATCTATTGGTATCGCCGCCGGGGCGGACCGCTGGTCATGAAGTTCGTCGGCGACAACCGCGCCCAGGCCGAAGCGGCCGAGGCGGCGGCGGCGGCGGACCTGGCCAAGGCCTTCGAAGAGGCGCCCGCCCGCGCCGCGCCGGACGGCGAGACGATCGGGGAACTGATCACGCTCTACAAGGCCGCGCCTGACGGCTTCTTGCGGCTGGAGGCCAGCACCCAGAAACAATGGGGACCATGGCTAGACAACATCCGACAGGACTTCGGCGACCTCCCCACCAAGGCGCTGAAAGCCAAGGGCATGAAGCGCGAGATCATCCGCTGGCGTAACAAGCGGGCCGCGACGCCGCGGACGGCTGACTATGGCCTGACAGTGTTGCGACGCCTGCTGTCCTGGGCCGTCGAGAACGAGTACGCCGAGACCAACCCCTCGATCGGCATCGCCGGGATCTACAAGCCAGAGGCTCGCGCCTCCGAGATCGTCCACCCCGACGAGCTGCGCGCCATCCTGCCCAAGGCCTCGATCCACGCCCGCCGTGCGCTGCGCCTGGCCGCCGACACCGGCCTTCGCCGTAGCGACCTGGTCCGCGTGAAGGTCTCGGACGTCATGGCCTTCTCGATCGAGATGACGACCAGCAAGAGCGGCAAGACCATCCGTGTCATCGTTCCGCTGTTCGAAGACAGCCGCGCCGTCGTCGCCGAGATCCTGGCCGAGCGCGAGGCGATGAAGGCCGCCGGGCGCATCCCCTCGGCCTTCCTGCTGACCAGCAGCAACGGCGACCCGTGGAAGCCCGACAGCGTGACCCAGGCCTGGATTCGCGCGTGCGAGGCGTCCGGCGTCAAGGGCCGCACCCTGCACGACCTCCGAGGCACGGCCTGCACGCGCTACATCCGCTCCGGCTTCAGCAACGAGCAGATCGCCGAGATCTTCGGCTGGACGCCCGACGACGTGAACCAGATCCGCCGCCACTACGTCGACCGCGAGAACATCGCCCGTGGCGTCATCGAACAGCTTGAGAAGGCCGAAGGAACCCGCTAGACGGGGAACGCGAAAAGAACACCAGTGTAAAACGCCCTGTAAAATGCCTCAGCCGCTCTCAACGCGGATGAGCCTAACAGACGGAAAACATTGAGGTTCGCGGGCGTAGTTCAGAGGTAGAACGTCAGCTTCCCAAGCTGAATGTCGGGGGTTCGATTCCCCCCGCCCGCTCCAAGCTCCCCTTCATCGCGTTGACGGCTCCTGGCTTCGGGCGCACGATCGCCTCAAACAGACGTTTGGGGGGAAACGCCATGGCCGACGGCGCGGTCGATCCGCACGCCCATGATCGGGCCAAGTTCCACGCCATGGTCGACGGCACCGCCGAAGACTGGGCGATCATCGCCAATGCGTCGATGGAGTTCGGGCGCGACCTGCCCAAGCGCCTGGTCGCGCACCTGAACCTGCTGAAAGGTGACTGCGGGGGCTTCGCCATCGATCGGCTGGAGCACAGCCTGCAGACCGCCACGCGCGCCCACCAGGCCGGCGAGGACGAGGAATATGTCGTCTGCGCCCTGCTGCACGACATCGGCGACATCCTGGGCCCGCGCAATCACGCCGACATCGCCGCGGCGATCCTTCAGCCCTTCGTGTCGGAGCGGAACCACTGGATGGTGGCGCACCACGCGATCTTCCAAGGCTATTATTTCTTCCATCACCTGGGCCTGGACCGGAACCTGCGCGACCAGTTCCGGGGACATCCGGACTTCGAGTACACTGCCAAGTTCTGCCACGTGTACGATCAAGAAGCCTTCGATCCGAACTTCCAGTCGATGCCGCTGGAGGCGTTCGAACCGATGCTGGGCCGAGTGATGAGCACGCCCAAGCGGTCGATCTACATGCCCTCCCGGGCGGCGGAATAAACGGCCCTCCCTAGGGAGGGCCGCGAGCCTCTACTCGATCCGTTCGGCCTTGATCCCCAGCTTGGCCAGTTGGGCTTGCACGCTGTCGGGACCCACAAGGTGGCCCGAGCCGACCGCGACGAAGCTGACGCCGGAGCCGGCGAGCTTGGTCTTCAGCTGGTTCGCCCAGTCCTCGTTGCGCTTAACCAGCAGCAGTTCATAGAGCTCGGGATATTCCCCCTTCATCTCGGAGACGAACTGCTTCTCCAACTCCGTGACGTCGCCGGCGGCCCAGGCGGCGACCATCTTGTCGATCTTGGCGACGCCCTCGTCGACGTCGTCCAGGGTCGAGCGCAGGAAGTCGGCCTCGGTCTCGGGCGGCAGATCCGCGAAGAAGCGGATCTGCTGCTCGGGAGTCTCAAGGCCGTTCTTGGCCTTGCCGGTCTCGGTCGCCGCCTTGACCAGCACCTGCTCCACGCCGCTGCGGGGGTCGTAGCCGGCCTTGATCACCGGCGCCATGGACAGCGATACCGCCGCTAGCCAAGGCCGCATAGACTCCAGCGCCTGGGGCGGGACGCCGCCGCCCTGGGCCAGCTCGGCCGCGTGCTTGAAGGCTTCCGGACCGATCTTGCTGGACAGCGGCTTGGCCGGATCCAGGCCGTACTTCAGCACCAGGGGCTGCATCACCGCGGGGTCATCGCCCCCGACGATCTCAAGCGTCAGGTCGGCGCTGCTCTTGAAGGCCTGGTCGATCTTGGCCGAGCGCCATTGGGTGTCGGGCTTAAGGATGTGGATCGTGCCGAACAGGTAGATCGTCGAGTCCTTGTCCTTGATCGCCCAAAGGGCGGGTTCGGCCAGGACCGGCCCGGCGACCGTCAGGGCGATGGCGGAGATCAGACCCGTGCAAAGACGACGGGCGTGGCGGTTCAGTTCGCGAAACATGGTCACTCCTAAGGATGGATTGAGCGTTGGCTGGGTTTGCGACGACGGCAAGGGGCGATCGCCGGGGAGCTATTTCAGGAAGGCCTCGACCGCCTCGGCGAAGGCCTTCGGCTGGTCCAGCATGATGAAGTGGCGGCTATCGTCGACACGCTTGAGCGTGACGCCCGGCAGGTCGGCATAGGCGTCGGCGTAGGTCTTCTCGATGATCGTGGCCGGCGCGCCGAGCGCCGGGTCGAACGGATAAAGCAGGATCGTCGGAGCCTTGACGCCGCCAAGGCCGGGCCGGGCGTCGGTGGTCAGGAGGTCGTACATCGCCCGGCCGACAACCGACTGCGACGAGGCCTTCGACCAGGCCAGCATCAGCGCCTGGCCTTCGGTGGACTTCACGTAGCGCGGCGCGCCCATGGCCTGCTGGCTGGCGAAGGCTTCGGCGCTCATCGCGATGGTGGCGTCGCGCATGGCCGCGGCCTGCGGCTTGATGCTCTCGACCGTGGCGGTCGGCGAAAACAGCAGCGGGAAGAACGGCAGGCTGTCGACGATCATCAGGCGGTCAACGTCCTCGGGATGGCGCTGAGCCAGCAGCAGGCCGGTGAAGCCGCCCATCGAGTGGCCGATGACCGCCGGGGACTTCAGGTGGTTGGCCTTGATGTAGGCGTCGACCGCCTCGACCAGCGGCTCGACCACCGGACCTTCGGCGTTGCCCGCGATCGGCGCGCCGGCGAAGCCCGCCACCTGGACGATGTGGACGCGATGCGAAGCCGAGAGCTGCTGGACGGTCCCGTCCCAGACGGCGGCGGACGAGGCCAAGCCCGGGATCAGCACTACGTCTGGGCCCTTGCCGGTGACGGTGACGGTCATCCGGTCGGCGGCGTGGGCCGGGCCGCCAAACACGCCGAGCGCGGCCAGGATCGCCATGACGACGGCGAACAGATGGGCGCGAGGCATTAGATTTTGCATCGTGTTCTCCTTGGGAACAGGGCGCGCGGAAGGGTTCGGCGAAAAACGCCGAGCGTTGCAGATTGATGGAATGGTTCGAGGCTGCTCGCCCCGGAAGGACGAGGCTCAGGCCTCGTCCTGGAAGATCGCCTCGATCGGCTGGCCGAACAGGCGCGCGATCTTGAACGCCAGGGGCAGGCTGGGATCGTACTTGCCGGTTTCGAGGGCGTTGACGGTCTGGCGGGACACTTCGAGCCGGTCGGCGAGATCAGCCTGGCTCCAGTCCCGCTCGGCGCGGAGGACCTTCAGGCGGTTCTTCATTGGTACCGCCTCCGGATGAAGGGCTGGCTGAAGCCCCAGGCCAGGCAGAACAGCGGGAACACCAGGAAAAGCGGCGGCGCGGGCGCCACATTGGCGTTGCTGAGGAAGCCCCAGACCGTGGTCACCGCCAACACGACGGCCAGCCCCCAGATCATCGCCTCGACGTGCACGGCGCGCTCGAACTCGTCGGGCTCCTCCTTGAGGTAGAGCCTCATCACGACGAGCACGCCGAGAATGGGAGCTGCCGGGGCGGCGGCGACCAGCCACAGCAGCGGTCCCGAAAGGTCCACCCTGTGCAACAGGTAGATCGAGCCCATTAGCACCACGCAGTAGGTCATCAGCGCGATGGACAGGCGCCGACGATAGCGCTTCATCACCGGGCCGATCCGCCCAGCCTTCAGCCTGGCTGTTCCGAAGAAGACGTAGGCCAGATAGACGACGAACCAGACGAACAGCGCGATCGGCAGCGCGAGGCCCTTCACGACGTGAGAGAAGGCCAGCCAGAATGGAACGGCGGACAGGGCGACCGCACCGCCGGCGAACAGGGCCCATTTGGACCAGGTCGGCATAGTCTGAGCCATGACGGCTTCCTTTCGATTTCGGGATCAGCGCTGACGCAGCCACCAGCCGGCCCAGGCCAGGCCGTAGCCAATGAGTTGCGCAGTCATGAGCCCCACGACGCCGATCGACACCCATTCAGCCGGAGAGTGCTGGCCCATCAGGGCGACGATGCGGGCGTCACCGATCAGAAGCGGGAACGGCAGGACCAGGGCCATCGCGGTCGAGCCGCCCCACATCCACGCGAACTTGTGGGCTTCGCGAGCCGCCTCGTCGATGTTGCGCCAGTAGGCGATGCTCGCGACCGAGCCCAGCACGACCAAGACAAGCAGAATGACACCGATCATGGCCGGCGGGATCGTCAGACGCATATCCCTGGCGATGTAGTAGCCCGCGCCGCAGACCGCGCCGACCAGAAAGGCTCCGAGCAGTCCCCGCATCGCGGTCGCTTGGCGGCGCGCTTGTTTACTGATCTGTTCGCTCATCGATATCCCCTCCAATCCAGCTTGCGACTAAAGGGCGGCCAGCGCTTCGACGGCGCCGTCTTGGTCGTCGTTCGTCATGGACGCGGGCTTGGGCGAACGATCGCGGAAGACGAAAAGCAGGATCGCGGCGAGCGCGCTCAAACCCACGCCGACGGCGGTCGCCAGGATCGGACCACCCATGTCGCGCGCCGCGCAGACCGCGGTCACGAGAGCGCCAGAGCTGGCGGCCATGCCCACGGCGAGCTTATCGGCGCGGCTGACGGTTGCGCGCTGAACGTTCTTCCTCATGACAAGCCTCCTCGTCGAAATGACAAGGAACGTTGTCATGCAACACCGATTTTATGTCAAGCGATCTTGTCATTTTGTCATGTAAACAAGACTAAATGACGGACAAGCTTGATGATTTCAGGCCGCGCGCTGGTCCAGAAACGGATCACCCACCGCCGGTTCTCCCACGACGCCCCGCCAATGCACCGCCTCGAGTCGTTTGGCCGCGAGAGCCCGCCCCCAGACCCCAGGCCGCGCCCGACTGACCACTTCCCAGCCATAGCGAGAGAAACGGTCACCGAAGTCGGACCAGCGGATCACACGCCCCTGGGCGTCCTGCCGCCAGATCGCCTTGTCGCAACCCGGGATCCGCGCACAGCGCTCCCAGGCGTCAACGCGACCCTGCAGGATCAGAAACGGGTCTTGAGCATGACGGGCCAAGCAGGCCTCCGTGATCTTCCGCCGCCCTCCGCGCCCGGCGACTCAGAAGATCACCGCCCGCGAGGACGAGACCAGGATTTGTGCAACAACACGCACTGTCCACTAGATGTAGTGCGACGCGTTGCCGCGCGACCGGCCTGCGACGGACCCGCCCGACCTTAGGACCAGATTTTGAAGTGCTTGGAGAGCTTCAGGCCCTGGCGCTGGTAGTGGGAGCCCCCCTCCCCGTACAGCCGCGCCGGCCGCGCCGTCAGCGGCTCATAGACCAGGCGCGCCACCGTCTGCCCGTCCTCCAGCAGGAACGGCGTCTCGTGGCTACGCACCTCCAGTACGCCCTTGGAGCCGCGAGCCAGCGCCTCCTCGGTGCCGAAGCCCGGATCGAAGAAGCCGGCGTAGTGGACGCGGAACTCGCCGACCGACGGATCGATCGGCGTCATCTCGGCCGCCTCCATCACTGGGATCTCGATGTCGTCCTTGCTGGCCAGGATGTAGAACTCGCCCGGATCCAGCAGCAGCTCGCCGTGGCGGGCTTCCAACGGCTCCCAGAAGTCGCGCGGATCGTGGCCGTCCTCGTGGTCCAGGTCGACGACGCCGGCGTGGCGACGCCCCCGGAAGCCGACGACGCCGGCGGTCAGGTCGACGCCGACGCTGCGGATCGACAGCTTGGCCGGCTCGCCGCGCTTCAGGCGCAGCTGGTTCAGCCGCGTGCCCGCGCGCACCAGCACCGAGAAGGTCTGCGGCGCGATCTCGATATAAAGCGGCCCCTCGTAGCCCGCGTCGACATCGTCGAAGGCGCGGCTGTGGTCGGTCAGCAGGCGAACGAAGACGTCCACGCGGCCGGTCGAGCTCTTGGGATTGCCGCGCGCCGAAACGTTGCCCGGCAGGGCCAGACGCTCCTGGATCTCGGCGATGTAGACGCAGCCCTTTTCCAGCACCGCCCCCTTGGTCAGGTCCAGCTCGTGCATGGCCACGTCCCTCAGACGCTCGGGGACGCGACGATGCAGGCCCGGCAGAAACGAGGCGCGAATCCGCCAGGCCCGCGCGCCCAGGCGCAGATCCAGGCTGGCGGGCTGCACCTGATCGACGTCGAACGGCGTGGCTGAGGTGATCGCCTCCTCGGCGATCAAGTCCTCGATCGTTTGGCAGGGCAGAATCCCTGCGGCGTGTGCATCGGTCATCGGCGCGACACTCGCCAAACGCGGCCGCAAACGCAAGGCTCGCCGCATTTCTTCGCGGGTGGGACAATCGACCAAACGAAGCGTGACAATTCTTCCGCCGTCCGAGCGGTGTTGTGGCTTGACCCAGCGTCCCCTCCCCCTCCTTATGCCCGCGTTTTACGCGTAGGAGGCAAGGCGGTGGCCGAAGATCCGAAAGACTGGGATGTCGCGACGAAATTGATCCGCGGTGGGATCGCGCGCTCGCAGTTCATGGAGACGGCCGAGGCGCTCTATCTGACGCAAGGCTTCACCTACGACAGCGCCGAGGGCGCCGACCGCCGCTTCGCGGGCGATGAGCCGGGTTTCGTCTATTCGCGGTTCAATAATCCAACCGTGAAGATGTTCGAGGACCGCCTGGCCCTGCTGGAAGGCGCCGAGGTCTGCCGCGCCCAGGCCACCGGCATGGCCTCGATCCACGCCTCGCTGATGGGCCTGGTTCGCGCCGGCGACCACGTGGTGGCCGGCCGCGCCCTGTTCGGCTCATGCCGCTGGATCATCGCCGAGTGGCTGCCGCGCTTCGGCGTCGAGACCACCTTCGTCGACGCTACGGACCTGAAAGCCTGGGAAGCGGCGATCCGCCCGAACACCAAGGCCGTGCTGATCGAGACGCCCTCGAACCCGGTGCTGGAGATCACCGACATCGCCGCGGTCGCCGAGATGGCGCACGCCGTCGGCGCCAAGGTCATCGTCGACAACGTCTTCGCCACGCCGATCTTCCAGCAGCCGCTGAAGCTGGGCGCTGACGTCGTGGTCTATTCTGCCACCAAGCACATCGACGGCCAGGGCCGGGTGCTGGGCGGGGCGATCCTGACCAGCGAGGCGATCAACGACGAGTTCTATCGCGATAGCCTGCGCCACACCGGCCCGGCCTTGTCGCCGTTCAACGCTTGGGTGATGCTAAAGGGCCTCGAGACCCTGGACCTGCGCGTCCGCCGCCAGGCCGAGACCGCGGCGGCTCTGGCCGACGTGATGGCCGAACATAAGAAGGTCCAGACCGTCCTCTACCCGTTCCGCAAGGACCATCCGGGCTACGAGGTCGCCAAGAAGCAGATGAGTGGCGGCGGCACGGTGATCGCGCTGGACCTGGGCTCGCGCGAGGCGGCCTTCAAGTTCCTGAACGCGCTGGAGATCGTCGACATCTCCAACAATCTGGGCGACGCCAAGTCGATGGCGACCCACCCGCCGACCACGACCCACCGCTCGGTGCCCGAAGAGGAGCGCCCGCTTCTGGGCGTGACCGAAGGCGGCGTGCGCCTGTCCGTGGGCCTGGAAAGCCTGGCCGACCTGACGCGAGATGTGACCCGTGCGCTCGATCAGGCGTGAGACCTCCCCGCCGATGCAGCGGATGCGCCGGCGGCGCGGCCAAGCCGCGACCAGCTACGAGGCGCGCACCCGCGACATCGTCGTGCGCGTGTTCCCGACCTACGCGGCCGAAGACTCCTCGCCCGAGGAAGGCGTCTATCTGTGGTCGTATACGGTCGAGATCGAGAACCACGGCGGCGAGACAGTCACCCTGGTCTCCCGCCGCTGGACCATCACCGACGGCCTCAATCGCGTGAACGAGGTCGAGGGTTCGGGCGTGGTCGGCGAACAGCCGGAACTGAAGCCCCGCGAAGCCTTCCGCTACATCTCCAACTGCCCGCTGCCCACGCCCTCTGGCGCGATGCGCGGCAGCTACCAGATGGTGACCGAGGACGGCGAGCTGTTCGACGCCGAGATCCCCGAGTTCTCGCTGCACCTGCCCGGCGCGGCGCTGAAGGTGAACTGAGGGCGGAAGCACCAGGCCTCCGCCCCCGCCTTACCCCGCCATCGGCGGGTCGAGCTTGTAGATTCGCGAGCAGTACTCGCAGGTGACGTGGATCTTGCCGTCCGGCTCGATCATCTCCTCGACCTCCTGGGCCGAGAACGAGTCCATCACCACGCCGATCCGATCTTCCGAGCAGCGGCAGAAGGCGCGCAGCGGCTTTTCGTCGAGCAGGCGCACGCCATCCTCGTTGAACAGGCGCCACAGCAGGGTCGGGGTCGTGACGGTCGGGTCGATCAGCTCGTCGTCCCCAGTCGTCTCGAACAGCGCCGTGACATGTTGCCAAGCTTCCTGCGTGTCGCCGCGCGCCTGGTCGCCCGCGATGACCTGGATCAGGATGCCGCCGGCGCGCCATTGCGGCCCCTCGCCCGTGTCGACTTGGCCGACGGCCAGGCGGATGCGGGTCGGGGTCTGCTCCGACTGGGCGAAGTACTGCTCGGCGCAGAGGGCCAGGGTCTCGCCCTCGATCGGCGTCACGCCCTGGTAGCGGTCCATGTCGGCCCCCTGGTCCAGGGTCATGATGAAGACGCCGCCGCCTAGCAGGGTCTTGGCCCCGGGACGCGCGAAACCTTCCGACACCGCGGCGACCTCGTCCGGGTCGAACCGGCAGTAGCCGCGCAGCCCGCCGGAGGTGTCGTAGTCGACCACCACATAGCGCACGGGGCCATCGCCCTGGGCCTGGATGATCAGGCGGCCTTCGAACTTCAGGCTGGAGCCGACCAGGGCGGCCAGCGCGCAAGCCTCGCCCAACAGGTTGGCGACAGGCTCGGGATAGGCGTGGCGCGTCAGCACCTCGTCCACGGCCTGGCCCAGCCGCACGACGCGGCCGCGCACGGGCAATCCTTCGATCTGGAACGCGGAAACGACGTCGTCGAGGACGCCCGGAGTGGAAGCGATGTCGGTCATGGGGCGGTTAAATAGGGGGTCTTGTGGAAATTGCGAGCCTGGCCTCACGCGACCGCATGACCCAATCCGAGGAAAGCGACGTCCTGCCGCATTGCACAGCTTGCGGAGTCGGCGCACCAAAGACGGGCCGTCGCTTTTGCCCATACGCGCCGGCGCAGTCGGCCAGCGCAGTCCAACCGGGCGCTGGCCGGCGCCCTCTTCCAGTTTTAGCCGATCGCACCGAACGCCCAGGCCAGAACCGACTTCTGGGCGTGGATGCGGTTTTCGGCCTCGTCCCAGACCAGCGACCGCGGGCCGTCCAGGACCTCGTCCGTGACCTCTTCGCCCCGGTGGGCCGGCAGGCAGTGCAGGAACACGCCGTCGCTCTTGGCGAGATCCATCAGCTTGTCGTCGACCTGATAGGGCTCCAGCGCCGCCAGACGCTCGTCATGGTCGGTATCGCCCATCGAGACCCAGGTGTCGGCCACGACGACGTCGGCGCCCCGCACGGCTTCCCGCGGGTCGGTCGTCATGCTGACCTTGCCCTGCAGGCTTTCGGCGCGGGCCAGGTCGTGCAGGTCGGCGTGATAGACCGCCGGGCAGGCGATCTTCAGCTCGAAGCCCAGCAGCGGCGCTGCGTGGATGAAGCTAGAGCAGACATTGTTGCCGTCGCCGACCCAGGCGATCGTCTTGCCGCCGATGTCGCCGCGATGCTCCTCGATGGTGAGGATGTCGGCCATGATCTGGCACGGGTGACTCTTGTCGGTCAGGCCATTGATCACCGGCACGGTCGAGACCTGAGCGAAGCGCTCGACGTCGGCGTGGCTGTTGGCGCGGATCATCACCGCATCGACCATGCGCGACAGCACCTTGGCGGTGTCCTCGATGGTCTCGCCGCGGCCCAGTTGCATGTCCGACGAGGTTGAGATGATCGCCGAGCCGCCCAGCTGGCGCATGGCGGCGTCAAACGAGAAGCGGGTGCGGGTCGAGTTCTTCTGGAAGATCATCGACAGCACGCGGTCCTTGGCCGGCGCGTCGGCGTCGACCTTGCCCTGCGGCCAACCCTTGCGGGCGGTCTTACGGGCCTTGGCGTCCTCAAGCAGCAGGCGCAGCGTCGGGCCGTCCAGCTTCCACAGGTCGATGAAGTGGCGGGGGGCGGTCATGGGCCAAATCCCTCACGCCCGCTCCGGCTAGCCGAAGCGGGCGGTTTTCAAAGGTTCAGATTGCTAGGCGGAAGCCTTGGCGCGCGCGACCTCGCAAGCCTTTTCCAGCTTGCCGATCGCTTCGCGGGCTTCCTCGATGGTCAGGTTCAGCGGCGGCAGCAGGCGCACGCAGTTGTCGCCGCCGCCGGCGACCAGCAGGTGCTGGTCACGGGCCAGAACCATGAACTCGCGGTTGTTCGGGATCAGCTTGATCCCGATCAGAAGGCCCTTGCCGCGGATGTCGACGATGATGTCCGGGAAGCGGTCTTTCAGGCCGTTCAGCTGCTGGGTCAGGAAGCCGGAGACGGCGTTCACATTGTCCAGCGTCTCGGGCGAGTTGATCAGGTCGAAGGCCGCCTTGCCGACAGCCATGGCCAGCGGGTTGCCGCCGAAGGTCGAGCCGTGGGCGGCCACGGTCATGCCCTTGGCCGCCTCGGTCGTGGCCAGGCAGGCGCCGATCGGGAAACCGCCGCCCAGGGCCTTGGCCACCGCCATGATGTGCGGCTCGCCGCCCTCGGCCCACTCGTGGGCGAAGAGCTTGCCCGTGCGGCCCATGCCGCATTGGACTTCGTCATAGATCAGCAGCACGCCGTGCTCGTCGCACAGCTGGCGCAGGCCCTTCAGGCACTGGGTCGGGACGGCGCGCGCGCCGCCTTCGCCCTGCACCGGCTCGATGATAATCGCCGCCGTGGTCGGGCTGGCGATCGCGGCCTTGATGGCGTCATGGTCGCCGAAGGTCAGCTGCTTGTAGCCCGGCAGGCGCGGACCGAAGCCATCGACATAGCTCGGATTGCCCGAGGCGTTGACCGCGGCGTAGGTCCGGCCGTGGAACGAGCCATCGAAGCCGTAGATGTCGATCCGCTCGGGCTGGCCGTTGGCGGAATGGTACTTGCGGGCCGTCTTCAGCGCGCATTCAACGGCTTCCGTACCCGAGTTGGTGAAGAACACCACGTCGGCGAAGGTCGATGCGCAGATGGCGTCGGCCAGGGCCTCCTGTTCAGGGATCCGATAGATGTTCGAGACGTGCCAGAGCTTCTCGGCCTGGTTCTTCAGGACCTCGACCAGCACGGGGTGAGCGTGACCCAGGCCGTTGGTGGCGATGCCCGCCACGCAGTCCAGGTATTCGCCGCCGTCGGTCGAGAACAGGCGCGCGCCTCGGCCTCGCTCGAACGCCAGCGGGGCGCGGTTGTAGACGCCCATGATGTGGTGCTGCGAGGTGGGGGACGACGACGCGGTGCTCAAGAGACCGACCTCCCTAAAAGGAAAGAAGCCCCCGCGCTCTGAGCACGGGGACCGGAAGGCCGCAGGTTGTCGCCGTGGAACGCCGTCGTGTCAATCAAGGGACGATGAAAGCGCCTGAAAACCCGGCGAAAATCCCGGACTTTGTCGCCTTCGCCACAGCGGGATCAGCTCTTGAGGCGATAGCCCGTCACGAACAGCCGCCAGCACCACAGGAAAAGCGCCACCGTCAGCAGGCCCGTCGACACCACCCCGATCGCGATCGAACCGTCCGCGTGGCCGATGAAGCCGTAGCGGAAGCCGTCGATCAGATAGAAGAACGGGTTGAAGTGGCTGGCCGACCGGAAGGGCTCGGGCAGCTTGTCGACCAGGTAGAAGGTGCCGGACAGGAACGTCATCGGCATGATCAGGAAATTGGTCACGGCGGCCAGCTGATCGAACTTCTCCGACCATAGGCCCGCGGCGACGCCGGCGAGACCCAGACTCAGCGACGCGACCGCGGCGAAATAGACGATCGCCCAGGGATGGACGATCGACAGACCGGCGCCCGGCAGCACGCCCACGACCAGCGCCGTGACCGCGCCGACCACGATCCCACGCGTCGCGGCGCCCAGGGTGAAGGCCGAGACCTGCTCGAGCGCCGACAGCGGCGGCGTCAGGAAGTCGGGCGTCAGCCCCATCATCTTGGCCTGGATCAGCGACGACGAGGAATTGGCGAAGGCGTTGTTCAGGATCGCCATCATGATCAGACCCGGGGCCACGAAATGGCCGAAGGTCACGCCGCCCACGGCCGGGCGGCTGGCGCCCACCGCAACCACGAAAACCAGCATGTAGAGCAGAGTCGTGACGACCGGCGCGGCCACCGTCTGGGTGCCGACCTTCCAGAACCGGCGGATCTCGCGCTGATAGAGGGTCAGAAAACCGCTCCAGTTCCAGCCGTGATAGTCGCGCGGCTGCGGCGGAATGACGCTCTTCGCGGTGTCTCTCATGCGCTCAACCCGTTGTTCCGCTTGGCATGTGCGCCCTCGCCCCCCTTTTCGCAAGCTCGGGCTTGCGTGAATCAACATCTTGTTTCTGTGGACAGAGTCGTTGGCGCCCATTGTGTGTTTTAATGCATTCTTTACGATTAGTAGTAGGACGACCGCCGGCGGGGCGGTTCGATCACCAAATATGGGATGATGGGCGTGGGGACGCCCGCATTCCATCACAATGGCGGAGACGGGTTATGAGCTGGACCGACGAACGGGTCTCGACCTTGAAGAAGCTGTGGCTGGACGGACTGTCGGCCAGTCAGATCGCCAAGCAACTGGGCGGCGTCACGCGCAACGCCGTCATTGGCAAGGTTCACCGTCTCGGCCTGTCGGGCCGCGCCGCGCCTTCGCAACCCGCGCGCCCGGCCTTCAAGGCGCCGCGCCCGGCGCGCCCTGCCGCCCAGGCCATGCCGTCGGCGCCGCGCCGCGTGACGCCGATCGAGGCGCCGTCGATGCCCGTGGCCGCCGCGCCGGCGCCGCTGCCGGCGTTCCGGCACGAGGAGCCGGGCTCGGCCACGGTGCTGACCCTGGGCGCCCACATGTGCAAGTGGCCGATCGGCGATCCGTCGTCGGAAGGCTTCACCTTCTGCGGCCGCCGCTCCTCGGAAGGCCCCTACTGCGTGGAACATGCCCGCGTGGCCTACCAGCCCCAGCAAACGAAGAAGAAGGGCGGCGCCACCGAGCTCGCCCGCTCGCTTCGCCGCTACATCTAAGAACAATAAAAGTCTCTCAGAGCGGCGGATCCCGGGCGGTTGGAAGACCGCCCGGGATTTTGCGTTTCTGGGACTTCCTGAAATCCGCCTTCCCAGGCCTTGTGCCTGGGACCCATCGTTCCGCCGCGAGACGTGCGTCGACGCGCGCCATCAGCGTCAGACCCACCTCCCACGCTCCCGCGTCAAGCCGAACCATGGGTCCTCGCCACGAGGGCGAGGAAGGCGATGAAAGGGTGATCGGGAACGGATGACCTCTCCCAACTTCCCCCTTAAAACAGCCCTATGACGGACCTCGCGCCGAACGATTCCAACGCCCCGCCCTACTCGGTCTCCGAACTGGCTTTCGCCCTGAAGCGGACGCTGGAGGATCGCTACGGCTTCGTGCGGCTGCGCGGCGAACTCTCCAAGGTCACCCATCACTCCAACGGCCACGTCTATCTGACGATCAAGGACGACAAGGCCGCGATCGACGGCGTCGTCTGGAAGGGCAATGTCCGGGGCCTAGGCGTGCGGCCCGAGCACGGGCTCGAGGTCATCGTCACCGGCAAGATCACCACCTATCCGGCCGGTTCGCGCTACCAGATCGTCATCGACAGCATGGAGGCCGCCGGCGTCGGCGCGCTTCTCGCGCAGCTGGAGCGCCTGAAGGCCAAGCTGGCAGCCGAGGGCCTGTTCGCGCCCGAGCGCAAGCGCCCCCTGCCCTCGATGCCCGCCGTGGTCGGCGTCATCACCAGCCCGACGGGGGCGGTGATCCGCGACATCCTGCATCGCATCCGCGACCGCTGGCCGTGCCACGTGCTGGTCTGGCCGGTCGTCGTGCAAGGCGACGCCGCCGCCGCCCAGGTGAGCGCGGCGATCCGCGGCTTCAACGCCATCCAGCCGGGCGGGCCCGCGCCCCGTCCCGACATCCTGATCGTCGCCCGGGGCGGCGGCTCGGTCGAGGATCTCTGGGCCTTCAACGACGAGGCCCTGGCCCGCACCGTCGCAGAAGGCGCGATCCCGCTGATCTCGGCGGTCGGCCACGAGACCGACACCACCCTGATCGACTTCGTCTCCGACCGCCGCGCGCCGACGCCGACGGCGGCGGCCGAGATGGCAACGCCGGTTCTGGCCGAGCTGCGGGCGCTGATCTCCGATTTCGACCGTCGCCTCAGCCGCTGCGGGGCCCGGACAATCGAGGAGCGTCGCACCCGGCTGCTGGGGGCCGCGCGCGGCCTGCCGCGTCCCAACGACCTGCTGGCCCTGGCGCAGCAGCGCTTCGACATCGCCTCGGGCCGCCTGGACGCGGCCCTGCACCGCAACACCACGGTCCACGCCCAGGACCTTCTGAAGGTCACCGCGCGTCTGACGCCGGACGCCCTGCGCCGCCAGCACGCCGCCAAGGCCGATCGACTGGCGGACCTGGGCCGCCGCTTGAACGCCTGTGGGACCCGCTCGGTGGACCGCGTCCGGGATCACGCTCGCCTGCCCCTGCTATGGACACGTCTAGGCTCGGCCGCTGAGCGCCGCCTAGCGCGGGCCGACGACCAACTGGCGAACCTGGAGAAGCTGAGGGTGTCGCTGAACCCAGAACGTCCGCTGGAGCTCGGCTTCGCCCTCGTCCGCAAGGCCGACGGAACCCTGGCCCGCTCGGCGGCCGACCTCGCCGCTGGCGAGCGCGTGAACCTGAAGTTCAAGGTCGGCGACCGCGACGCGGTGATCGATGGCGAAAGCGTAATCGTTCCGCCTCAGACGCCGCCGCGCCCTTCCCCGTCACGCCCCAAGCCCGCCCCGCCCAAGACCGAGCAGGGCGACCTGTTCTGAGACGCCGCTCTGGCGTAGAGTATGGACCATGAACGCTTTCGATCGTGATCTCGGCAAGTCCGACGGCTTGGCCGTCCTGCATTATGGCGACGGCGAATACGCCGTGCTCTCGCCCGGCCGCTTCGTGCTTTGCGCCGTCACAAACGCGAAAATTCCGCTGGAGGCCTTGCGCTACTGGAGTCCCGAGCATCAGGAGGCCTATGCCGGCGCGGCCGAGGCCCTGAAGCGCTGGCAAGGCTGAGCGTTCGCGTCGCGTCGGAGCGTCTATTCCACGCCCCAAGCCATCCGGACGACATTCCGCCCAGACTTTCGGAAACTCGGTTCGCGTTATTCGTGTCTAGCTTGAGCTTAAATCATTCGTTAGCAATGCCGACCCTGCCGGAACGTTAGGCCGCCAAGAGCGATCTTCGTCCGGCCTTCCCCGCGAGATCCTTGAGGAGGCGGCTACCGAATGCCGGCGGCGTTTGAAAAGCTGCGTTTCCTGCTGGTGGATGACAACCAGCACATTCGGTCGATCGTCTCGACGATCCTGAAGGGCGTGGGGGCGCGGCAGATCCGGGAAGCGATGGACGGCGCCGAGGCCCTGCAGGTCCTGCGGGACTGGCGCCCGGACATCGCCATCGTCGACTTCAAGATGAGCCCGCTGGACGGCGTTCAGTTCACCCATCTGGTTCGCAATGCGGACGACAGCGTCGATCCCTTCCTGCCGATCATCATGCTGACCGGCTTCGCCGAACGGCATCGCGTGTTTGAAGCGCGCGACGCCGGCGTCACCGAGATCGTGGTCAAGCCGGTCACCGCTCGGTCCCTGCTGGACCGGATCAACACGGTGATCTTCCACCCGCGGCCGTTCATACGGTCGCCAGACTATTTCGGTCCCTGCCGGCGGCGTCGGAACGATCCTTCGCACAAGGGCCCGTTCCGCCGGGCCGGCGAAGCGGACTCGGGCGAAGCGCCCAGCGACACGATCGAAATCTAGGTCGTGGGCCCGTCAGCCCGCTCACGCTCGGCCAGGGCGGCGTAAACCTCGTTGGGCCAGCGACGGTGCACCCAGAACCACTCGGCCGGCCGCTCGCGGATGCGGTCTTCCATGAAGGCGTTGATCATCCGCACGCCCGCCTCGATGTCGGCCGTGCGGTCGCCGGTCTTGGGCGGAACGATCGGCTCATGCACCACCGCCCGGAAGCGGGCGCCCTTCAGGCGCTGCACCGACATGGGCTGCAGGACCGTGCCGAAGCGGATCGCCAGGCGCGTCGGTCCGGGCGCGGTGCGGGCGTCATGCCCGAAGAACGGCGCGGCCACCCCGCTGTTGAACTTCTGGTCGTTCATCAGGGCGACCGATCGCCCCTCCTTCATGCCTTCCAGCAGCTCGCGGGCGCCGTCGCCGCCCTTGGGCGCGAACAGGCGAACGCCATAGCGGAAGCGACTGTCCTTGATGCGCTTGTCGACATACGGGTTGTTGGCCGCGCGATACGTCATCTCGCAGATCACGCCGCTGTCGACGATGGCGGCCGGCATGACCTCCCAGTTCGAAAGATGCCCCGAGACGAAGACGACCGGGATCTTGTCGCGGGCGATCTCTTCCAGGCGCTCCTTGCCCACGACCTCGACCCGCCCCGTGGACGGCAGGATCTTGTCCATCAGCGGAAACTCGGCGAACGAGCGGCCCAGGCCCTCCCACTGCTCGTCCAGAATCCGAGCGTGCCAGGCCGCGTCCTTTTCGGGAAAGGCCAGTTTCAGATTGCGCGTCGCGACCTTGTGGGCGCCGCTCATCGGCCCGAACGTCTTACCTAGCCAGCCGCCGAAGTCGGAGGCCCGATCCACGCCCATCAGGCGCACCGCCCCGATGAAGAGGTCAAAGCCGAAGGCTTCCAACCGCCACAGCAGATCCTGCACCCAAGGCCGACGCTTCTCAGACATGCGCCCTTAGTAGGCTTGGCCGGCCACTTCGCGCAACGGCACGCGATTTGCGGCTGGTCGGGCGTCTCGTTCCGTTTCGGTACGGGAGAAGGTTAAGGGGGCAAGAAGTTCCATGGGTAACGACATCGACGTCCACCTGGGCAAGCGCCTGCGTCGGCGTCGCCGTCTGCTGGGTCTGACGCAGCAGCAGTTGGCCGAAACGGTCGGCGTGCGCTTTCAACAGATCCAGAAGTACGAGTGCGGCGCCAATCGCATCTCCGCCGCGCGGCTCTGGCAGTTGGCCGAGGCGCTGGAGGTGCCGGTCGGCTACTTCTACGACGGGCTCTCGACGGTCCGGCGCGAGATGGCCGGCGAGCCGGCGGAAAGCGGTGAGATGTTCGCCCGCAAGGAGACGCAGGACCTGGTCCGCGCGTACTACCTGCTGGGCGAGCGCCCGCGCCGGCGTCTTCTGGACCTCGCCAAATCGCTGCATGGCGGCGAACTGGTGGAAGCTTAGGTCTCCCACGCAACCGATACGCGCGGAAAGGCGTGGCGCGGCGGCGGCTGGAAAGCTAAACCCGCGCGCATGACTCTTTCCGCTGATCGGCTCGCGGCGCTCGACGCCTTCGTCATCGACCTGAACAAGGCCTCCGCGGCCGCCATCTTGCCACTGTTCCGGGCCGATCACGGCCTCGAGGACAAGGGGGCGGGCAAGAACCTACCGCGCGACACCCACGGGGCCTTCGATCCGGTGACCGAGGCCGATCGCGGCGCGGAAGCGGCGATTCGAAAGCTGATCGCCGAGCGCTATCCCGAGCACGGCGTTATCGGCGAGGAATATGGCGAGGATCGCCCCGACGCCGAGTTCGTCTGGGTGCTGGACCCGATCGACGGCACGCGCGCCTTCATTTCGGGCCTGCCGCTGTGGACCACGCTGATCGGCCTGCGCCACAACGGTCGTCCGGTGCTGGGCTCGATCGGCCAGCCCTTCACCGACGAGCTGTTCATCGGCCACGCCGGCGGCGCGCGCCTGATCGCCCGCGGCCAGAGCGCGCCGATCCAGGTGCGCGAGTGCGCCAGTCTGAACGACGCTGTGATCGCCACCACCGATCCCGACGCCTGCTTCGACGGCGCCGAGCGCGGCGCCTGGCTGCAGGTGCGCGCGGCCGCCAAGCTGGCCCGCCTGGGCTGCGACGCCTACGCCTACGCCATGGTCGCCATGGGCAAGATGGACATGGTCATCGAGGCGGGCCTCAAGTCCTGGGACATCGAGGCCGCCATTCCCGTGGTGGAGGCCGCCGGCGGCATGGTCACCAACTGGCGCGGTGAGACGATCGGCCCGAACGGCGGCCAGATGGTTATCTCGGGCGACCGCCGTCCCTTGGACGAGGCCCTGGTCAGCCTCCGACGCTCGGCGAAATAGGCGCGCCAGCGTTCATTGTCGCGGCGACCGTCTCGTCGAACGCCTTCCAGAACATCGCTCGGCGCGGGTCTGTCTCGATCAGGATCTCGTGGAAGGCGCCGGGGACCTCGGCGTAGCGCCCCTGCGGCAGCCGATCGGCAATCGCCTTCGACGCCGGATTGAGCACGCGGTCGTCCAGCTCGGCGGCGACGATCGTGACGGGAATGTCGAGCCCCTCCACGGAGCCCCGACGGGCCAGAGAGGCGCAGGCCGACACCGCGAAATCCAGCCAGCCCCAGGTCACGCCCCCAAGGGCGATGCGCGGATCGGCCTTCAGCTGCGCCCGATAGCGATCGTGACGCGCGCGGTCGTGGGTCAGCTTGTCGGCCTCGAAGGTCGTCGACAGGGGGTCGTAGGCGGCGCTGACATAACGGCCGGCGAAGCCAAGCCGCGAGAGCGTCCAGGACAGAGCGGTCGCAGCCAAGGGCGGAATCCCGCCGGTATTGACGCCCAGCATCGGCGCCGACAGCACGCAGGCCGAGAAGCGACCTTCGCCCTTGGCCAGGGCCAACAGAGTCAGGCAGCCGCCCATCGAGTGGCCCATGGCGATCCAAGGCTTGGGCATCCGCGCCTCGAACGCAGCGAGCAGCGCCCTATAGTCCTTCAGGAAGGGCTGATAGCCGCGCGCATGACCTTTCAGCCGGTCGGGCAGACCGCGCGTCGAGAGCCCCTGCCCTCGCCAGTCGTGCGTCAGGACGGCGAAGCCGCGCGCCAGCAGGTCTTCGACGACCTCGAAATATTTCTCGATCGGCTCCGTGCGGCCGGGGCTGAGCACCACGGTCCCGCGCGCCGGGCCTTCCGGGAAAAAGCTCGCGGCGCGGAGGGTCGCCCCCTCCGCGCCGCGGAACCATTCAGCCTTGCCATGATCGGGAACCGGGGCCTCGGGGATCGAGACCAGATAGGCCGGTTCCGTCATCAGGCTCAGCGCATCTTCGAGAACAGGGCGCCCATCTTGGGCTGCAGGGCCATGGCCACGCCCATGTCCGACAGCTTCAGCTTGCCGGTCATGACCGCCATGGTCGGGTCCAGCTTGCCTTCGCCGATGGCCAGCAGGTCGTCCAGCGCCAGCGTCATGGTCAGGTCAGCCGGCTTGTCCTCGTTGGTCACCGAACCACCGTCGATGTGGATGACGCCCGCGTCCTTCAGATCGAACTTCAGGCTCTTGCCCAGGCCGCTGTCGTCGCCGACGGCGGTTTTGATGCGATCGGTGATTTCCTGGATGGTGGCCATAGGCGCGATCTCCCTTTGCGCGAAATGATGTTGCGGATAGCTAGACCAGCGCGACCGAACAAGTAAACACCGTTCAGACGCCACAGGCCCTTATTTCTTCCGGCCGTAGAAGGCGACCCTAGTCGGGGTTTTTGTCAACTTTACCTGCGCGGCGCCTTCGATCTTCGATCGCTCAGCTCGGCTTCACGAACTTGAGGGTCATGCGGTCGCTCTCCCCTATGGCGTCGTATTTAGCGTGGTCGAAGCCTGGCTCGGCCGGCTCGCCGCGCGGCGCCGACAGGCGCGTGGGCGGCAGGGTCCAGACGCCGAACGGATGGTCCTTGGTGTCCTTGGGATTGGCGTTGATCTCGCTGGTCGCGGCCAGCACGAAGCCCGCCTCCTTGGCCATCTGGATCACATAGTCCTGCTGGACATAGCCGTCGGCGGCCAACACGTCCTGGACCCGTCCCGGCTCTCCCCGGTGCTCCTCGATCCCCAGCACCCCGCCCGGCTTCAGCGCCGCCAGGGCGTCCTTGAAGGCCTTCTCGGCGATGCCGCCGGCCATCCAGTTGTGCAGGTTGCGCAGAAAGACGACGAGATCGGCGCTGCCCGCCGGCGCCACCGGACCGCTGGTCGGGCCGAAGGTGGTGAACGTCACCTCGCCATAGACCTTCTTCGCCCCGGTGACCTTGCGCCGATAGGCCTCGACGATCTCGGCGGCGGCGGGGTCGGCCGGATTGTTGGTCTCCAGCAGGGCCTCATAGAGCTTGCCCTTGGTGTCGGCCAGGAAGGGCGCGAGGATGTCGGTGTACCACCCTGCCCCCGGCCAGAACTCGACCACGGTCTGACCGGGCGCGAGGCCCCAGAACTTCAGGGTCTCGACAGGGTGGCGCCAGCGGTCGCGGGCGCGGTCGGCGGGCAGCCGCCAGTCACCGGCGACCACCGCCTCGAGGCTTTCGGGCCGCGCCTTGTCGGCTGGCGCGGCCTTGTCCTTGGACTTGCCGCACCCCGAAAGGCTGAGCGCGGTCGCGCCGGCCAGGACGCTCCTGCGCGACCACTGCTGGATAGACCCCATCATGCCCCCGTGTACGCATACGCTGAAACCACGCCAGGGTGGCCGCCGACCTTGACCAAAGTCAGGCCGGCTTGCGGAAGCGCAGCGTCATGCGGTCGCTCTCGCCGATCGCGTCGTATTTTGTCCGGTCGAAGTTCGGGTCCGCCGGCTGGCCGCCGGGGGCCGTGCGCTTCACCGGCGGAAGCGTCCACACGCCGAACGGATGGTCCTTGGTGTCCTTGGGATTGGCGTTGATCTCGGACTGGGCGTCCAGCTTGAAGCCGGCCTTCTCGGCCAGGGCCACGACCGTCGCCGTGTTCAGATAGCCGTCGGCGCCCGCGGCCTTCTCCGATCGCGGATCGGCCCGGTGGTCTTCCACCGCCAGGACGCCGCCGGGCTTCAGCACGGCGAAGAAATCCGCGAAGACCTTGTCGGCCATGCCTGGCTGGACGGTCCAGTTATGGACATTGCGGGCGGTCAGGACGAGGTCGGCCGAGCCCGGCGCGCCCAGAGGCCCCGACACGGCGCCGAAGTTCACGAACCGGGGCTTGCCGTACTTGGCCTCGTCGGCGAAGCGGGCTTCGAAGTCAGCCCGGCCCTTGCGCGCGCCCTCCGACAGCTTCGGGTTGGAGAGGTCGGCGACGCCGGCAATGTAGGTCCCGCCGGTGGCCTTAGCGTAGGGCGCCAGAATCTCGGTCCAGTAACCGCCGCCGGGCGAGATTTCGATCACCGTCTGCTTGGGCTTCAGCCCCCAGAAGGTCAGGCTCTCGTACGGATGGCGCGCGCCGTCGCGGGCGATGTCGCCAGCGGGACGGTTGGGCGAGGCGATGGCGGCTTTCAACGCCTGATCGGTCGCGGCGAAGGCCGCGGGAGCGGTAAGGCTGACGGCGGCGGCCAGCAGCAGGATGTGGCGACGAAGCGGCATGGGGGGTGTCCTTCGGCGAATTGTTGCGCGGCGACCTTAACCGGGGCGCGCGAGGCGTCAAAGGATTCGCGTTCGCTGAAGTCGGCGCCCCTTGAACCGAAAAAAGGTCTCACCAACTACATTCACGAAGGCGCTGGGAACCCGGGCCTTCCGGACCGCTGGCGACGCCGATTTCGGGTCGCCGAAGGGACGCACACCAAAGACCTTGCTTGATGAGAAGGATCTGACCCTATGCGTACGATCGACCTTTCGCCCCTGTACCGCTCGCTCGTCGGTTTTGACCGCCTCGCCGCCCAGTTGGACGCCGCGGCCCGCACGGAAGCCAGCTCGGGCTACCCCCCCTACAACATCGAACGCACCGGCGAGAACGACTACCGCATCGAAATCGCGGTGGCCGGTTTCAAGCCGGAAGAGCTGAACGTCGAGGTGAAGGAAAACCTGCTGACCGTAACCGGCCGCAAGGCGGCCAATGACGACGCCAAGCAGTACCTGCACCGCGGGCTCGCCGAACGGAATTTCGAGCGCAAGTTCCAGCTGACCGATTACCTGGTGGTGGTCGACGCCGAGCTGTCGAACGGCCTGCTGTCCATCTCGCTGAAGCGTGAACTGCCCGAGGCCCTCAAGCCCCGGACCGTGGAGATCAAGGCCAACGCCTCGCCGCTGATCGAAGGCGAAAAGGCCGCCTAAGCGGCCTTCTGCGAAGTCTCCCCCACATCCCTCTGAACTTGGGCGGCGCAGCGATGCGCCGCCTTTTTCATATCGGCCCGGCCGGTTAGTCCGGCATGGACAGATCAAGACCCTGGACCTGGCTGAGGTCCACGTCGCGCAGCCGCGTCTTGGTCAGGCGGGCGCCGGTCAGGTCCGCGCCGCGCAGATCAGCGCCATCGAGAACCGCGCCGGCGAGGTCGGCCGCCTGGGCCGTCGCATAGCGCAGGCGAGCGCCCTCCATGTTCACCAGCGCTTGGCGCTGAGGTCCGATCGGAAGCGGCGACAGGAAGGCTTGGCGCAGATCGGCCTTGGTCAAGTTGGCGCCCGTCAGCTTCGCGCCGCGCAGATCCGCCCCCTGCAAGTTGGCTCCGCGCAGGTCGGCGTTCTGCAGGTTAGCGCCCTGCAGGTGGGCGCCGGACAGGTCCAGCCCGACCACGCAGGCGCCCCGGGCGCTCATCGCCGTGAGCCGCAGCCCCTTCAGCCGATCGCCCAGCGGGCGCAGGTCCTCGCCGTCGAGCCGCGCGGCCGCGCCCTCCTTGCCGCCGGACTTGCACCAGCGCTGGTTGGCGAGGCAGAGCTCGTAGAGCGCCTCCGCCTTGGCCAGGGCTTCCGGCGTGGAGGCGCCCAGCACGCCCGCCAGGGCCGCCCTTTCGATCTTGGCGTTCGAGGTGTCGACCCCCGCCATCACCGCGCCGGCCAGATTGACGCCCTCCAGATTGGCGCCGTCGATGTCCGCGCCATCCAGGATAGCGCCGGCGAGATTGGCTTCTTTCAGGTTCGCGCCAGAGAGCTTGGCTCCTCGCAGGGAGCAATCGCTGAAGTCGGCCTTGAACGCCGAGACGCCGGAAAACTCCGAGCCGTCCAGGGTCGCGCCCGAGAAGTTGGCCTCGTCCACCTCGCCGCGCCGCATCTCCTGCCGCAGGACTTCGGAGCCGTTGCGGGGGTGCGGGATGGAGACCTGGCCCTCGCGGAAATCGGCCTCGGTGAGGTCCGCCTGCGCCAGGTTGGCGCCACGCAGGCTGGCGCCGCGCATGTCGGCGCGCACTAGAGAAGCCTGGCGCATGTCGGACTTGCGCAGATCGCAGCTGAACAGATTGGCCCGGTCCAGCTTGGTCCGAACCATGCGGCAGCCGTCCAGGATCGAGGCGGAGAGATCCGCGTCGGTCAGGTTTCGAAACGACAGATCAAGGCCCGACAACTGCACGAAGCGGAGGGAGGCCCGGCGGCCGCCCGGCTTGCCGGTAACGAATTTCTCGTGCGCCGTTACGATCATGTCGAGCTCGGCTTGGCTCAGGCGACGCCGCCCAGCCACGCTTTGCGCGGCGTTCATAACGATGTTCCCTATGATGGTCTCGATGGATTGGCGGGACCGTATCGGGACGGGGACAGCGAACAGTTAAGCTCGCGACGAATTGCCGCGTTTTTTTGACAATCGTTAGATCACGTCGTCCAAGCCGCGCGCGCCCAGCCGGATCGCGCCCGTCACGTCGACATCGCGCATCTGGGCGCCAGTGAAATTGGCGCGCGAGAGATCGGCGCCAGCCAGCCGCGCCTGGCGGAGGTCGGCGCGCGCGAGATCGGCGTTAGCCAGGATCGCGCCGGTCAAGTCGCAAGGCAGCACACGGTCGGCGGTGATCAGCAGCGGCCCCAGCTGCGCGTCGCGCAAGTCCGAGCCGGTCAGCTTGGCGCCCTTCAGCCGCGCGCCGCGGAGGTCGGCCCGGCGTAGGTTGCAGGCTCGAAGGTCCGCCCCCTCGAGCTGGGCGCCCTGCATCTGCACGCCTTCCATGTCGAGGCCGTAGAACACCGCCCCCTTGGCCGACAGGGCCGTCAGGTTGAAGCCGCGCACCGAGCGCAGGTTACGCAGGTCCGCCTTGTCGAATACCGAGGGCTTACCCTCGGCGCCGCCGGTCTCGATCCAGCGCGCATGGTCGGCGATCATCTGCTCATAGGGCAGGTCGGAGACGTTGGTGCCCGCCGGCTTGTCGGTCAGGGCGCCTTCCATGTTCGTCTGGCTGACGTTCCAGGACATGGTCTTGGCGCCGACCAGCACCGTGTTGCGAAGGTCCGCGCCGGCGAGGTTGGCGCCCGACAGGTCCGCGCCGGCCAGGTTGGCGCCGTTGAAATTGGCTTGCTTCAGATTGGCGCGGACCAGCTTGGCGTCCTTCAGGATCGCGTCGCTGAAGTCGGCCTTGGTCGCGACGATCCCCGACAGGCGCGAGCGCTCCAGATTGGCGCCGCTGAGGTTGGCGCCGATGGCGTAGGCCTCGCGTTGGGTCAGCTCGATGACCTTGTAGCCCTCCTTGCGGTCGGCGGCCGCGATGGCCCCTTCCCGCAGGTCGGCCTCGAACATGTCGGCGCCGGTTAGATTGGCGCCGCGCAGGCTGGAGCCGCGGAGGTCAGCGCGGCGCAAGGAGGCGTCGGTGAGGTCCGCGCCCTGCAGGTCCGCGCCATAGAGGTTGGCGTTGTCCAGCTTGGTCTTGCGGAGGTCGCAGCCGACCATCATCGCGCCGGTGAAGTCGGCGTCGCAAAGGTTCCGGCCCGTCAACGACAGGCCGGAAAGATCACAGAACGTGAAGACCGCCCGCGCGCCCCCCATCTTCGCCGACCACAGGCGATCGTGCTTGGCGCAGATGACGTCGAGGTCGTGCTGCGTCAGACGCTTGTATTCTTGCGCGGCGGGCGCGTCGGCGCTCATGGGCGGCATGGTATCCCGAATGACGCGTCAACCCTGCGCAGAACAGGATTAACGCCGCCTTTCCAACGGTTTCCGCCGCCGTCAGCCAACCTGCGGCAGAGCCTCGGCCCGGCTCTCGTCCAGATAGCGCGCGCCGGTCGGCTTCAGCTGGGCGTCCAGTTCGATGACCAGCGGGTTGCCGGTCGGGATCTCGACGCCGACGATCTTGTCGTCCGGCACCTGGAACAAGTGCTTGACGATGGCGCGCAGCGAGTTGCCGTGGGCGGCGACCAGAACGGTCTCGCCCGCCTTCAGATGTGGGGCGATGTCGCTCTCCCAGTAGGGCAACACGCGGACCAGGGTCGTGGCCAGGCTCTCGGTCGACGGCAGGCTCGCGCCCTTGTAGCGGCGGTCCTTGGCGAAGTCGTACTCCCCGCCCGGGGCCAGTTCCGGCGGCGGGATGTCGTACGAGCGGCGCCAGATCGTCACCTGCTCGACGCCGTGCTTCTCGGCGGTCTCGGCCTTGTTCAGACCGGTCAGCCCACCGTAGTGGCGCTCATTCAGCCGCCAGTCCTTGGTCACCGGCACGAAGCTCTGCTTGGCCGCGTCCAGCGCCAGGTTGCAGGTGCGGATGGCGCGGGTTTGGACCGAGGTGAAGGCCTGGTCGATGTCGAGCCCGGCCTTGGCGATCAGCTCGCCGCCCTTGCGCGCCTGGGCCTCGCCCTCGGCCGTCAGGTCGACGTCGACCCAGCCCGTGAAGCGGTTTTCCAGGTTCCACTGGCTCTGGCCGTGGCGGAGCAGGACGAGGGTCGGCATCGGGCTTCCTTCAGAATGGAGGGCGAGGTCGGGCTTATGTCACGGGCGGGCTAAGACCAGCCGCTTCCAGCGTCAAGCACGGATGGCGCCCGCGCCCCCTCCCCCCGGCCGCCGCCCGTGCTATAGGCGGGCCATGCCTGATCGCATCTTCATGCCGTTGATGGGGCTGATCGCCCTCGTGCTGATCGCCTTTTCCCTTGTCTGGCCGCAAGGCCAGGGCGACCGCTCCTGGGGACCATTCGGCCATACGCCCGTCCAGCAGACACCGGAAATGAAGGCGAAGATTCAGCGCGAGAAGGACGCCGCCGCGCGTCGGGACGAGGCGGCCCGCAGGGCTGTCGAAGCGGCCAGCCAGGCCCAGTCCCGCCAGGAAGACCAATGAGCGCCTTCGACGCGATCGCCGTCGGCCGGCGAGTGCTGAGCGTCGAGTCCGACGCGCTCAAGACCTTGTCCCAGTCGCTCGACGAGGCCTTCGTTCAGGCCGTCGAGACCTTGTTCAACGCCAGGGGCCGGATCGTCTGCACTGGCATCGGCAAGTCCGGCCACGTGGCGCGCAAGATCGCCGCGACCCTGGCCTCGACCGGCGCCCAGGCGATGTTCGTCCATCCGGCCGAGGCCAGCCACGGCGACCTCGGCATGATCGGTCCCGACGACGTGATCCTGGCGCTCTCGAAATCCGGCGAAGCGCGCGAACTGTCGGACGTCATCGCCTACGCCAAGCGCTTCTCGATCCCGCTGATCGCCATGACCGCCTTCGAAGACAGTCAGCTGGGCCGCGGCGGCGACATCGTCCTGCGCCTGCCGGACGCGCCCGAAGCCACCGCCGAGGTCAACGCCCCGACCACCTCGACCACCCTGCAGATCGCGTTGGGCGACGCCATCGCCGTCGCGCTGCTGGAGCGTCGCGGCTTCACGGCGAGCGACTTCCGGGTCTTCCATCCGGGCGGCAAGCTGGGCGCCATGCTGCGCACGGTCGCCGACCTGATGCATGGCGAGGCCGAGCTGCCGCTGATCGGCGTCGACGCGCCCATGCCCGACGCCCTCCTGGTGATGAGCGAGAAGCGCTTCGGCGCCGTGGGCGTGATCGACGCCGAGGGACGCCTGGCCGGCCTGATCACCGACGGCGACCTGCGGCGGCACATGGACGGCCTGCTCCAGCATACGGCCGGCGAGGTCATGACCCGCGCGCCGCTGGTCATCGCCCCCGGCGCGTTGGCGGCCGAGGCGCTGAAGCTGATGAACGATCGCCGGATCACGGTGCTGTTCGTCGTCGAGGCCGAACGCCCCGTCGGCGTGCTGCATGTCCACGACCTGCTCCGCGCCGGCGTGATCTAGGTCACATCTGATTTTTCCGAACCTTGTCATGTGATCGCGCTAGTCGCCCTCGATCTGGGCGGCTAAAGCGACTTTGTCACAACTGAAGCGAGCTTCTTGATGTTCTCCGCGCCGCGCGCCGATCTCGTTCCCAATACCGCCGCCTATGAAAACGGGCCGCTGGTCAAGGCGACGGGCTTTCGCGAGTACGATGCGCGCTGGCTGTTCGGGCCGGAGATCAACCTCTTGGGCGTCCAGGCGCTGGGCCTGGGCCTCGGCACCTACATCCACGAGCTCGGCCAATCCAAGATCGTGGTCGGCCACGACTTCCGCTCTTACTCGTCGTCGATCAAGAACGCGCTGATCCTGGGTCTGATCAGCGCCGGCTGCGAGGTGCACGACATCGGCCTGGCCCTGTCGCCCACCGCCTATTTCGCCCAGTTCGACCTCGATATCCCGTGCGTGGCCATGGTCACGGCCAGCCACAACGAGAACGGCTGGACCGGCGTGAAGATGGGCGCCCAGCGTCCCCTGACCTTTGGCCCCGACGAGATGAGCCGCCTCAAGGAGATCGTCCTCTCGGCCCAGTTCGTGGAGCGCGACGGCGGTAAGCTGGTGCGCGTCGAGGGCGAGGCCCAGCGCTATATCGACGACGTCGCCAAGCGCGCCAGCCTCAAGCGCCCGCTGAAGGTGATCGCCGCCTGCGGCAACGGCACGGCCGGCGCCTTCGTGGTCGAGGCCCTGCAAAAGATGGGCGTGGCCGAGGTGATCCCGATGGACACCGACCTCGACTACACCTTCCCCAAGTACAATCCGAACCCGGAAGACCACGAAATGCTGCACGAGATGGCGAAAGCCGTCCGTGAGCATGGCGCCGACATCGCCCTGGGCTTCGACGGCGACGGCGACCGATGCGGCGTGGTCGACGACGAGGGCGAGGAGATCTTCGCCGACAAGATCGGCCTGATGCTGGCCCGTGACCTGGCCCCGCTGCATCCGGGCGCGACCTTCGTGGTCGACGTCAAGTCGACCGGCCTCTACGCCACCGACGAGATCCTGGCCAAGCACGGCTGCACGACGCTCTATTGGAAGACCGGCCACAGCTACATCAAGCGCAAGAGCGCCGAGCTGAACGCCCTGGCCGGCTTCGAAAAGAGCGGCCACTTCTTCATGAACGGCGAGCTGGGCCGCGGCTATGACGACGGCCTTGTGGCGGCCGCCGCCATCCTGTCGATGCTGGACCGCAATCCCGGCAAGAAGCTCAGCGAGCTGAAGAAGGCCCTGCCGGTGGCCTTCACCTCGCTGACCATGAGCCCCCACTGCGACGACGAAAAGAAGTACGGCGTCGTCGCCGACGTGGTGAAGGAGTACGAGGACCTGTTCGCCGCCGGCGGCTCGATCCTGGGCCGCAAGATCACCGAGGTGATCACGGTCAACGGCGTACGCGTGCACCTCGAGGACGGCTCCTGGGTCCTGGTCCGCGCCTCGTCGAACAAGCCCGAGATCGTCGTTGTGGTCGAGAGCACCCAGTCCGAGGACGACATGCGCGCCCTCTTCCGCCAGGAGGTCAAGCCCCGCCTGGGCGACCGGGTCGGCAAGTACAATCAGGAGATCTGATCCGGTTTCTTCACCGCCTTCCTGGGCCTTGTGCCCAGGACCCATGCTGGCGGCAGGCGAGACGGCTCCGCGATCGCGCGACGGAAGGGCCATGAACTCACCCCTAGCGCAGCGAACCTGAACGCTGGGTCCTGGGCACAAGGCCCAGGAAGGCGGAGAACTTTGAGGTATGCTCTTCTTCTTCGAGCGCTGATCGTCTAACCCCAGCTCATGATCAGGCTCCGTCCCTCCCGCCCCGAGGATGGCCCACGGGTCGTCGAGATCTGGGCCGCCGCCGTGGACGCCACGCACGACTTCTTGTCGCCGGAAGACCGCGCCGCGATCGGCCGCGAGGTCGAGGCTTTCCTGCCCAGCGCCCCGCTGACCGTCGCCGTCGACCGCCGCGATCGGCCCGTCGGCTTCATGCTGATCGACGGCTCGCATATGGAAGCGCTGTTCATCGATCCCGAGCATCGCGACGCCGGTGTCGGCCGGATGCTGATCGAGTACGCCCTGGCGGTGCATCCGATCCTGACGACCGACGTCAACGAGCAGAACGACCAGGCGGTCGGCTTTTATCGGCACATGGGCTTCGAGCCGACCGGCTGGTCGGCGACCGACGGCCAGGGCCGCGCCTATCCGCTGATCCATCTGCGCTTTGGCGTCTGAGCGGTTCGGGTTTAGCTGCTCGTCCCCCCTCTGAACGAGTCGCCCATGCGCCGCCTGCTCACCGCCCTCGCCCTGATCCTCGCCCCCGGCCTCGCCCAGGCCGCCCAGCCGATCCTGCTGAAGCCCGCCAAGGTGTGGACCGCCGAGGACGCGGGGGCGCCGCACGCCGGCTGGGCTGTGCTGGTCAAGGACGACAAGATCGCCGCCGTCGGCCCGCTGGGCTCGATCGACGCCAAGGACGCCCAGGTCATCGACCTGCCCGGGGCGACGCTGATCCCGGGGCTGATGGACCTGCACAGCCATCTCTTCCTGCACCCGTACAACGAGACCTCGTGGGACGATCAGGTGCTGAAGGAGAGCCCGACCTATCGCACGCTGCGCGCCGGGGTGGAGGCCAAGGCGACGCTGGAGGCCGGCTTCACGACGCTGCGCGACCTCGGCACCGAGGGCGTCGGGACGGCCGACGTTCCGTTGAAAAAGGCGATCAATGACGGTCTGATCCCGGGCCCGCGCCTGTTCGTCGCCACCAAGGCGATCGTGGCGACCGGCGCCTATGGCCCCGCGCGGCGCAACTTCAATCCCGAGGCCGAGATCCCGCAGGGCGCTCAGGAAGCCAGCGGCGTTCCCGAGGTGATCAAGGCCGTCCGCGAGCAGGCCGGCGCCGGGGCCGACTGGATCAAGGTCTACGCCGACTACCGTGTTGGACCGGATGGCTCGACCCAGCCGACCTTCAGCCTTGAGGAGCTGAAGGCCCTGGTCGAGACCGCCCATTCCGGCGGCCGCCCGGTCTCGGCCCACGCCTCCAGCGACGAGGGCATGCGCCGGGCGGTGCTGGCCGGCGTCGACACCATCGAGCACGGCTATGGCGGCTCGGAGGCGACCTTCAAGCTGATGGCCGAGAAGGGCGTCGTCTTCTTCCCGACCCTGACGGCGGTCGAGAGCACCTCGACCTATTTCGGCGGCTATGTCGCCGGCAAGACCCCGCCGACGGCGGCTATGCGCAACGCCGACCGCGCCTTCAAGCTGGCCCTGAAGAGCGGCGTCACGATCGGCATGGGCAGCGACGTCGGCGTCTTCCGCCACGGCGACAACGCCCGCGAGCTGGTGCTGATGGTCAAGGCCGGCATGACGCCCGTCCAGGCCCTGCTGGCCGCGACGGCGGTCGACGCCAAGGCCCTGGGACGCGCCGACAGCCTCGGCCAGCTGAAGCCCGGCTACCTCGCAGACCTCGTCGCGGTCACGGGCGACCCGACGCAAGTGATCGAGGCGACGCGTGACGTCGTGCTGGTCGTCAAAGGCGGACAAATCATCACCCGCCGCTGATCGGCGCCGGAAGCGCGACGAGCCCTTGGGCTTGAGCCATCCCGCCGCTAAGCAGGCGTGACCGTTCAAGGAGTCGCCATGCGCCTGCCCGCCCTCGTCCTGGCCTTCGTGGCCCTGTTGGTCTCGCCCGCCCTCGCCCAGCGCCTGGACGAGACGCCGCGCGTGGCGGTGATCTCGGCCTTCCCGCCGGAAATCGGGGCGCTGAACGCCGCGACCCAGGACCAGAAGACCTTCGACGTCCACGGCGTGAAGTTCATGACCGGCCAAATGGAGGGCAAGCCGGTCGTGGTGTTCCTGAGCGGCGTTTCGATGGTCAACGCCGCCATGACCACCCAGATGGCGCTGGACCGCTTCAACATCACCCGCATCGTCTTCTCGGGCATCGCCGGCGGCGTCGACGAAGGGTTGGACATCGGCGACGTCGTGGTGGCCGACCGCTGGGCCCAGAACCTGGAAAGCGCCTTCGCCCGCGAGACCGACAAGGGCTTCGACGTCTCGCCCAGCATCCGCAACAGCCAGCTGCCGAACTACGGCATGATCTATCCGCGGGCGATCATCCTGCCCTCGGCGCCCGAAGGCCGCGTGTGGTTCCCGTCCGACCCGACGCTGCTGGAGACCGCCAAGCAGGTCGCCGCCTCGGTCGCCCTGCAGCGCTGCGCCGCCGACAAGTGCCTGATCCACCCGCCCAAGGTGGTGATCGGCGGGGCCGGCGTCTCGGCGCCGGTGTTCCTCGACAACGCCGCCTATCGCAAATACCTCCGCTCGGCCTTCGAGGCCCGGCTGGTCGACATGGAGAGCGCCGCCGTCGCCCATGTGGCCCTGGTCAACAAGACCCCGTTCATCGCCTTCCGCAGCCTCTCGGACCTGGCCGGCGGCGGCGCGGGCGCCAACGAGATGCACACCTTCATGGCCCTGGCCTCGGACAATTCGGCCACGGTGGTGAAGGCGTTCGTCAAGGCTCTGCCGAACTAGGCGCGCCTTCGCCGCTTCACGCGGCAGGCCGCTGAAGGTGTGGGGAGGCGACGGAGCGGCCGGGCGAACCCGGAGACCGTAAGGTTTGATTGCGTTTCGGCTCGAACGTCCGCTCCGCCAGGCTGTTCTTGCCCGTGAGGATGGGAGGCGTGAGCTTGTTTCAGCTCGGGTTCCCACTAGCCCCCGGACGGGCGCGGACCCACTGGGACGGCTACATCCGACTCCCAGCCCGACGATCCACGATAGGCGGCTTGTACGATCACCGCCCTGTCGCTCCGCGCTCGCCTGTCCACGGCCTCTTCCGAGGTCCCGGATCTATCCAACGAACAGACCCCGGTCGAAACCGCTTCGAGACCACGCGGCCCCGCTCAGCCTATCCCCGCCGCCGCATTGGGCCGGATCCAAGCGCCCTCCCCCGCGACGGGGACGGCTCTGAGTATGGCTGCGGTTTCAACGCGGATCACAGAGCGGCGTGTAAAAGTGGGAAGTGTTTGAAATCGCTCATTTCGATTCCGGACACGCGGATCACAGAGCGTCGCGAACGCTCGTAAAAGTTCCTCCCCCGTAACACGGGGGAGGTGTCGCGGAGCGACGGAGGGGGCGCACTGGAGGTCGGCCGCGCTAGCCCCCTCCGGCCCTCTGGGCCACCTCCCCCGCGATGCGGGGGAGGAACTAAGCCACCCTACCCCTTAGCCAGCTTGGCCAACTGAGTGAGGATCTTCTCGGCCGCGTCGAGCCGCTGGGCCGGCGTTTCCCACTCGCCCTTCACGACCACCTTCTGGTCGGGGCGCACCTTCCAGATCAGGCTGTTCTTGGCGACGAACTGCACGAGGGCCAGCGGGTTGGAGAATTCGTCGTTGCGGAAGCTGGCGACCGCGCCCTTCGGGCCGACGTCGATCTTGGCGACATTGGCCTCGCGGCACAGCCCCTTGATCGCGACGACCTTGAGCAAGCTGTCGGTCTCGGGCGGCAGCGGGCCGAAGCGGTCGATCATCTCGGCCGCCAGGGCCTCGCGGTCGTTGGCCTTCTCGGCCTCCGACAGGCGGCGATAGAGCGACAAGCGCACATTCAGGTCCGGCACATAGTCGTCAGGGATCATCACGGCCGCACCGGTGTTGATCTGCGGCGACCAGCCTCGATCCTCCAGCAGGGCTTCTTGACCTTGCCGCTGCTTCAGCTCAGCGACGGCGTCCTCCAGCATCTGCTGGTAGAGCTCGACGCCAATCTCCTTGATGTGGCCGCTCTGCTCGTCGCCCAGCAGGTTGCCGCCGCCGCGCTGGTCCAGGTCGTGGCTGGCCAGTTGGAAGCCGGCGCCCAGGCTGTCCAGCGACTGCAGCACCTGCAGGCGCTTCTCGGCCGACAGGGTCAGCGATTTCTCGACGGGCGTCGTCAGATAGGCGTAGGCGCGGGCCTTGGAGCGGCCGACGCGGCCCCGGATCTGATAGAGCTGGGCCAGGCCGAACATGTCGGCGCGGTGGACGATCAGGGTGTTGGCCGAGGGGATGTCGAGGCCGCTTTCGACGATCGTCGTCGCCAGCAGCACGTCGTACTGGCCCTCGTAGAAGGCCGTCATCACGTCCTCCAGCTGGGTGGCCGACATCTGGCCGTGGCCGACGACGTACTTCACCTCCGGCACCTGGGTGCGGAGGAACTTCTCGATGTCCTCGAGGTCCTTGATGCGCGGCACCACGTAGTAGGACTGGCCACCGCGATACTTCTCGCGCAGCAGGGCCTCGCGCAGGGTCACCGGATCGAACGGGCTGATGTAGGTCCGCACCGCCAGGCGGTCGACCGGCGGGGTGGCGATGATCGACATCTCGCGGATGCCCGACAGCGCCATCTGCAGGGTGCGCGGGATCGGCGTGGCGGTCAGGGTCAGCATATGCACGTCGGCGCGAAGCTCTTTCAGCTTCTCCTTGTGCTTGACCCCGAAGTGCTGCTCCTCGTCGACGATGACGAGGCCGAGGTCCTTGAACGAGACCTGCTTGGACAGCACCGCGTGGGTGCCGACCACGATCTCGACCTGACCGTCGGCAAGTCCCTGGCGGGTCTCGGACGCCTCCTTGGCGCCGACCAGGCGCGACAGCGAGCGCACCTTGACCGGCCAGCCCTGGAAGCGGTCCTTAAAGGTCTTGTAGTGCTGGCGGGCCAGCAGCGTCGTCGGGCAGACGATCGCCACCTGCTTGCCGCTCATCGCCACCACGAAGGCCGCGCGCAGGGCCACTTCCGTCTTGCCGAAGCCGACGTCGCCGCAGATCAGGCGGTCCATCGGCTTGCCGGACGACAGGTCCTCCAGCACGTCGTGGATAGCGCTGAGCTGGTCGTCCGTCTCCTCGTAGGGGAAGCGGGCGCAGAACTCGTCGAACACGCCGTGCGGCGGAT
>NZ_CALCDX010000162.1 GCF_937900395.1 uncultured Caulobacter sp.
CGCCGCGCCGCCACTGGGTTGCACGCGCTGGGCGTGCGCGAAGGCGACACCGTGGCCTTGCTGCTGCGCAACGACTTCGCGTTCTTCGAGGCGCAGCAGGCCGCCGACGAGGCGTTGAATGCGCACACCAAGGCAGTCCTTGACGAACAGTACGGCCTCGTCACGCAGCTTCTGAACCTGCAAGGCGACACGAACAAGCTGCGCGCGCGCGAACTGGCCAAGGCGCAGCATCGCGACCGGTTGCTCCAGATCAGGGCGCCGGTGGACGGCACGGTCGAAAATCTGCGCGTGCGCACCGTGGGCAGCGCGGTACAGGCGGCCCAGCCGTTGCTCAGCATCGTGCCGCGCGGCGGCCCCCTGTTCGTGGAGGCGCTGGTCCCCAATGCGGAGATCGGCTTCGTGCGCGTGGGTCAGGCCGTGCAGGTGAAGGTGGATGCCTATCCCTTCACCGATTATGGCATGTTGCATGGCGTCATCACCTCCATCGGCCGGGATTCGGTGGAGGGGCTGGAGGAGGGAGGCCGGGCCGAAGCGTCGGTCCCTTCCGGCTTCAAGGTGCGCGTCCGCCTGCAGGAAGATGCGCTGCGCTATGGCGATTGTTCGCCCGGCTCGCGCGATTGCCATGCCCTGCGGCTCACGCCGGGAATGCGGGTACAGGCCGAGGTCCGCACCGGGCGCCGTCGCATCATCCAATATCTGCTCTCGCCCCTGATGACCACCGGCGCGGAGGCCGGGCGGGAGCGGTAGAGGGGGGGCAAGGCAGGCGGGAACCCCTGCCGAACCGGAACCGGCGGAGGGCAGGGCGGCGGCCCCTTTGCGACCGCCCCCTATGTCGCGGGACCACGGTAGGGAGGCATGGCGGTGCGGGGGACCGCGTTCCCCCGCCTTGGTGGGCGGGCGTTACTGCCCGGCCGGCACGCTTTGCGGTCGCAGGCTGTTGCCCGCCCGGCCCGCGCGGAAGGCATGGAGCCAGGTCAGCGGGTTCCAGCTGGCATTGCCGTCCAGCGAGAAGGTGATGAATTCGGCCCGTCCGCCGATCGCTTCCCACGGCACCGGGCCGCCCAGGCCATTTTCTTCCAGCGGGGCGCGGCTGTCGGCGCTGTTGTCGCGATTGTCGCCCATCAGGAAGACGTGGTTTTCCGGCACGCGCACGGGGCCATACCAGTCGAGCGGGCTGGGCCCGGTGTCGATCGTGACATAGGTCTTGCCGTTGGGCAGGATTTCCTGCCGGACCGGCAGCTCGCACCAGCTCTTGCCGCTGCTGTCCGTCACCAGCGCGCCGGGGAATTGCAGCGGCGGGCAGGGGGCGTTGGCATCCACCGGAATGCGCATGGATTTGAGCGGCCTCTGCTTTATCGCCACGCCGTTCAGGATCACCTGTCCGCCGCGCACCTCTATGATGTCGCCGGGCAGGCCGATGACCCGCTTGATATAATCCTCGCGCCGGTTTTGCGGCGACACGATCACGATGTCGCCACGTTCGGGCAGATGGCCCAGAATCCGGCCCTTGATGAAGGGCAGCGGATGGAAGCTGGGCGAAACATAGGACCAGCCATAGGGGAATTTGCTCACCACCAGCCGGTCGCCGGTCAGCAGCACCGGCATCATGGATTCGCTGGGGATGTAGAATGGCTTGGCGACGAAGCTGTGGAAGGCCAGCACCGCCAGGATCAGCAGGGTGATGCTCTTCACCTCATGCCACCAGTTGACGGCCGTTTTGGCGGGCGCATCCTCCTGCGGGGCCGGGGGGGTGGGCTGCTGGTCTTCGGGCAGGTCGATGGCCGTCATGGGTGCCGTTTCTCCGGGGATGTTGGGGTCCGTGCTCATAGCGGCAGCGCCTCTATGATGACGAAGGCCTGAGCCCATGGATGATCGTCGGTGAGCGTCAGATGAATGACCGGCCTATGGCCGGCCGGGACCATGGACTGGAGCCGGTCCAGCGCCCCGCCGCTGAGCTTCAGCGTCGGGGCGCCCGACGGCGCGTTGACCACGCCTATGTCCTTCATGAAGACGCCCGCCTTGAAGCCGGTGCCCACCGCCTTGGAGAAGGCCTCCTTGGCGGCGAAGCGCTTGGCCAGCGTGCCCGCCCTTGTGAAGGGGCGGCGTTCAGCCTTGGCCTGCTCGACATCGGTGAAGACACGCTGGACGAACCGGTCGCCGAAGCGGTCGAGCGAATTCTGGATACGCTCTATGTTGCACAGGTCGGAGCCAAGGCCGATGATCACGCCGGGGCGACCTTCACCGCGCCAGGTCCATCTGCCGCCGCATTTCGCGGATGCTGGCCTCCAGCCCCCCGAAAATGGCCTCGCCGATCAGGAAATGGCCGATATTGAGTTCGGCGATCTGCGGGATGGCGGCGATGGGCGCGACATTGTCGAAGGTCAGGCCATGGCCGGCATGGGGCTCTATGCCATTCTTGGCCGCCAGCGCGGCGGCATCGGCGATCCGGCGCAATTCGCTCGCGCGGGCCTCTCCGGTCAGATGGGCATAGGCACCGGTATGAAATTCCACAACCGGCGCGCCCAGCCTGATCGCCGCCTCGATCTGCGCTGCGTCGGCCTCGATGAACAGGCTGACGCGGATGCCCGCCTCATTCAACTTCGCGACGATCGGCGTCAGCGTCGCGATCTGCCCGGCTGCGTCCAGGCCGCCCTCGGTGGTGCGTTCCTCGCGCTTTTCCGGTACGATGCAGGCCGCATGGGGACGATAGCGCAGGGCGATGTCCAACATCTCCTGCGTCGCGGCCATTTCCAGGTTCAGCGGCACGTCGATGGCCGCCATCAGCATGGCGATGTCGGCGTCGCGGATATGGCGACGGTCTTCGCGCAGATGCGCGGTAATGCCGTCCGCCCCGGCCTTCACCGCCAGCAGCGCGGCCTTCACCGGATCGGGATGGTCGCCGCCGCGCGCGTTGCGAATGGTCGCGACATGGTCGATATTGACCCCGAGACGCAGATGAGCGGCGGCGCTGTGCGGCATGATCCTATTGCTTCCGGCTACCCGGCTTGGTCGCGGGGATCGCGGCCAGTTCGGGCGGCAACTGATCGGCGTCGTAGACCGGGAAATTGATCGACACCAGCGGATAGAAGGGGACGCCCAGATCCACCTCGCCCGCCGAACGGTCGACCAGCGCGGCTTCGGCGATGACGATGCCGCCCTCGGCCTCCACGGCGGCGATGGCCTGGCGCGATGACAGGCCGGTCGTCACCACATCCTCGACCATCAGCACCTTCTGCCCCGGCGTGATGGAAAAGCCGCGACGCAGTTCGAACGTGCCTTCGGGCCGTTCCAGAAACACCGCATCCTTGCCCAGCGCGCGGCCCATTTCATGCCCGATGATGAGGCCGCCCATGGCCGGCGACACCACCAGGTCAATGTCCTGCCGCAATTCGCGGGGCAGTTTCTGCACGGTCGCGCGGGCCAGCGTGCCGGCACGCTCGGCATTCATCAGCACGCGGGCGCATTGCAGATAATTGCCGCTGCGGCGACCCGACGACAGGATGAAATGTCCTTCGAGCAGCGCCCCCGCCGCCCGGAATTCCGCCAATACTTCCTCGTCAGTCATGCCGTTTATCGTCCACGTCCCGTTCGTCCGCGTGCCAGGCACGCGGGTTCTTCCATCATTCGGCATGGCGCCAGCGCCATGGCCGCGCCCCTGCGCGCGGAAGTTGCCGAATAGGCGGCGGACCGAGGCGTTGCAACAGCGAAGAAAATCTGCGTCCCGGCGCTTGAGGCGCTGGAAAAGCCTGCCTATAAGCCTTTCCAAGAACCAAACGGGCGAGGACAACGTAATTCCGTGTGTCTTCGTTGCAGCGGCGGCATGGGGTTATGGGGTAAGAGACGCTATGAAAAAGGTGAAATCGCTCGTTCTCTCCGGGTTATTGGCCTTTGCGCCCGCCCTGACCATGAGCGGCCCGGTACTTGCGCAGAATGAGGCTTCATCCGTTGCGACGGTCGCGGACAATGCGGCTGTTCCGGCCGAATCGGCCGCCAACGCCGCTGTGCCGGCCGATGCAGCCGCCGCGGCTCCGGCCGAAAAGGTCGCGCCGCCGCCACGCATGAAGCCGGCCGAGGGCGTCGGTATGCCCCGTCCGGGCGAAATCACCCTGCAGGATCAGTTTACGGAAACGGGCCACACCGCGCGCTGGCTGCATGACAAGATGCTGCTGCCGCTCATCACCCTGATCTCGGTCTTCGTGCTGATCCTGATGATCTATGTGATGGTGCGCTTCCGCCGCAGCGCCAATCCCGTCCCCTCGCGGACCTCGCACAATACCTTCATCGAAGTGGTGTGGACGGTGGCGCCCGTGCTGATCCTGCTGGCGGTCGCCGTGCCCTCCATCGGCCTGCTCGCCGATCAGTACAAGCCCGCGCCCAAGGATGCGCTGACGGTCAAGGTCACGGGCTATCAATGGTATTGGGGCTATGAATATCCCGACAACGGCATCCCCGAATTCGTGTCCAACATGCTGCCGGAAGACAAGGCGAAGGAAAATGGCGAGCCCTATCTGCTCGCGCCCGACAATCGCCTGGTCCTGCCGGTGGGCCGCCCGGTCAAGCTGATCATCACCGGCGCCGACGTGATCCACAGCTTCGCCGTGCCTTCGCTCTGGGTGAAGATGGACGCCGTGCCGGGCCGCCTGAATGAAAAGAGCTTCACCATCGAAAAACCGGGCGTCTATTATGGCCAATGTTCGGAACTGTGCGGCGCCCGCCACGGCTTCATGCCGATCGCGATAGAGGCGCTGCCGGCCGACCAGTTCGACCAGTGGGTGCGCTCGCAGGGGGGCACGCTCAAGGGCGCCGAGGCGGAAAAGACGGCGCAGGCCGCATCCGCCGGCAATGCAGAACAAAAGATCTGATCGAGGGGTAGGAAAGCCATGACCACCATCACAGCCGATCATTACGACGATCATGCCCACGATCATCATGATGCCGAACACAAGCCCGCCTTTTTCCAGCGCTGGTTCATGTCCACCAACCACAAGGACATCGGCACCCTCTACCTGATCTTCGCGATCTTCGCGGGCGTGGTGGGCGGCGCGATTTCCGGCCTGATGCGCATCGAACTGCGCGAGCCGGGCATCCAGTATCTGCAGACCTGGGCGAATATCCAGCATTCGCTGCTGGGCGTGGAACCCGCCACGCTGGATCAGGCCTATCATCTGTGGAATGCGCTGATTACCGCGCACGGCCTCATCATGGTCTTCTTCATGGTGATGCCCGCGATCATCGGTGGCTTTGGCAACTGGTTCGTGCCGATCATGATCGGCGCGCCGGACATGGCCTTCCCGCGGATGAACAACATTTCGTTCTGGCTGCTGGTCGCCGCCTGGATCCTGCTCTGCGTGTCGATGTTCGTCGACGGCGGCCCGGGTCACGGCTTCGGCGGCGGCTGGACGATCTATCCGCCGCTGTCGACCATCGGTCACAAGGGGCCGGCCATGGACCTGGCGATCCTGTCGCTCCACCTGGCCGGCGCTTCGTCGATCCTGGGCGCGATCAACTTCATCACCACGATCTTCAACATGCGCGCGCCGGGCATGACCCTGCACCGCATGCCGCTGTTCGCCTGGTCGGTGCTGATCACCGCCTTCCTGCTGCTGCTGTCGCTGCCCGTCCTGGCCGGCGCCATCACCATGCTGCTGACCGACCGCAACTTCGGCACCCACTTCTTCGACCCGGCCGCCGGCGGCGACCCCGTCATGTTCCAGCACCTGTTCTGGTTCTTCGGCCACCCGGAAGTGTACATCCTGATCCTGCCGGGCTTCGGCATCATCAGCCACATCGTCTCGACCTTCTCCAAGAAGCCGGTGTTCGGCTACCTGGCGATGGCCTACGCGATGGTCGCCATCGGCTTCGTCGGCTTCGTCGTGTGGGCGCACCACATGTACACCGTCGGCATGAGCATCAACCTGCGCGCCTACTTCGTGGCCGCCACGATGATCATCGCCGTCCCGACCGGTGTTAAGATCTTCAGCTGGATCGCCACGATGTGGGGCGGCTCGCTGGACTTCAAGACGCCGATGCTGTGGGCCATCGGCTTCATCTTCCTGTTCACGGTCGGCGGCGTCACCGGCGTCGTCCTGTCGAACGCCGGCATCGACTACAGCCTGCACGACACCTACTACGTGGTGGCGCACTTCCACTACGTGCTGTCGCTGGGCGCGGTCTTCGCCATCTTCGCGGGCTTCTACTACTGGTTCGAGAAGATGTGGGGCGTGAAGTACAACGAGTTCCTCGGCGCGACCCACTTCTGGGTGATGTTCGTCGGCGTGAACCTGATCTTCTTCCCGCAGCACTTCCTGGGCCTGCAGGGCATGCCGCGTCGTTACATCGACTATCCGGAAGCCTTCGCGAAGTGGAACTACGTCTCGTCGGTCGGCTACATGATCACCGTCGTCGGCGTCGCCATCTTCATGCTGGTGCTGATCGAGGCGGCGATCCGTCGCCGCAAGGCCGAGGCCAACCCGTGGGGCGAAGGCGCCACCACGCTGGAATGGACCCTGTCCTCGCCGCCGCCGTTCCACCAGTTCAGCGAACCGCCGGTGATCAAGGCGGACGACCACCACTAAGGGTGGACGTCCGGACTGGACCAAGCGGGGGCGCGGTCGGGATCCGAACAGGGTCTTGGCCGCGCCCTTCGCCCATCGAGCGAGACAGACAAGTTCCGTAACGACCACCCATGAAGACCGCCGCCATGACCCCGGAAACCGCCTCGACCTCGACGGCGGACGCCTCGCAAGCCGCGCGCTGGCAGGACTATTTCCAGCTGATGAAGCCGCGCGTCATGTCGCTGGTGGTGTTCACCGGACTGACGGGGCTTCTGGCCGCCCGCGCCCCGATCCATCCGATCCTGGGCGCGGTGGCTGTGCTGTGCATCGCGATCGGGGCCGGCGCCTCGGGCGCGCTGAACATGTGGTACGACGCCGACATCGACCGGCAGATGCGCCGCACGCGCGGCCGTCCCGTGCCGACGGGCAAGGTCAAGGGCGAGGAGGCCGCCTCGCTGGGCGTGGTTCTCTCCCTGCTCTCGGTGATGTTCCTGGGCTTCGCGATCAACTGGTTCGCGGCGGGCCTCTTGGCCTTCACCATCGTCTTCTACGCCGTCGTCTACACGATGTGGCTGAAGCGCTGGACGGCGCAGAACATCGTCATCGGCGGCCTCGCCGGCGCCCTGCCGCCCGCGATCGGCTGGGCGGCCGCGACCGGCCACGCGCCGCTGAACGCCTGGCTGATGGTCGCCATCATCTTCTTCTGGACCCCGCCCCACTTCTGGGCGCTGTCGCTGTACGTCACCACCGACTACGCCAAGGCCGGCGTGCCCATGCTGCCGGTGGTCAAGGGCGCGCGCGAGACCCGCAAGCAGATCCTGCTCTACAGCCTGGTCTTCGTTCCGATCTGCCTGGCGCCGGTGCTGACGGGCCTGGGCGGGCCATTCTACCTGGCCGTCGCGGCTCTGGGCGGCGTCGTCTTCCTGATCCTGGCCGGCCGGGTTTTCGTCAGCAAGGCCGGCGACGCGGCTGATCCGCGCATCGCCGACCGGGCGCTCTATGAGGTCACCGAGGACGAGCGCGCCGCCGGGGCCAAGGCCGCGCGCAATCTGTTCGCCTTCTCGATTCTTTACCTGTTCGCGCTGTTCGCCGCCCTGCTGGGCGAGGCCGTGACGGGCGTGCGGGCCCTGGAGCTTCTGAAGTGAATAAGTCGATCGACACGGACGCCGAGAAGCTGGCCGCCAAGAAGGCGCGCGATGGCCGCAACATCGCCATCGGCCTGGGTCTCGCGGCCTTCGTCGTCCTGGTCTTCGTGGTCACCCTGGTGAGGCTGAGCGGCAATGTCCATCCGCACCCCTAAGGCGCCCCCAAAAGCCCCTAGGGGGCCGCTGACCCCGCAGGAGGCCATGGCCCGCCGTAACGGCCGGGTCGCGCTGATCTGCGCGGCGGCCTTCTTTGGCATGGTCGGCGCGGCCTACGCCGCCGTGCCGCTGTACAAGCTGTTCTGCCAGGTCACCGGCTTCGATGGCACGGTCCGCAAGGCCGAGGCCAAGCCGACGCGGATTCTCGATCGCAAGGTCACCATCCGCTTCGACGCCAACATCCGCGAGCTGCCCTGGAAGTTCCAGACGATGCAGGCCAGCCAGGACGTCCGCATCGGCGACACGGGCCTGGCCTTCTTCAAGGTCACCAACCCGACCGACAAGCCGATCACCGGGCGGGCGCTGTACAACGTGGTGCCGGAGTCGGCTGGGCCGTACTTCCAGAAGCTGGAGTGCTTCTGTTTCACCAGCCAGACGATCCAGCCCCATCAGACGGTGGAGTTCCCGGTCGTCTACTTCGTGGATCCCCAATTCGCGGACGATCCCGAGACCAAGGGCAAGAGCGAGATCACGCTCAGCTACACGTTCTTCCCCGCCGTCGAAGACGGCAAAGGCAAGACGGGCCAAGTCGCCGCCGCGACGACGCCCCGCATCGTCGAACCTCTTGGCGGCAAGCCGTCGAGAGGGCTATAGGATTCAACAAGATCGCGGCGCGGGGGGACCAGCGACCGTGCTCAGAGGGATATAAGGGTTAGCAGCAACATGGCCGGCGCCGTCAAACACGACTACCACATCCTTCCGCCCAGCCCCTGGCCGTTCGTCGGCTCGATGGCCGCGACCGTCATGGCGATCGGCCTGATCGGCTGGATCAAGGGCGGCGTCCTGGGCATCGACAAGGGCAACTGGGCGATCTTCGCCGCGGGCCTGGCCGGCGTGCTCTACACCATGTTCGGCTGGTGGGCCGACGTGGCCAAGGAAGCCAAGGCCGGCGATCACACCCCGGTCGTCTCGATCGGCCTGCGCTACGGCATGATCCTTTTCATCGCCTCGGAAGTGATGTTCTTCGTGGCGTGGTTCTGGATGTTCTTCGAGATGGCGCTGTTCCACGGGCACCGCACGCTGTCGTCGATCGAGGAAGTCCGCACCGCCTGGGCCACCTGGCCGCCCGCCGGCGTCGAGACCGTCTCGCCGTGGCACCTGCCGCTGGTCAACACCCTGACGCTGCTGCTGTCGGGCACGACCGTGACCTGGGCGCACCACGCGCTGCAAGTCGGCGACCGCAAGGGCGCCAAGTGGGGCCTGATCCTGACCATCCTGCTCGGCGCGCTGTTCACGACCATCCAGGTCTATGAATACGCCCACATCAACCACGAGCAGCTGTTCTACTCGGAAGCGGCCGCCAATTCGGGCCTCTATGGTTCGACCTTCTTCCTGGCCACCGGCTTCCACGGCTTCCACGTGTTCGTCGGCACGATCTTCCTGATCGTCTGCCTGATCCGCCTGATGAACGGCGCCTTTACGCCCAAGCAGCACTTCGGCTTCGAAGCGGCCGCGTGGTACTGGCACTTCGTGGACGTCGTCTGGCTGTTCCTGTTCGCCTTCATCTACGTGATCTTCGGGGCCTCGGCTCACTAGATCGAAAGATCCCAAGGGGCCCGGAACGCCGACCAGCGTTCCGGGCCTTTTTCGTTTTCAAGGATATCGCCGCCGGCGGTCGGGACTTGAAAAGCGCCGCCTCCCTAGGCCTTGTGCCTAGGGCCCATGGTTCAGCCGAACCGTCGTGGATCGTCGGGGCGCGCGCGGCGGCCGACGCATGGGTCCTCGCCACCAGGGCGAGGAAGGCAGTTTAGGTGATGTTTATGTCCGGACGGACCGCACGATGACCAAAACCAATCCCTACGCCGCCGGCGCGTGCGGCCTGTGCCCCCACTGCGGCGAGGGCTATCTGTTCGACGGCTTCCTGAAGGTGACGCCGGTCTGCGAGGCCTGCGGCTTCGAGCTGGGCAAGTACGAGACCGGCGATGGCGCGGCGACCTTCGTGATCCTGATCGCCGGGACCGTCTGCGCGTTCGGCGCCCTGTTCTCGATGTTCGCCTGGAACTGGCCTGTTTGGCTGCTGCTGCTGGTGTGGCTGCCGGCGGTGTTCGTGATCACCCTGGGGCTGATGCGTCCGGCCAAGGGGCTTATGGTCGCCGCCCAGGTCGCGCAGAAGGCCTCGGAGGCCGGCCGCCGCGATGTCTGAGATCTCTCCGGGGAAAGCCGGCTTCCCCGTCGGCCTGACGATCGCCACGGCGGTCGCCTTCGCCATCCTCTGCGGCCTGGGGACCTGGCAACTCCAGCGTCTGCACTGGAAGCAAGGCGTGCTGGTCCGGATCGAGGCCCTGAAGACCGCGCCGGCCATGCCGCTGGTCCAGGTGCTGACGGAAAAGGCTCGCCCCGAGGACCTGGCCTGGACGCGGGTCAGCGTCGATTGCGGCGACGTGGCCGGCGAGCCGCTGCCGCTGGTCTATGGCGTCCGTGACGGCGACGTGGTCTGGCGCGCCCAAGCCCCCTGCGCGGTGCTGGCCGGCCCCTACAACATGATCCTGGTCGACCGCGGCCTCGTTCCGGCCTTGAGCGGCCAGGTCGCCCCGCCGCGGCGGTCCTTCGACCCGCCCCGCCGCGTGGTCGGCGTGCTGACGCCAATCGCCCAGCTGGGCGGCGATCGCGCCAAGGTCCTCGAGCGCTTCCCGGGTCGCAAGCCCGCCCCGCTGGTGCTGATGGCCGAGACCGAGACCCCCGCGCCCGCCGGCATCGCGCCCGCGCCGCTTCCGGCAGAAATTTCCAATCGGCACCTAGAATACGCCCTGACGTGGTTTGGTCTTGCCGTAACCCTGCTGTTTATCTATGCCGCCATGCTCTGGCGAAGAGTGAGACCCTGATGCGTTACGTGTCGACCCGCGGGCAGTCCGCGCCCATCGGCTTCCTGGATGCGGTGCTGGCCGGCCTGGCGCCCGACGGTGGCCTGTATGTCCCGTCCGAATGGCCGAGCTTCCGCTCGTCCGAGATCGCGGCCTTCGCCGGCAAGAGCTACGCCGAGGTCGCCGCCGCCGTGGTCGGCAAGTTCGTCGGCGACGACATCCCCAAGGAGGACCTGGCCCAGATGTGCGAGGAGGCCTACGCCACCTTCGCCCACACCGCCGTCGTCCCGCTGAAGCAGCTGGGCCCCAACCAGTTCCTGCTGGAGCTGTTCCACGGCCCGACCCTGGCTTTCAAAGATGTCGCCATGCAGCTGCTGGGTCGCCTCTACGACTACGTGCTCGAGCGCCAGTCGCGGAAGATGACCATCATCTGCGCCACCTCCGGCGACACGGGCGGCGCGGCCGTCGAGGCGTTCCGGGGTCGCAAGAACGCCCGTATCGTCGCGCTCTTCCCGGAAGGCCGGATCAGCGAGGTGCAGCGCCGGTTCATGACCACGGCGACCGACGCCAACGTCGCCTGTATTTCGGTGCTGGGTTCGTTCGACGACTGCCAGGCGATCGTCAAACAGGCCTTCCAGGACGACCAGTTCCGCCACGGTGTCGACCTCTCGGGCGTCAACTCGATCAACTGGGCGCGGATCGCGGCCCAGAGCGTCTACTACTTCACCGCCGCCGTCGCCCTGGGCGCGCCGGCCCGTGAAGTCGCGTTCGTGGTGCCGACCGGCAATTTCGGCGACGCCTACGCCGCCTTCGTCGCCAAGAAGCTGGGCCTGCCGATCTGCTCGATCACGGCGGCGACCAACTCCAACGACATCCTGGCCCGCGCCTTCGAGACCGGCCGCTACGCCCGCGGCGCCGTGGCCGCGACCCAGAGCCCGGCCATGGACATCCAGGTCGCCAGCAATTTCGAGCGACTCTACTTCGAGGCGGTCCGCCGCGACGCCGTCGAGACCGAGCGCGCCTTCCGCGCCTTCGCCGACACCGGCCTGCTCGACATCCCGCCCGCCGCCCACGCCTGGATGCGCGAGCTGTTCCGCGGCGCGTCGGTCAGCGAGGCCGACACCGCCAAGACCATGCTCTCGACGCTGAATGAGACCGGCGAGATCGTCGATCCGCACACCGCCGTCGGCCTCGCCGCCGCGCGCGGCGTCGACGTCAAGCCGTCGATCCCGGTCGTCGTGCTGTCCACCGCCCACCCGGCCAAGTTCCCGGAGGCCGTCGCCGCCGCCATCGGCATTCCTCCGGTCACGCCGCGCGCCACGCCCGACCTCTCCAAGAAGCCGGAGAAGTTCGAGCGCCTGCCCGCCGACGGCGCCGCCGTGAAGGCCTTCGTCCGCACCTTCGCGGCGAACACCTGACGGCGATCGGCCCACGGAGTGGTCCCTCTAGGTGGTCGGCGGGGCGTTTAGCGACTATATGCAGCGCCCCCTTCCTCTCCCCCTTTTCCGGGGGAGGCGTACAAAGAGCTGAATGACCGCCACCCTCCGCACCCTGAAGAACGGCGTCCGCGTCGTCTGTGATCCGATGCCGGGCCTCGAGACCCTGGCGCTCAGCGTGGTGGCCGGCCGCGGCGCGGCCTATGAGGACCCCGAACGGTCCGGCTGGTCCCATCTGCTGGAGCACATGGTGTTCAAGGGCGCCGGCCAGCGCTCGGCCCGCGACATCGTCGAGGTGATCGAAAGCGCCGGCGGCTCGATCAACGCCGCCACCGGCTATGAGCGCACCAGCTTCCAGGTGCGGGCGCTCAAGGGCGGTCTGGATCTGGGCATGGACGTGATCGCCGACCTCGTGCGGCGACCGACCCTCGATCCCGCCGACCTCGCCCGCGAGAAGCAGGTCGTCGCGCAGGAGATCGCCGAGGCGGCCGACGCGCCCGACGACTATGTCTTCGACCTGATCCAGCGCGCCAGCTGGGGCGACCATCCGGTGGGGCGACCGATCCTGGGCAGCGACCAGACCGTCGAGGCCGCCAGCGTCGAGGCCCTGTCCGAGTGGCGCGCTGCGCTCTACGCCGCCGACCGCCTGGTGATCAGCGCCACGGGCGCGGTCGAGGAGGCCGAGCTGATGGCCGCCGCCGAGCGCGCGTTCGGCGACCTGCCGGCGGAGTCCGGCGCGGCGGTTCCCGAGGCGGCCGACTTCGTGGGCGGTCCGCAGGCCGAGGCCCGCAAGCTGGAACAGAGCCACCTCGTCTTCATGCTGCCCGCCTGCGGCTCGCGCGACCGGGACTATTTCGCCCTGCGCATCTTCGCCGAGGTGCTGGGCGGCGGCATGTCCTCGCGCTTGTTCCAGGAAGCGCGCGAGAAGCGGGGGCTCGCCTACAATATCGACGCCTACGCCGACACCTACGCCGACCACGGCGCCCTGGGCATCTATGCCGGCTGCGCGGCCTCGGACGCGGTCGAGACGGCCAAGGTCTGCGCCGGCGAGCTCATCAAGCTGGTCGCGCATATCGACGACGCAGAGCTGGCCCGCGCCAAGGCCCAGCTGAAGGCCCACATGTTCATGGCCCGCGAGCAGCCGCTGTCGCGCGCCGAGCAGGGGGCGGGGCAGGTGTTGCTGTTCGACCGCCTCTACGCGCCGGCGGAGCTGGCCGCCGAGGTGGACGCGGTGACGGCCGAAGACGTTTCGCGACTGGGCCGCCGGCTGCTGTCCGGCCGGCGGGTCGCCTCGGCGGTGCTGGGCGCTAAGACCTCGCTGAAGGCCGGCGAGGCGTTCGACAAGACGCTGTTCTCCGCCGCCTGACATCGGAGGATGCGCCGATGCTTCCGTCGTTCCTGAAGCCCCGTCCCGCGCTCCGCCTGCAAGGTCGCGCCGTCTATCTGCGACCGCCGAAACTCAGCGATCACAAGGCCTGGGCCACCCTGCGCGGGCGGTCGCGTTCGTTCCTGGAGCCGTGGGAGCCCGTCTGGCCTGAACATGACCTGACCCGCGCCGCGTTCCGGGCGCGTCTGGCGGCCTATGCGCGCGAAATGGAGCTGGACGAGGCCTATCCGTTCTTCGTCTTCCGTCGCGCCGACGACGCCCTGGTCGGCGGCGTGCGGCTTTTTCACGTGCGGCGTGGCGTCGCCCAGACCGGAACCATCGGCTACTGGATCGGCCAGCCCTTCGCGCGCCAGGGCCACACGCGCGACGCCGTCGAGACCCTGATCCGCTTCGCCTTCAAGGGCTTAGGCCTCCATCGGCTGGAGGCCGCCTGCATGCCCGAGAACGCGCCCTCGGCCGCGCTTCTGCTGAAATGTGGCTTTTCCGAGGAAGGATACGCCCGCGCTTATTTGAAAATTAACGGCGATTGGCGAGACCATCGTCTGTTCGGCTTGGTGGCGCCCGAGTGAGTTAGGGCGACCGCGGCCGACGCGGCGGGACGGGAATGTCTTTTCGGACAGGCGAACGGCGGATTTGGGACACGACCGCGACGCTCGAAGCGTTGGGCGGGGCCGATGTCGCGCTTTGGATCTGGGAGCCCGAGTCCGACCGCCTGCGCCTGAACGGCGCCGCCCGCGCCCTGGGCCTGGGTCCCTTGGCCCCCGAATGCTCCTCCGCCGCCTTCCGCGCCCTGGCCCTGCCGCAGGATCGCGCCCAGGCCGAGGAAGTGCTGAAAGTCCGTGAGCCTGGCCAACCGGTCGTCGCCCGTTTCCGCGTGCGCGGCGGCGAGGTCTGCCTGTGGCGCGGCGTCTGGTTGGAGGAAGGCGTGCGCGCCGCTGGCGTGGTCGCCGCCGAAACCAAGTTCGCCGCCTCGGAACGCTGCGACCTGACCGGTCTGCTCGATCGCCGCAGCTTCATAACCCGCGCCCGCGAGCGTCTGGCCGAGCCTGGCGCGCATGAGCTGGTCGTCGCGGACCTCGACCGCCTGCGCCGCCTGAACGAGGCGCTGGGCCATGATCGCGCCGATCTGGTCCTGGCCGCCCTGGGCTCGCGCCTGATCGCCGCCTTCCCGTCCGACGCCGTGCTGGGCCGCATCGGCGAGGACGAGTTCGCCGTGCTGTGCAAGCCCGACGGCTACGAGCCCGCCGAGATGCTGCGCGAGGCGCTGGAGCAGCCGCTGCGCATCGCCGGCTTCGACATACACCCCACGCTTTCCGTCGGCGCCGTCTCGGCCGAGGGCGGTCATGAGGCGCCCGATCCGGCCGAACTATTGCGCCGCGCCGAGCTGGCCGTGGAGGCCGCCGCCGCCGCGGGCCGGGGCGGCGCCGCCGCCTATGGCCGTTCGATGGAGACCGACGGCCTGTCGCGCCTGGCGCTGGAGGCCGACCTGCGCGGCGCCATCGGCCGCGGCGAGATCATTCCGTACTTCCAGCCCGTCGTGCGCCTGTCGACCGGGGCGCTTTCCGGCTTCGAGGCCCTGGCCCGCTGGATCCACCCGCGCCGGGGCATGCTGCCGCCGGACGAGTTCCTGCCGCTGATCGAAGAGATGGGGCTGATGAGCGAGCTGGGCGCGCACATGATGCACGCCGCCGCCCGCCAGCTGTCGATCTGGCGCGCCTGCCACCCGGCGATGAGCGCCATGACGGTCAGCGTCAACCTGTCGACCGGCGAGATCGACCGCCCGGGGCTCGTCGACGACGTCGCCCAGACCCTGCGCGACAACAACCTGCCGCGCGGCGCGCTGAAGCTGGAAGTCACCGAAAGCGACATCATGCGCGATCCCGAGCGCGCGGCCATGGTGCTCCGGACTCTGCGCGAAGCCGGCGCGGGCCTGGCGCTGGATGACTTCGGCACCGGCTTCTCGTCGCTGTCCTACCTGACGCGCCTGCCGTTCGACACGCTGAAGATCGACCGCTATTTCGTGCGGACCATGGGCGCCAACGCCGGTTCGGCCAAGATCGTCCGCTCGGTCGTCAAGCTGGGTCAGGATCTCGACCTCGAGGTCGTGGCCGAGGGCGTCGAGAACGCCGAGATGGCCCGCGCCCTGCAAGGTCTGGGCTGCGACTACGGCCAGGGCTTCGGCTACGCGCCGGCGCTGTCGCCGCAGGAGGCCGAGGTCTATCTGAACGAGGCCTATGTCGACGGCGCCGCGCCGGTGAAGGCGCGGGGTTAAGCCCGCCCCGCCGTCGCCGACAGGTGGTCGGCGGTGATCCCGAGCTTCGCCAGGGCCCGGGTCCATTTGTGCTCGTGATCCTCGTCGAACAGCAGGCTCTCGTCGGCGTCGCAGATCAGCCAGATGTTGTCGCGCAGCTCCTGTTCGAGCTGACCAGGGCCCCAGCCGGCATAGCCGAGCGCCAGGATCGCCCTGCGGGGACGCCGGTGAGGGCTGGCCATCGCGTCGAGCACGTCGCGGGTGGCGGTCAGGCTGAGACCCTCCGCGATGGGCAGGGAGGAGTCCGGCGAGTGGAAGTCGTCGGTGTGCAGCACGAAGCCGCGTTCGCGCTCGATCGGGCCGCCCAGCAGGACCAGGTCGCGCGGGGCCTGGATGTCCGACTTGACGCCCAGCCGCTCCAGTAGCTCGACCACGGTCAGGCCTTCGACGGGACGATTGACCGCCAGGCCCATGGCCTGCTCCTCGTCGTGCGCGCACAGATAGAGGACGGCGCGTTCGAAGCGCGGGTCTTCGATGCCAGGCATCGCCACCAGGAGACGCCCGGTCAGGAATTCGCCTTCGTCCTCGTCGTCGATCAAGCTGGCCATAGACGGAGCATTGGCCCTCCGTGTGACGCTTTCAAGTCGCGTCGACGAGAATCCGCGTCGCGTGTTTCCAAAAAACGGTGGCTTGGCGGTCGAGCGGCGCGGGGATATCTCCAAGACCTTCCCAAACGCACAATAGAGGAACACGGCCCATGACGATCAAGGTTGGCGACAAGCTGCCCGCGGCGACTTTCATGACCAGCACGGCCGAAGGGCCGGCGCCGATCAGCACCGACGACATCTTCAAGGGCAAGACCGTGGCGCTGTTCGCCGTGCCGGGCGCCTTCACCCCGACCTGCTCGGCCAAGCACCTGCCGGGCTTCAAGGAGAAGGCCGCCGAACTCAAAGCCAAGGGCGTGGATACGATCGCCTGCGTCTCGGTCAACGATGTCTTCGTGATGAAGGCCTGGGGCAAGGACCAAGGCATCGACGGCGAAGTCCTGCTGCTGGCCGACGGCAATGGCGACTTCACCCGCGCGGTCGGCCTCGACTTTGATGGCAGCAAGTTCGGCATGGGCGCGCGCTCGCAGCGCTATTCGCTGATCGCCAAGGACGGCGTCGTCACCCAGCTGAACGTCGAGGAAGCGGGCCAATTCAAGGTCTCGTCGGCCGAGTACCTGCTGGAGCAGCTGTAAGCTTCGGTTCGGGCGTCCGGTCCCGCGCCAAGCGCGCGGGGGCGGGCGCCGCCGCCATTTTCTTGAGACCGCCCCTCGGGCGGGCTGGGCTATGTTGGCCTCGCGCCTCCGTCGAGGCGCGCCCTTAACGCAAAAAATGATATCGCGATAATAAAACCTCTGGACTCCGGCGAAGCTCAGGCCTAGATAGATCGTTATCGCGATAATCATTGTCGCCAAAACGAAATGAGGATGATCATGAGCCAGTCGAACCAAGCTTCCCGTCGCGGGCTGATGACCGCTGGTCTCGGCCTCGCCGCCGCGGCCGCCGCCGCGCCCCTGGCCGTTCAGGCTGCGACGCCGAAAGCCGAGTCCAATCCGCACGCCGCCGATCGCGCCCAGAGCGGCTACGTCACGACCAAGGACGGCGTCCAGATCTTCTACAAGGACTGGGGGCCCAAGACCGCCCAGCCGATCGTGTTCCACCACGGCTGGCCGCTCAGCGCCGACGACTGGGACGCCCAGATGATGTTCTTCCTGCTGAAGGGCTATCGCGTCATCGCCCATGACCGTCGCGGTCACGGCCGCTCGACCCAGACCGACACCGGCAACGAGATGGACACCTACGCCGCCGACGTCATCGCCCTGACCGATCACCTGGACCTGAAGAACGCCATCCACGTCGGCCACTCGACCGGCGGCGGCGAGGCGATCCACTATGCCGCCCGCGCCAAGCCGGGCCGGGTCGCCAAGGTCGTGCTGATCGGCGCGGTGCCGCCGATCATGCTGAAGACGCCGGCCAATCCGGGCGGCCTGCCAATCGAGGTCTTCGACGGCTTCCGTTCGGCGTTGCTGGCCAACCGCGCCCAGTTCTTCCGCGATGTTCCCGAAGGCCCGTTCTACGGCTTCAACCGTCCCGGCGCGAAGGTCAGCCAGGGCCTGATCGACAACTGGTGGCGCCAGGGCATGGCCGGCGGCGCCAAGGCCCACTACGACTGCATCAAGGCCTTCTCGGAGACCGATTTCACCGAGGACCTCAAGAAGGTCGACGTCCCGGTCCTGCTGATGCACGGCGAGGACGACCAGATCGTCCCGATCGCCGACAGCGCGCTGCTAGGCATCAAGCTGCTGAAGAAGGGCACGCTGAAGACCTATCCGGGCCTGCCGCACGGCATGGCGTCCACCCACCCGGACATCATCAACGCCGACCTGCTGGCCTTCTTCAAGGCGTAGGCGTTTAGTTCATCCTAACCCGTCATCCCGCGCCTTGTGCGCGGGACCCATGGTTCAGCTTTCACGTGAGAGCTCGTCCTTGCTTCGCACTTGCGGCGGACAATGGGTCCCGCGCATGAAGCGCGGGATGACGTGTTTTGAGTTACGCCCCCAGCACTTCCGGCGTCATCGCTTCCAGATCCGCCGCGCCGAGCATCACCCCGGCCGCCGCGCCCGGAACCTGGGCCAGGACGCTCTCGGCGAACACGCGGGCCAGGGCCCGCTTGCTCTCGGCCCAGGCCGCGTCTGCCTCGCCGGCCGCCGCCAGGGCGCCCTTGGCCAGCATCCAGCCGCCGACCACGTCGCCCAGCAGCTTCAGATAGGCCGTGGCCCCCGACAGGGCGTCGGGCATGGCCTTGGCGCGGCGCTCGACCAGCCAGGCGGTGGCGCTGGCGGTCGCGTCGAGGGCGGCCTCCAGCCGCAGGCCGACCGCCTTCAGGTCCGAGCCCTTCAGGTCTTCGATCGTGTCGCGGATGTCGTCCATCAGGTCGGCGACGGCCCGGCCTTCGCCCAGCGACAGCTTGCGGCCGACCAGGTCGATGGCCTGGATGCCGTTGGCGCCCTCATAGATCGGGGCGATGCGGGCGTCGCGATAGTGCTGGGCCGCGCCGGTCTCCTCGATGAAGCCCATGCCGCCGTGGATCTGCACGCCCTGCGACGCCACCCAGACGCCGACGTCGGTCGACCAGGCCTTGGCGATCGGCGTTAGCAGTTCTTCGCGCAGCTTGGCGCTGGCGCGGGTCACTTCGTCGGACGCGGCGCGCGCCAGGTCGGCGGCGACGGCGGTCGACAGGCAGATGCCCCGCGCGGCCTCGATGTGCGCCTTCATCAGCACCAGAGAGCGGCGCACGTCCGGATGGTCGAACAGGCGCGAGGGATAGGCGCCGGTCCAGGCCGAGCGGCCTTGGGCGCGGTCTTGGCTGAAGGCCAGCGCCTGCTGGTAGGCCCGCTCGGCGATGGCGGTTCCCTGCGTCCCGACCTGCAGGCGCGCGGCGTTCATCATCGTGAACATGTTGGGCAGGCCCTGGCCCAGGCTCCCGACCAGCTCGGCCCTGGCGCCCTCGAACAGCATCACGCAGGTGGGCGAGCCGTGGATGCCCAGCTTGTGCTCCAGGCCGCCGACCCGCAGGGCGTTGGCTTCGCCCAGCTTGCCGTCCTCGCCGACCAGCACCTTGGGGGCCAGGAACAGCGAGATGCCCTTCACGCCGGGCGGGGCGTCGGGCGTACGCGCCAGAACGAGGTGCACGATGTTGTCGGCCGCGTCGTGGTCGCCCCAGGTGATGAAGATCTTCTGGCCGGTGATCCGCCAGCCGCCGTCGCCATCCGGCGTGGCCATGGTGGTCAGAGCCGCCAAGTCCGAGCCGGCCTGCGGCTCGGTCAGGTTCATGGTGCCGGTCCATTCGCCCGACACCAGCTTGGGCAGATAGAGCGCCTTCTGGCGGTCCGAGCCGTGGTGGTCCAGCGCCTCGATCGCGCCCAGGCTCAGCATCGGGCAGAGGCCGAAGGCCATGTTGGCCGCCTGGATCATCTCCAGCACCGCCACTTCCAGCGTCTTGGGCAGGCCCTGGCCGCCGTGCTCGGGCGCGGCGGCGAGACCGGCCCAGCCGCCCTCCGCGAACTGCTTGTAGGCGTCGGCGAAGCCCGGGGCGCAGCGGACCACGCCGTTCTCGAGCTTGGCCCCGACCAGGTCGCCCTGGCGGTTCAGCGGCGCCAGCACGTCGGCCGCGAAGGCGCCGGCCGCTTCCAGCACCGCCGCCACCGTGTCGCCGTCGGCCTCGGGAAAGGCGTCGGCCAGTCGGTCGAAGCCCGCCGCGTGGCGCAGCGAGAAGGCGAGGTCACGGACGGGGGCGCGGAAGGTCATGGCCGACAAGCTCCAGGTTATCGGCGTTCTCTTTAGGCGCGTGGGCTCGCCGCGCAAAGTCGTCCGCAGATTTGTTCGCCGGGTAACGATCTCGTGATCCGAAAGGCCTTCAAAGCCATGCTGGAGTGATTAAGTCGGGAAACCGTAACTAGTCCTGTTCTAGTTTGAAGGAGAGACTTCTCGATGTTCCGCCCCTACGCCTATGCCGCCCTCGCGGCGACCCTGCTCGCCGCCCCGGCCGCCCTGGCCGCGCCGGGCGTCACCTCCACCAAGCCCGCCGATCTTCCGGCCGGCCACTACGTGCTCGACAAGACCCACGCCTCGGTCGTGGGCAAGATCAAGCACATGGGGTTCTCGAACTACCAGTTCCGCTTCACCAAGGTCGACGCCAGCTTCGACTATGATCCCAAGGCTCCGCAGGACGCCAAGATCAAGGTGACCGTCGATCCGGGCTCGATCGACACCGCGACGGGCGCCGACGAGTTCGGCCTGAAGTTCAACAAGGAGCTGGCCGGCGACGGCTGGCTGGAAGCCAACAAGTTCCCGACCGCGACCTTCGTCTCGACCAAGGTCGAGCCGGGCGCGGGCCAGACCGGCAAGGTCTATGGCGATTTCACCCTGCACGGCGTGACCAAGCCGATCGTGCTGGACGTGACCTTCAACGGCGTGGGCTCCAGCTTCGCGCCGGGCAGCGTCAAGACGGGCTTCTCGGCCACGACGACGATCAAGCGTTCGGACTTCGGCGTCAGCAAGTACGTCCCGCTGGTCGCCGACGACGTCGCGCTCAGCATCGAAGTCGAGTTCGACAAGAAGTAAGCCCTTTTGCGTCTTGCGCCGGTCCCCTGGGATCGGCGCAATGCGTTTCTCGTCTATCTGCCTGGAGTGATCGATGGCCGCGACCCGCACCCGCTACACGACGGTGGCGATTGTTCTGCACTGGTTGATCGCGGCGGCCATTATCTTCCAGATCATCATCGGTTGGCGCATGGGCGATGGGCCGAAGGGCTCGCCGATCACCTTCGCCCTGTTCCAGCTGCACAAGTCGATCGGCTTCACGATCCTGCTGCTCAGCGTGGCGCGCCTGGCCTGGCGGATCTTCAACCGGACGCCGGCCCCTCCTGTCCATCAACCGCGCTGGGAGCAGATCGCCTCGAAGGTCGTCCACGTCGGCTTCTATGTGATCATGATCGGCCTGCCGCTGACTGGCTGGATCCTGGTCTCGACCAGCCGCGTGGTGGTGCCGACCCTGTGGTGGGGCGTCGTTCCTTGGCCGCATTTGCCGGGCCTGCCCGAGCTGGCCGCCGCGCCCAAGCACGCCTGGAACGAATTCGGCGAGATCGGCCACGGCGTGCTGGTCAAACTGACCTACCTGCTGCTGCTGCTGCATCTAGGCGCGGTGGCCAAGCACCAGGTGCTCGACAAGGACGAGGTGTTCCAGAACATGGCCCCGGGCGCGAGGCCCGGCCTGAAGGAGCCACGCGCCTGGCTGGCCGCCGCTGGTCTCGCCGCCGTGGTCGCCGCCGGCTATCTGTTCACCCCGACGGTCAAGGCCGCCAAGCCGGTCGCCCCGCCGCCTCCGCCCGCCGATGCGGCGGCGCCGGTCGAGCCCGCGGCCCCCGCGCCGACAGAGCAGGCCGCGCCGACCGCCGACTCCGCCAAGCCCGACGCGACCGCCGCCGAAGCGCCGCCGGCGCTCAAGGACCCCGTCGCCTGGGCCGTGCAGAAGGGCGCCAGCCTGACCTTCTCGGCGACCTGGTCCGGCTCGCCGGTCGAGGGGCGCTTCAACCGCTGGACCGCCGACATCCTGTTCTCGCCCGAGGCGCTGGACCGCTCGAAGCTGACCGTCAGCATCGACATGGGGTCGGCGGTGACCGGCGACGACCAGCGTGACCACAGCCTGCCCAGCGGCGATTTCTTCGACACCGCCGAGCATCCGAAGGCGACCTTCACGGCGACGAAGTTCCGCAAGACGGGCGAGGGCCAGTACGTCGCCGACGGAGCCCTGGACCTGCGCGGCGTGAAAAAGCCGCTCAGCCTGCCGTTTTCCTTGAAGATCGTCGGCGACACGGCGACCGCGCGCGGTGTAACCACCCTCGACCGGACCACGTTCGGGGTTGGACAGGGCGAATGGGCGTCTACGGATCAGATCGCGGCCAAGGTGAAGGTCAGCTTCTCGCTGACCGCCAAGCGGAAATAGAGACCGCCGCCAGTGCGTTACGCGCTGGCGGGCTGGTCATCCTGCCGACCGAGACCGTCTATGGCCTGGGCGCCGACGCGGCCAATCCGGCCGCCGTGGCGGCGATCTTCGAGGCGAAGGGCCGTCCGCGCTTCAACCCGCTGATCGCCCACGTGGCCGATCTGGAGACCGCCGAACGGATCGCCGAGTTCGATCAACGCGCCCGGGACCTGGCGCGCGAATTCTGGCCCGGCCCCCTGACCATCGTCGCGCCGATCAAGGACGCCTCGGCGGTCTGCGACCTGGCCCGCGCGGGCCTCGACACGGTCGCTATCCGGGTGCCGCGCCATCCGATCTCGCGCGCCGTGCTGGCGGCGTTCGGCGGCGCGGTCGTGGCGCCCTCGGCCAACCGCTCAGGACGGCCCAGCCCCACCACCTATGCCGACGCCGTGTCCGAGACCGGCGACAAGGCCGCCGCGGCGCTGGATGGCGGCCCCTGCGCGGTGGGTCTGGAGTCCACCGTCGTCTCGGTGCTGGACGGCCAGGCGCGCCTGCTGCGGCCCGGCGCAGTGACCCGTGTCCAGCTTCAGCAGATCGTCGGCCCGCTGGCCGAGGCCGATGACGACGCAAAGCGCTCGCCAGGGCGCCTCGCTCTGCACTACGCCCCCGACGCGCCGGTGCGGATCAACGCCAAGGCCCCCAAGCCGGGCGAGGCCTTCCTGGCCTTCGGCGGCGGCGCCAGCGGGGAGGGGGTGTTCAACCTCAGTCCCACGGGCGATCTGGCAGAGGCGGCGGCGAACCTATTCGCCTATCTGCGGGCCGCCGACCGCGTCCATCCCTCCGCCATCGCCGTCGCGCCCATTCCCGAGGAGGGGCTGGGCGAGGCGATCAACGACCGGCTGCGCCGCGCGGCCGGCTTCATCGGCTGATCTTTCGAGCGTAAGGTAGCGACCATGACCAAGCCTGTTCCCGCCGATGTCGTCTCGCGTTTGAAGGCCGTGCTCGGCGAGGGCGGCTGGAGTCAGGATCCGGACGTGATCGCGCCGCTGCTGGTCGAGTGGCGCGGCCGCTGGAAGGGCGAGACGCCGCTGTTGGTCACCCCACGCACCACCGCCGAGGTCGCCGCCGTGGTCGGGATCTGCGCCGCCGAGGGCGTGGCGATCACGCCCCAGGGCGGCAACACCGGCCTCGTCGCGGGCCAGATCCCGCACGGCGAGATCCTGCTCTCGACCCGCAAGCTGACCGCCGTCCGCGACGTCGATCCGATCGACGACGCCATGGTGCTGGAGGCGGGCGTCACCCTCTACGAGGCCCACCAACAGGCCGCCAAGGTCGGTCGCCGCTTCACGGTCGGCGTGGCGTCCGAAGGCTCGTGCACGATCGGCGGGCTGATCTCGACCAACGCCGGCGGCACGGCCGTCCTGCGCTACGGCATGATGCGCGAGCAGGTGCTGGGCATCGAGGCGGTGCTGCCCAATGGCGAGATCTGGAACGGCCTCAAGCGCCTACGCAAGGACAACACCGGCTACGACCTCAAGCAGCTGCTGATCGGCGCCGAGGGCACGCTGGGGATCGTCACCGCCGCCAGCCTGAAAATCCAGGCGCCGCTGGCCTCGCGGGCCGTGGCGATCGTGGGCCTGGGCTCGCCGGCCGACGCCATCCAGCTGCTGGCGCGCGCCAAGGAGGAGACGGGCGGCTCGGTCGAGGCGTTCGAACTGATGGGCCTGATGGGCTTTGCGCTCACCATCCGCAACGTGCCGGGCCTGCGCGATCCGCTGCCGACCGAGCACCCGTGGTACGTGCTGATCGAGATCGCCAGCGGCGAGCCCGGCGCGGCGGACGCGGCGCTGGAGCGGCTGCTGACCGGCGCCCTGGAGAGCGGGCTGATCGCCGACGCCGCCGTCGCCCAGACCGAGGCCCAGATGAAGACCTTCTGGCACATCCGCGAGGGCCACTCCGCCGGCCAGAAGCCCGAAGGGGCGGTGTGGAAGCACGACGTGTCCGTGCCGGTCTCGAAGATCCCGGACTTCATCGCCCGCGCCGACGCGGCGATCGAACAGGCTTTCCCGGGGACGCGGATCATCGCCTTCGGCCATGTCGGCGACGGCAATGTCCACTACGACGTGCTCAAGCCCGTCGGCGCCGATGACGACGCCCACGACGTCCAGCGTGAGGCGGGCGCCAAGATCGTCCACGATATCGCCGCCAGCTTCTCGGGCTCGATCAGCGCCGAGCATGGCCTGGGGGCGATGAAGACGGCCGAGGCCCTGACCTACAAGGATCCGATCGAGGTCGCGGCCTTGCGGGCGATCCGGCAGGCGCTCGACCCCAAGCGGATCATGAACCCTCGGGTGCTGTTCTAGCCGCCGCGCGTTTGCGGGCGCGCAGAAGCAGCACGAGCATCACCGCGAGCGCGCCGGCGGGGATCGTGGCCTTGTAGAAGCCGGGCTGCGATCCGGGGAGCAGGTTGATCGCCCAAGGGATGAAGCCCCACTGGCCGGTCGTCTGCTCCATCCAGAACGCCCCGACGCCAACGAAGCACATCACCGCCCACACCGGACGGAACTTCAGCCCCCGGTCCCGCAGCACGAAGAACAGGGCGACGATCATCGGGATCGGCCAGGCGAGGGCGGCGGCGAGGCCTAGGGTCTGCATGGGCCGCTGGATAGACCGGCCGGCCATCCAGGTCGAGACTCGACATCGCGCCCCGACGGCTCAATCTGCCCGCATGAGCAGCCTGTTCAGGTTCTCCAGCGCGATGAAGCGACACCCGGACGTCGAGGCTTGGCTCGCCGCGGACGATCCGATGCGCGCCGTCGTCCGCCCCTGGTTCGAGGCGTTGCGCGGCCTGGGGCCCGACATCCGCGAGCTGCTGCATGACGGCCATCCGACGGCCTGCGTCGAGGACGCGGCCTTCGCCTATGTCGACGCCTTCAGCGCCCATGGGGCCATCGGCTTCTATCAAGGCGCGGACCTGCCGGACCCGGCGCGGTTACTGGAGGGCGGCGGCAAGCGCATGCGCCACGTGAAGCTGCGATGGGGTCAGCCGATCAATGAAGACGCCCTGCAGGCGCTGCTGGCCGCCGCCTACGCGGACATGCGCGCTCGGGTCGACGCGGGCGAATAGTCCAACGGCCTAGCTAGCGAAGGCCGGCCGAAGCCTTTATCTCCCCGGCCATGCTGATGGTCATCTCGCCCGCCAAGTCGCTGGACTTCACCGCGCCCGCCCAGGCCCTGCCGCTGACGACGCCTGAGCTGAAGAGCCAGATCGTCGAGCTGGCCAAGGTCACGCGCAAGCTGACGGCCGCCGACCTGAAGCGGCTGATGCACATCTCCGACGCCCTGGCCAAGCTGAACCGCGAGCGGTTCCAGGCCTTCGATTCCGAGCTGGAGGATGGGCTGCAGGCGATCATCGCCTTCAACGGCGACGTCTATGCGGGCCTGGCCGCGCGCGAGCTGGACCGTCCGTCGCTGGAGTGGGCTCAGGATCACCTGCGGATTCTGTCCGGCCTCTATGGCGTGCTGCGTCCGTTCGACGCCCTACAACCCTATCGCCTGGAAATGGGCACGCGCCTGAAGACCAAGCGCGGCCATAACCTCTACGACTACTGGGGCGAGACGATCTCGCAGACCCTGAACGCGGCCGCCGCCGGCCACGCCGATCCCACGCTGGTGAACCTGGCCAGCCAGGAATATTTCGGCGCCGTCGACGCCAAGGCCCTGAAGCTGCCGGTCGTCACCTGCCACTTCAAGGAAGAGAAGGCCGGCGAGCTGCGCACGATCCGGTTGGGCGGTCGGGTGTTGGTGCCAGCTGCCGAGATCGCGCGACTGGTAGCCATCCCCCAAGCGGTCGCTGCTGACGAAGACGAGAGCGCGGTCTGATGGCCGCGAGCAACGGCGCCGGTCCCGGCCGCACCGGCAAAGCCACCGAGCTCGACGCCTGCCGGCTGCTCGCCGAGCTCACCGGCTACCCCGCAGAGCGCGCCATCGGCGAAGGCCGCAAAGGCGACCGCGGCGACCTCCACGGGCTGCCCCGCACGTGCGTGCAGGTGTCCCGCTGCGGGGCCGCACCAGCCGAAGCATGGGCCCGCGCACGCGCCAAAGCAGCCGCCTGCCAGACCCAGCAGGGCAGGGCTCGCGCCGACTACGGGGTGACCCTGCTGCGGGTGCGGACCGGCCCGTGGCGTGCCGTGCTGACCGCCGCGCAGTGGGACGACATCGCCGTGGCGGCGGTTCGGCTCGGTCTGATCGAAGAGGAGGATCCGAGCACGGCGATCCCCGCCGCCTCGTCCTGCCGGCCCAGGGGCAAATCGCCCCGGCTGAAGAAGGCCTCCAGCTCGTCGCACAGGGCAATCTTGTTGCGCAGGCTGA
>NZ_CALCDX010000163.1 GCF_937900395.1 uncultured Caulobacter sp.
GCCTGGGTCAGGGTCGAGACCATGACCACCGGCATCGGCCGCAGGCGCATGATCTTCTCGAGGAACTCGATGCCGTTCATGTTCGGCATCTCGATGTCGAGGGTGACGACGTCGGGGTTCAGGGCCTTGATCATGCCCCGGGCTTCGAAGGGGTCGCCCGCGCCGCCGACGACCTCGATCTCGGGATCGCGGTTCAGGGCGGCGGAAATCAGGCTCCGCATCGTGGCGGAGTCATCGACGACGAGTACGCGGATCTTAGCCATTAGCGGCCCACCTTTCTGTAGGCGGTTAGACCGCAGCTTTCGAACGCGGTCACGGAAGCGCCAACGCGCTCGGAGTGGCCGACATAGAGTCGGCCGCCAGGGGCGACGAGCGGCGCGAAGCGGCTCCAGACGCGTTCCTGGGTGGGTTCATCGAAGTAGATCACGACATTCCGACAGAAGATGGCGTCGAACGGACCTTTCATAGGCCACGACGGACCGTTGAGATTTAGTTCCCGGAACGCCACGAGGCTGCGGGCGGCCTCGCAGACGCGCCAGGCGCGCTTGTCGCTGGGATCGCGCTCGAAGAACTGGCTGCGGGTCGCGGCGGGAATGCCTTCCAGCAGCGCCTCGTCGTAGACAGCCGCGCGTCCAGTCGCCAGCACGTTGGTGTCGATGTCCGTGCCCAGGATCCGGATGTCCAGATCGGCGGCGTTTGGCCACACCGACAGCACCGTGAAGGCCATCGAGTACGGCTCCTGCCCCGAGGAGCAGGCCGCGGACCACAGACGCAGGCGGCGACCGGCGCGCACCTGATCAGCCAGCGGCTCCAGCACGTTGGCGCGCAGGTCTTCGAAATGGTGCGGCTCGCGGAAGAAGCGCGTGACGTTGGTGGTCAGCGCCCGGAGCATCTCCTGGCTCTCGTCCGCGCCCTTCTCGCTCGCCACAAAGGCGCAGTAGTCGGCGAACGAGCGCAGCCCCAGGGCGCGCAGGCGCTTGGCCAGACGGGAATAGACCAGCGTCGCCTTACTGTCGGGCAGGCTGATGCCCGCCAGGTCGTACAGCAGCGCGGCGATGCGCTTGAAGTCCTGATTGGTGAAGGCGAACTCGCCATCGACGATGGCGTCTCGCTCGGTAAGGGCTGCGGCGGTCATCAGGCGGCCATCGCCTCCCGTTCCGGCAGGATGCGGTCCAGCGAGATCTCGCTGATCATCCGCCCCTCGATGGAGATGATGCCCCGCACGAAGCTGCGAACCGCGTCGCAGGCCACGTCGGGCGTCGGCTGGATCATGTCGTCGTTGACCGACAGGATGTCGGACACCGCATCGACCAGCAGGCCGACCGTGCGGTCGCCCGCCTTGACCACGATGAAGACGCTGCGGACGGTCGGCTCCAGGACCGGCATGCCCAGGCGGCAGGCCAGGTCCATGATCGGCAGGACGGCGCCCCGAAGGTTGATCACGCCGCGCATGTAGCCGGGGGACTGCGGAAGGGTCGTCGCCGGGCTCCAGCCGCGGATTTCGCGGACGGCCATGATGTCCACGCAGTACTCCTGGTCCCCCACGCGGAAGGAGATCAGTTCGCGGCGGTCAGCGCCGATGGCGGTGGCATGTTCTTCCATGACTTACTCCGCGGCGATGAGGGTGGGTTCGGTGGGACGAGGCGCGCCGCCTTCGCGGCGACGCAGATTGATCGTGGCGTCGACATCGAGGATCAGGGCCACGCGGCCGTCGCCCAGGATGGTCGCGGCGGCCACGCCCTCGACCTGCTGGTAGTTCTGCTCGAGCGACTTGATGACCACTTGGCGCTGACCGTGGATGGCGTCGGCGACCAGGGCCGCGCGCGAACCATCCTCGCCCTCGACCAGCAGCACGACGCCGTCGGTCGGCGGCGGGCTTTCGTCTCGATAGCCCAGGGTCAGGCCGACGTCGATCAGCGGCACGAAGCTGTCGCGAACCGCGAGCACCGAGCCGACGGGGCCCAGCGGACGAACCTCTTCCGGCTTCGGACGCAGGCTTTCGACGATGGCGGCCAGCGGCACGACCAGGGTCTCGCCCGCGACATCGACCACCATGCCGTCCAGCACGGCCAGGGTCAGCGGCAGGCTGAGCGTGAAGGTCGAGCCTTGGCCCGGGCGCGAGGTGATCGAGATCCGACCGCCCAGGGCCTGGACCGAGCGCTTGACCACGTCCATGCCGACGCCGCGGCCCGACACGTCCGAGATCTTGTCGGCGGTCGAGAAGCCCGGGAGGAAGATCAGGTTGTCGATTTCCTCGTCGGTCAGCTGCAGGTCGGGCGCGATCAGGCCCTTCTTGACCGCGATCGAGAAGACGCGCTCGCGGTTGATGCCCTTGCCGTCGTCCGAGACCTCGATGACGATCCGGCCGCTGCGGTGCAGCGCGGCCAGGCGGACCATGCCTTCGGGGTTCTTGCCGGCGGCCTTGCGCTCATCGGGGCTTTCCAGCCCGTGGTCGATGGCGTTGCGCAGCATGTGGGTGATCGGTTCAGCCAGACGCTCGATGACCGTCTTGTCGACTTCGGTGTTCTCACCGTCCATCACCAGGCGGGCCTGCTTGCCCGTCATGTTGGCGACTTCGCGGACCAGACGCGGCATGCGCTGGAACACCGACTTCACCGGCTGGGCGCGGATGGCCATGACGCTGTCCTGGATCTCGCGCGTCAGCTGTTCCAGCTCGTCGAGGCCCATGGCCAGGTTGGAGGACGGGGCGATGCCATATTCGCCGACGCGCTGCGCCAGCATGGCCTGGTTGATGACCAGCTCGCCGACGAGGTCGATCAGGCGGTCGATCCGCTCGGGATCGACGCGGATGACCGATTGGCCGGGGCCGGGCACTTCGACCTGGGCGGCCTTGGCCGGCGCGGCGGCGGGCGCGGCCGGCGCCGCGGGCGCTGCGGCCTTCGGAGCCTCGGCGACCGGAACGGGCGCGGGAGCCGGCGCGGGCGCTTCGGCGGGCTTGGCTTCGACGGGCGCCGGAGCGGGCGCTTCGGCCACGACGGGCTCCGGCGCCGGGGCGGGCGTATGGACCTCGGCGGCCGAGGGCTCGGTGGCGCGGATCAGCGCGGCGAGTTGCTCGACCGTGGCCTCGCCGCGGATGATGTCGAGATCGCAGTCGCCGTCGACGAATTCGAAGACCTCGCGGATCGCCGCCTCATCTTCCTCGGTCTCGACGCGAACGTTCCAGGTGACGTAAGCCGCTTCCGGATCCAGCTCGTCCAGCTCGGGAAGGTGGCGGTCGTCCAAGGTGGCCTTGATCGGGCCGAGGCGGCTCAGCTCACGCAGCAGCAGAGCCGTCTCGTTGGCCTTGCGATAAAGGTCCGACTTCGGACGGATCGACACCGTCCAGACGTTCTCAGGCGCCAGTTCGGCGTCGGCCTGCTGGGCCTCCACCGTGATGGTCTGGGGCACAAAGACGAACCCGAGGTCATCGTCGTCCATGGCGTCGTCGTCCGCGGGCGCGGCGGCGGCCGGGGCGGCGGCGGCTTCGACAGACGCTTCGGCGGCGGGCGCCTCGGCGACCGGCGCGGCGGCGGGCGCGGGGCTCGCGTTCGGGTCGGTCCAATGCTCCAGCTCGGTCGCCATGGCGGCCGAGGCGGCCATGTCGACGTCGCCCAGGCCGCGAGCGGCGCTGACGTGGTCGGCCAGGATGTCGGAGGCGCGCAGCAGGACGGCGGCCAGCTCGATCGTGCTGGGCACGGCGCCGGAGCGCACGGCGTCCAGCAGCGTCTCGAACACGTGGGCGAAGCGCACCAGCGGCTCAAGGCCGAAGGCGCCGGCGCCGCCCTTGATCGAGTGGACGGCGCGGAACACGGCGTTGACCGTCTCGAGGTCGCCGGACCCTTCCTGCATAGCCAGGAGACCGCCTTCGAGGTCGGCGAGAAGCTCCTCGCATTCCTGGAAGAAAGTGACCTTGATGGCCTCTAGCTCGTCCATTCCCGTACGTCCTAATTCGCGTCTAGCAACGGGTAGTCAAATCAAAGCGGCGGATTACTCGCCCGATCAGGCGGCGACGCGGCGGATGGCGTCGACCAGCTTTTCGGGATTGAAGGGCTTCACGATCCAGCCCGTGGCGCCGGCCTCGCGGGCCCGCTGCTTCTTGGCCGGGTCGCTTTCCGTGGTCAGGACCAGGATCGGGATGGCGCGATAGTCGTCGTCGACGCGCACCGCCTCGATGAAGCCGAAGCCGTCCAGCTTGGGCATGTTGATGTCCGTGATGATCACGTCAGGACGGTGGGCCGAGAGGACCTCGAGCCCATGCTCGCCATCGACGGCCTCGACCACGTTGAAGCCCGCGCCGGCCAAAGCCATGCGCAGCATGTCCCTCATGGTGCGGGAGTCATCGACCGTAAGAACCGTCTGCGTCACGATTCAGCTCCTTGGAATTCCGCCGACAGGAGCGCCTTTTCGGCGCCAAACAGACGGGTGGTTTCTACGAAGGCCTCGGAAGGCCCCTTGATGGAAAAGGGTTGACCGTCATGGTCCCAGGCCTTGCGGGCCGCCAGGAGGACCTGCAGGCACAGACCGCCGAAGCGGCGCACCTGGTCGGCCTCGATCTCGATCGGAGCGCCGCGGCGCTCCAGGAGCGCGGCCTTCAGAGGGGCCGCGGCCTTCAGGTCCAGATTTTCAGGCAGCGCGATGGCGGCCATTAGAATTCCTCCCAACCTTCCGTGACGGGGGCTTGAGCGACCGCCGCCGAACCACTGCTCCGGCCCGGACGGGCGAAGGTGTTCAGACGGGCCTGCTGCTCGGCCACCGGGTTGCGCGCCGGAGCGTGCTGAGCCGCGTCGGCGGGGGCCGGGCGCGAGTAAGACGAGGCGGCCGCGCCCACTTGGAAGCGGGCCATCAGGCGAACCAGCTCGGCGGTCTCGCCCTTCAGCGAGTGCGTCGCGGCGGTCGACTGCTCGACCATGGCGGCGTTCTGCTGAGTGACTTGGTCCATCTGGTTCACGGCCGTGTTCACTTCGTTCAGACCGGTCGCCTGCTCCGCGGCGGAGGCCGCGATTTCGGTGACCAGGGCGTCGATCTCACCAACCTTCGCCACGATACGCTGCAGCGCTTCGCCGGTCTGGCCGACCAGGCTGACGCCTTGGCTGACCTGCTGGGTCGACGAGGAGATCAGGGTCTTGATCTCCTTGGCGGCCTCGGCCGAACGTTGGGCCAGAGCGCGAACTTCCTGAGCCACGACCGCGAAGCCGCGACCCGCCTCGCCCGCCCGCGCCGCTTCGACGCCGGCGTTCAGGGCCAGCAGGTTGGTCTGGAAGGCGATCTCGTCGATCACGCCGATGATCTGGCTGATCTGGCCCGAGCTCTTCTCGATCTCCCCCATGGCGGAGACTGCCTGATGCACAACCTGACCGGAATGCGTCGCTTCGCCACGGGTGGTGGAGACAACGTCCGAAGCCTGGCGCGCACCCGAGGCCGTGCGACGAACAGTCGCGGTCAGCTGGTCCAGGGCGGCGGCGGTTTCTTCCAGGCTGGCGGCCTGTTGCTCGGTGCGGCGCGACAGGTCGTCGGACGCGTGGGCGATCTCGTCGGCGCCGGTGCGCAGGCCGTCGGTCGAGGCGGCGATGACCTTCATCGTCTCCTGCAGCGAGCCCATAGCGGCGTTGAAGTCGTCCTTCAGCTTGCGATAGTCGCCCGGGAAATCGGCGCTGACGCGGAAGGTCAGGTCGCCCGAGGCCAGCTTTTCCAGACCCTCGGCGAGGCTGGTGACCACCAGCGCGCTTTCCTGGGCGGCGGCGGCGGCGGCGGCTTCCTTGGCGCGGCGCTCGTCCGCGGTCAGGGCGGCCGACTTCTCCTGCTCGGCGCGCAGTTGCTCAAGGTGCAGCTGGTTGTCGCGGAAGACCTTCAGGGCTGACACGATGGCGCCCAGTTCGTCGCGGCGCGTCATCTTTTCCAGGTCGATGCTGTTGTCGCCCTTGGAGAGCTTATCGGTGGCGCCGGCGATGTCGTTGATCGACTTGCGGGTCGTCATCACGGTCAGGAACGCCAGAGCGCCGACGGCGGCCAGGGTGACCAGCGACAGAATGATGGTGACGCTCATCGCGGCGGTGGCTTCGGCCTGACGCTTGGCCGTCTCCTTGGCCACGCGCGTGTTGGCGGCGGCGACCACCTGGTCCAGCACGCCGGTCATCTTGGCGTATTGTTCTTCGAACGGGGCGATGAAGCCGGCGGCCATGCCGAAGTCGACGCCGATCATCCCACTGACGGTGTCGATGGCGCTGCGGCATTCCTCGAGCGACTTGATCAGCTCGTTGATCTTGGGCTGCTCGTTGGCCGGCAGTTTGCTCTTCAGAGCGATCAAGTCCTTCTTGACCGCGTCGGTCTCGGCCAGGACGGCGGACATCCGAGCGTCGTTCTTGTCGACGTCGATATTGCCGGCCTTGTGGGTCATGACGACGAACAGTTCGCCGTTGATGTTCGAGATGCGCTTAGAGATCTTCTGGATCTCCATGTTTTGGCGCATGTCGTTCTCGACGACCTGCTTCAGCGCAGCCGACTGGCTCTTCTGAACAATAATGGCTCCGCCGGCCATCAGGGCCAGCATGAGCAGCGCGAAAGCCGGCGCGAAGCCGATCTTAATGATCAACGGCAGATCGACGAGACGAAGGCGTTTCATCGTAGGTCCCCTCCAACCAGCGGCCCGTGCCCACGGGTCGCCAAACTGAGGGGAGATAATCCAGATAGAGTCCTAACAGACTCTGACTTGGTTAAAAGGAATTCGAGATAAATACGCCCGAAAGCCTCGAAATGGGCGTTTGGTCGCAGCGTCCGCAAGCGGGATTCTAAGGAGCACCCCAACTAACAAAGGCTCTCGGGGCTCCAGCCGCCATGGTTACCTGGAAGTAAATCTCGAATATTCTTACGGGACTTAGAATATATTAACTGCCTTCTGAGAGTCTGCTCCTGCGTCCAGTTGGCGCATCGTCCACAGGACGTAGAAACACTACTAGGAGCAGCGGGATGAAATATCCGATCGCTATTGCCGCGGGAATCGCCGGCAGCTTTTTCGTGGCTCAGGCCGCTTCGGCCGCGGGTGGTTTCGAAGACCAGATGGGCCGCTGCCTGCAGCAGTTCGCCAACACCCGTGACGCGGCTCAGGTGATGCTGGAATGCAACGCCGCCGACGGCAAGCTGTCGGACTGCAAGGTCGTCGACAACAGCGCCGCCGGCAAGGGCTTCGACAAGGCCGCCATGTGCATCGCTGAAAAGCTGCCGATGGGCGCCAAGACCGGCACCGTGAAGGTTCCTTTCCGCTTCCCGGGCGGCGCGTAAGCGTCGCCGAGTTGGCGAGAGACGTTTTAAGTCCTCGCCCACCAAGCTGGAAATCAGAACGCCCTCGCCGATCGCTCGGCGAGGGCGTCTTATTGTGCGCTGGCCAGAGCGGAACGGATGAGAGCCCTTCCGCGCCGGCGTGGCGCTCCCTCTAGAATTCTTCCCACTCGTCCTTGACGGCCACCGCCGCCCCGCCGCGCGAGACAGGGGCCGACGCGCCTGGGCGACTGGCCGGACGCGGCGCGGGCGCGGCGCGTGGCGCGGTCGCTTGCGTGGCTGGAGCTGCGGGGCGCCCCGAGATCGAGAAGGTCGCCACCTGACGGGCCAACTCCGCCGTCTGGCTCTTCAGCGAATGGGTCGCGGCCGTCGTCTCCTCGACCATCGCGGCGTTCTGCTGGGTGACCTGGTCCATCTGGTTGACGGCCGTGTTCACCTCCGAAAGCCCGCGCGCCTGGTCCTGGGACGAGGCTGAGATCTGGACGATCAGCTCGTCGATCTCGGCCACCTTGCCGACGATGCCTTTCAGCGCGTCGCCCGTCTGGCCCACCAGGCCCACCCCGGCCTCGACCTGCTTGGTCGAAGCGCCGATCAGGGCCTTGATCTC
>NZ_CALCDX010000164.1 GCF_937900395.1 uncultured Caulobacter sp.
CCGCCGGGCGAGGCGGCCTGTCAGCAGGCCCTGGCCCAGCGAAGCGATCACGCCGATGATGGCGAAGCACAGTCCGACCTCGCGCGGTCCCCAGGAAAAGCGCGCGTTGGCCCAGAGGCCGAAGATCGACTCCATGCCAGCAAAGGCGCCGGTCGAGACCAGGGTGACTAGCAGCACCCGGGACAGGATCGGATGGGCGGCGGCCTGGGCCAGGGCTTCGCCCCGTCCTGGCTGAGACGCGTTCGACGCCGAGCCCGCCCGGCTCTCGGTGACGAAGGCGACCACGCCGATCGCGGCGGTGGCGGCCATGCCGGCCGCGACGAACAGCGGGATCTGGAAGCCCAGCTGCCCGGCGCTGGGATGCGCCAGCAGGCCGCCCAGCGACGGGCCAATGACGAAGCCCGCGCCGAACGCCGCCCCTAAGAGGCCCATGCGTCCCGCGCGCTTCTCCGGCGGCGTGACGTCGGCCATGTAGCCCTGGATGGTCGAGATGTTGCCGCTGCCGAAGCCGCCGACCAGGCGGATCACCATGGCGATCCAGATGTTCGGCGCGAAGGCCAGGGCGACATAGGCCAGCGAATTGGCCAGGATCGTCACGATCAGCACCGGCCGCCGACCAATCCGGTCCGACAGCCGTCCCCAGAACGGCTCGCCGAAGAACTGCCCCAGACTGTAGGCGGCGAACATCGTCGTCACCTGCCAGGGCGCGGCGTTCATCGCCTTGGCGTAGAAGGGCAGCAACGGAATGACCACGCCAAAGCCCACCAGGTTGATGAAGACAACCAGGAGCAGGACGGCCAGGGCGCGGGTGCTGTGAACGCTATCGGACATTGCGGGCGGGGTTTACCCGCGAACGGCCCGCTTGGCGACCGGCGTTGTCGCGGTCGCGCGTCGTGCGCTTCGGGAGAACACTGAGGCGCAGAACGCAAAACGCCCCGGCCGCGAGGACGGGGCGCTTCGTTGTCTACCCGTGATCGATCCTAGCGCGGGGCCAGGATCATGATCATCTGCCGGCCTTCCATGCGCGGCTCGTATTCGACCTTGGCGACCTCGTCGAAGTCGGCCTTGACCTGCTGCAGCAGCTTCATGCCGAGTTCCGGGTGAGCCATTTCACGGCCGCGGAAGCGGAGGGTCACCTTGACCTTGTCGCCTTCCTCGAAGAAGCGGAACATCGACTTGGCCTTCACATCGTAATCGTGCTTGTCGATGTTCGGGCGGAGCTTGATTTCCTTGAGCTCGACGACCTTCTGCCGCTTGCGCGCCTCATTCTTCTTCTTCTGCTCCTGGAACTTGAACTTGCCGTAGTCCAGGATCTTGCAGA
>NZ_CALCDX010000165.1 GCF_937900395.1 uncultured Caulobacter sp.
GTTAGCCCCCTCCGGCCCTCTGGGCCACCTCCCCCGCATCGCGGGGGAGGATCTGAGATCAGTTCCCCCCCACCGTCGTCACCACCCGCGCGCTATTGGTCAGCAGCTGGTGGATCGGGCAGCGGTCGGCGATTTCGAACAGGCGCTCCAGCTGCTCGTCGGTCAGGTCGCCCTCGATGGTGATCACGCGCTCGAAGCGCTCGTGCGGGGTCTGGTCCTTGTCGAAGTGCGAGAAGACCTCGACGTGCATGTGGCTGATGGTCCAGCCCTTGCGGTTGGCGTAGAGCCGCAGGGTCATGCTGGTGCAGGCCGCCAGGCCCGCGGCGACCAGCTCGTGCGGATCGGGGCCAAGGTCCAGGCCGCCTTGGGCCACCGCGATGTCGGCGACGATGGTCGAAGGCCCCGCCGTCACGAAGGTCTGCAAGCCGCCATGGCCGCTGTCGGTGGCGGTGGCGAACGGGCGGGTGCGGAGGTCTTCGGTCATGGCTTTCCTCGGAAAGGGGCGCGGGTTGTCGCTTCCTAGCACTCCGCTCAGAGGCGCGCTTGGACGATCGGCGTCAGCTGGAAATCCGGCTCGTGGTCCGGCCCCAGCGTGATCGAGGCGATCGGAATCACCGGCCGCTCGCTAGCCAGGGCGATCTCGAACCGCGCCAGCAGGGACGCCAGGATGATCTGCGCCTCGGCCAGGGCGAAGCCGGCGCCGATGCAGACGCGCGGCCCCGCCCCGAACGGCAGGAAGGCGTCGATCCCCCAGGGGTGCGCTTGATCCAGGAAACGTTCGGGCCGGAAGGCGGTCGGTTCGTCCCATAGCTTGCGGTGTCGGTGGATCAGCCAGGGGCTGATGGAGACCGATCCGCCGGCGGGGATCGGGTGGCCCAGCACCGTCTCGTCGGCCAGGGCCTGGCGGCCGATCAGGGGCGCGGCGGGATAGAGCCGCAGGGTCTCGAACAGCACCGACCGCAGCAGCGGCCAAGCTTTGAGGTCGTCCAGGCCTTGAACCTGTTCGGCGGGGAAGGCCGCGATCTCGGCGCGGACGCGGGCCTGGGTGGCGGGATCGCGCGCCAGCAGATAGGTCGCCCAGAACAGCAGGCGAGAGGTGGTCTCGAACCCCGCCGCCAGCATCGAGCTGCACTGGTCCCGGACTTCGTGGTCGGGCAGGGCGGCGCCGTCCTCGTCCCGCGCGGCCAGCAGGCGATCCAGAAGGTCGCCGGTCCGGTCGCTGGGCGAGGGGGCGGCCTTGCGCTCGGCGATCAGCGCATCGACCTCGCTGAGCCACTGGCCGCCCAGACGGCGGCGGGCGCCATCTGCGAACGTCAGGTCATCGACGCCTCGGGCGACGAAGTCGAGCACGCTGAAATGCGCTGGCCCGTCCGTATAGCGCCGGGCGATCCTCGCCAGCACCGCGCCCTCACGGTCGGCGCGGCGCGAGAACAGGGCGCGCAAGACCGCGTCCAGGGTCGCGTGATGGAAGGCCTCGGACAGGTTGGCGCGGTCTTGCCCCGCCAGACGATCGGCCAGGCTTGTCCCCGCCGCGATGAAGTGGGGGAGGAGGCCGCCGATCGCCGCCGGGGTGAAGACGGGCGCCAGGCTCTTGCGCTGGCGTCGCCAGGTCTCGCCCTCGGTCAGCAGCAGGCCTTCGCCGACCAGGGCCTTCAGCGGACGTCCCAGTTTCACGGGACGCCGGAAATTCGGCGAGGACAGCACCTGCCGCACGCCGACGGGATCGCTGACCACCAGGCCGGGCTGGCCCATGAAACGATAGGGGGTGACGAGATTGTCGAAGTCGGCCTCGGCCCAGGCGCCGATCAGGTTGCGGCTCATCGCCCAGGCGATGCGAAGATCGCCGAACGGCGGCTCGCCCAGCGGGCGAGGATGGACCTTGGGAGCGGGAGGGATCAGCGGCCCAGGACGAGCCTTGGTGTCGCGGACTTTGGCGTCGAGGACTGATGCGTCCATGGAACGGCCTTCCGGAGAGCGGGGCGCCTAGACGGTCCCCTCCGGAAACACAGCCTAGCGTCGCCTACAAGGTGACGCAATAATTCATCATTCGGTGAATTAGGCCGCCGCCTGTTGCTGACCCGAGACGTCGAAGGCGCGTTGAGAGCCGCGCCACACTTCCACGAAGTCGCAGCGGCGGTGCATGTCCAGCAGCTCGAAGGCGCGGACGCGGGCGGCGTGATCGTCAGCGCAGGGCGTGACGTCGAAACGGGGAACCGAGCCGTCGGACTCGACACAGAAGAAGGTGAACACCTGCATGGGAACTGTGCGCTCTCATCAGGCGGGACCGCGCATATTCGATGGCGGGGGCCGCGGTGGGCGCGGATCGACTTCGCGAACCGCTACAAAACAACATAGGACTCTATGTCGCGATTCACCAGATCAAGAGAGTCCTGAATCGAGACTCACCTGTTGATCAAGGCTGTGGATAAAACCCGGCGGATTCGGGGCGGTTCCCCGACGGAATCTCGCCTCTTTCCCTCGGAGGATTCCGACACTAGGTTCGCACCCTTTCATTCACGGCGACGTTTGAGAGTCCATGGCCGCCCATTATCTCGATTTCGAGCGCCCGATCGCCGACCTGGAAAGCAAGATCGAAGAGCTGTCGAAGCTCTCCGAGACGGCGGGTCCGGGCGCGTTCGATCTCGAAATCCAGGCCCTGCGTGACCGGGCCCAGGAACTCCGCAAGGAGGCCTACGCCAACCTCGACGCCTGGCAGAAGACCATGGTCGCGCGGCACCCGCAGCGGCCGCACCTGCGCGATTATGTCGCGGGCCTGATCGACGAGTTCGTCGAGCTGCGCGGCGACCGCAAGTTCGCCGACGATCAGGCCATCGTCGGGGGCCTTGGCCGGTTCCGCGGCCAACCGGTCGTGGTCATGGGCCACGAGAAGGGCCACGACACCACCACGCGCCTGAAGCACAACTTCGGCATGGCCCGCCCCGAGGGCTACCGCAAGGCCGTCCGTCTGATGGACATGGCCGAGCGCTTCAGCCTGCCCGTCATCACCTTCGTCGATACCGCCGGCGCCTATCCCGGCCTGGGCGCCGAAGAGCGCGGCCAGGCCGAGGCCATCGCCCGCTCGACCGAGCGCTGCCTGACCCTGGGCACCCCGATGGTCGCCACAATCGTGGGCGAGGGCGGCAGCGGCGGGGCCATCGCCCTGGCCGGCGCCAACCGCGTGCTGATCCTGGAGCACTCGATCTATTCGGTGATCTCGCCGGAAGGCGCGGCCTCGATCCTGTGGCGCGACGGCGCCCGGGCCAAGGACGCGGCGACCAACATGCGCATCACCGCCCAGGACCTGATCAAGCTGGGCATCGTCGACCGCATCGTCGACGAGCCGGCCGGCGGCGCCCACTCGAACCAGGACGCGGCGATCCAGGCGGTCGGCGACGCGGTCGAGGAAGAGCTGAAGGCCATGGCGCACATGAGCGCCGAGCAGCTGCGCAAGCAGCGCTCCGACCGCTTCTATGCGATCGGGCGCGCGGGCCTGCAGTAGTGCGCGGGCCGCCCGACACTCGTGATCCTCTTCTCGGGGGAGAGATCGGAAGGGGGCGGCAATCCAATCAAGACTGGTTCGGCGCGGGCCTTGAAGGCGGCCTGGCCGATGCGGGTTGGTTGATGCTGCCCGTAGCCGTCGTGACCGGCCTTGGCGCCTTGATCTTCTCGGCGTGGCGGCGATTGGTCAGCGGCCGTCGCTGACGCCAACGTCTGGAACCGCCAGGGCGTCTCGGGGCATTAGACGGATGGCGGCGAAGCGCCCCGTCCTGCTGGAGCCTCCAATGATCCGTCTCTTCGCTGCTGCGACCCTGCTGCTGCTGGCTCCGGCCGCTCATGCCGAGCCCAAATACTCGGCCACTTACGACCGCTGCCTGGCCTCGCCCGAGGGCCAGAGCACGATCGGCATGATCCGGTGCGCCGGCGCCGAGCTGAAGTTGCAGGACGCGCGCCTGAACCGCGCCTACCAGGACGCGATGAAGCGCCTGGACCTGCCGCGCCAGAAGGCGGCTCTCAAGAAGGCCCAACGGGCCTGGATCGCCTATCGCGACGCCGACTGCGCCAGCGTCTACGACCCCGACTGGGGCAGCCTGGCCCGCATCGAGGCCAACGCCTGCATGCTGGACCACACCGCCCGTCGGGCCGACGCTCTGGAGGGCTATCGGCGGCTGCGGTAGATGCTCCCCCGCGATGCGGGGGAGCTGTCGCGGAGCGACTGAGGGGGCAAATGCGGCGCTCGCCCAGCTCGCCCCCTCCGGCCCTCTGGGCCACCTCCCCCGCATCGCGGGGGAG
>NZ_CALCDX010000166.1 GCF_937900395.1 uncultured Caulobacter sp.
TCATCGTCGATGGCCGCCACGTCGATCCGGTGACCCTGAAGATCGCCCTGCGCGCCCGTCCGCTGGACCGGTTCATGCTCGTCACCGACGCCATGCCGACCGTGGGCATGGTCGACAAGCGGTTCACGCTGCAAGGCCGCGAGATCACCGTGCGCGACGGGGTCTGCGTCGACGCCGCCGGCACCCTGGCCGGCTCGGACCTCGACATGGCCGCCGCCGTCCGCAACGCGGTGGCGATGCTGGGCTTGTCGCTGGAGCAGGCGGTGAGGATGGCCTCGGCCGCCCCGGCAGCGTTCCTGGGCCTCTCCGACCAGCGCGGCGCCATAGCCCCCGGCTTCGCCGCCGACCTCTGCCTGCTAGACGACGATCTCAACGTCGCGAAAACCTGGATCGACGGCGCCGTCGCCTAGTCCTCCAGCCAAGGACAAGGCCGCCGGTCACCCGGCGGCCTTGTCCGTCCATGCCTTTCGGCGGGACTACATCTTGTAGCGGACCCCGAACATGATGGTCCGGCCGAAGTGGTTGTATTCGTAATTGCGATTGGCTTCGAGGTCGGTGAAGCGATCGCGGTACTCGTCGGTCAGGTTCACGCCTTCCAGCGAGACTTCGAAGTTGTCGTTCACGCGATAGCGCATGGAGGCGTCGACGTTGACCGAGCTGTTATAACCCTCGAACACGTTGCCGGTGTCGCTGGCGGCGTCGACATAGCCACCGCGATAGGCGACCGAGGCGCGCGCGCTGAACGGGCCGTCCTCGTAATAAAGCGTGGCGTTGAAGGCGCGCTTGGAGAGATCAAACAGGCTCCCGCTTTCGTCCCGGGCGACGAGCAGCGGGAAGTTAACGGGCGTCCCGGTGGTCGGGTTGACCGGAGTAGCGGTCGTGGCCGCGCCATTGACGCGATAGGCGACGTTGGAGTCGACCAGCGTGACGTTGGCGATCCCGCCGAACTTCGACCAGAAGCCCGGCAGGAAGCTGAACGGCCCCTGCACCGCGAACTCGACCCCCTTCAGCGAAGCGCCCTTGCCGTCGATCGTCGTACCGATCGTCCAAGGCCGCGCCTCGGGATTGGCGGCGGCCGGCGAGCTGGCCAGGATCAGCGACAGCGGCAGCCCCGTCGACGCGTAGGTGCCCTGCACGGAGCTGGAAAGCGGGAAGCTCGCGATGTCCTTCTTGAACACGGCGATCGAGAAGATCGACTCGCGGGCGAAGTACCATTCCACGGCCGCGTCATAGGCGTTGGCGCGATAGGGCTTCAGCTGAGGATTGCCCGTGGTGATGCGGTAGTTGAAACCGTCCACAGAGCCGCCCGGCGTCAGGTTGCTGAGGTTCGGGCGGGTCATGACCTTGGCGGCAGAGGCGCGGACAATGACCTTGTCCATGGGATAGAGGACCAGATTGGCCGCCGGCAGCCAGTCATGATAGGTCCGGTCCACGGTGATGTTCTGACCGCTGTTGAGGCCGGTCGAGGACTGCTCGGTCTTCACGTAGCGCACACCGGCGTTGAGCGCGTAATCGAGACCCGCCAACTGGCTCTTCAGGTCCATCTGCAGATAGGCGCCAGTGTCCTTCTCGGTGACCGAGCGGGTGTTGCCGGCCTGCACGAGCAGCGGGCGCTGATAGAGGTTGATCAGCGAGGCAGCCGCCTGAAGGTTCGGAGCGGCCCAGCTCGTCGTCGTGCCCGCGGGGGCTTCCGCGCCCGTCAAAGAGAAGTTGGTCGTGAGCGCCGAGGTGACCGGCGCGCCGTAGGTCCCAGCCGCGCAGGTGAAGGCCGCGCAATAGGTGGAGTCGCGAGCGCCTTCACGCAGATCCAGATCGAACTGACGGAACACGGCGCCCGCCTTCACGGTCAGCTCGTCGGTCATCGCCCAGTCGCCATTCAAGGCGAACGTCTTGAACTTGTTGGTATTGTTAGAGGGGCGATCGCGGAACTCGGCGAACTGGAAGTTCGTCGGATCGCTGATGCTGGTGCCGAAAGCGAGCACCGGCTTCTTCATGTTCGTATAGTCGTAGCTGTAGCCGGCCGCATCACGATCATCGAAGATGATCGTGGTCTCGTACGGGATATCGGCATCCGACTTCGAGAAGCCCGCCAGCGCCTGGACCTTGAACCGATCCGTGAACTCGTGCGTCAGATTGGTGCTGAGTTGGTAGAAGGTCGTGTCCAGCTTGCGCTCGTAATGCTCCAGGCGGACCCAGGCGTTGTCGAACGTACCCTTGATCAGATTGTTGTTGGCGTCGATCGTGTAGTCGCGAACGTTGATCGAGCGCTCGTTCGACCGGAACAGAACCTCAGCCCACTTCTCGTTACGGATGGCGCTGTACTTCGAATAGAGACCGTCGATCGACAGCTTGGTGCGATCGGTCGGCGCGAACTGCAGGCTGCCGGTGACGCCCAGGCGCTCGCGGTCATGGGTGACTTCCCCATAGCGCGGGATGCGCGGGTGGAAGGCCAGGGTGACCTGATCGCAGGGCGCGCTCGAGACGTAGCTGCCGCCCGAGTTCTGAGTGGTGAAGCAGTTGGTCGTTCCAACGCGGTTGAAGCGCGCCTGCGCCCAACGGACCGTGTTGTTGGTCGCTTCGATCTGGTTTTGCTGCGAATAGGCCGCCGACACCGAGGCGGCCCAGAAGCCGCTCGGCGCGCGATAGTTGACCAGGCCGGCCACCCGCGGACCAAGGTCCTTGCTCAGGCTGTTGTATTGGCCCTGCGCGCTGAGGGCCATGGTGAAGCCGTCCTTGCCGCGCATGGGGTTGCCGGTGTTCAAGTCGACCACGGCGCCGAGCGAGCCTTCATCGAGCGAAGCCTCGGCGGTTTTGTGCACCACCAGCGAGCTGAACAGCTCCGAGGCGAAGACGTTGAAGTCGAAGCCGCGCTCGCGGTTGGCGCTGGCGCCGTCTGCCGTCGTGGCGACGGCCTCCATGCCGTTCACGCGCACGCGGGTGAAGCGCGAGCCAAGGCCGCGCACGGTGATCGCGCGGCCTTCGCCGCCGTCACGGACGATCGAGATGCCAGGGACGCGCTGTAGCGATTCGGCGAGGTTCTGATCAGGAAACTTGGCGATGTCCTCGGCGACGATCACATCGACCGACGAGACCGAGTCGCGCTTGACATTCAAAGCCGCGTCCAGCGACTTGCGGAAGCCGGTGACGACGACTTCCTCGACCACCGCCTCCGCCGGATCGGCGGCCTGCGCCGCCGGAGCCGTCTGCGCCATCGCGCCGCCGGCCATCATCAGGGTCAGAGCCAACGCGCCGCCCGAGACACCATACTGCAGAGCACGCGACCGCGCCGTGAAATTCTTGGACATATAGCCTCCTCCCGTGTCGACCATAGGCGCTTGCGCCCCTGTCTGGCCTTTGATCCGCTTCGCGACCTTCCCTCGCGAAACGAGCCCCAGCCGGTAAGTCTTGATTTTTGTTACCGGTGTCAGAAGCCAACCAAGGTTTTTGACACCGGTGGCATAGTGCTAACAAAGCCGAGCTCGCGCCACAAGGCCGCAATGTGGCCACAAGTCGGAGAACGCGACGCGCCGTTGCGTTTCCGACACATAGCGTCGTTCTGGAAGCTTGGGCTTACGCCTCGTCGGGGCGGTAGTTGCTGACCTGATACAGCCCCTGCAGCATGGCCTCGCGCTGATCGGCGGGCAGCAGGGCGCCATGCGCGCGCAGCAGGCGCAGGGCGTCGATATGGACGTCCACCGCGTCCCATCGCCAGTTGCCGGCGTCTTCGCAGCTGTCGACGAGCGTGCAGAGCGATACGGCCGCCTTGTCGATCCCCGCGTCGGACACGAAGGCGCTGACGTCAATGATCCGCGATCCCAGCACGTAAAGGCTCTCATACGACTCCGAGACGCGCTCGGGCGTATCCTTGCCAAACCGACGCTCGATCTCGGCGATGGCCTCGTCGAGCGCGGCCATGGACGACTCGCGAAGGCTCTCCACGCCGGCCTCGGCGGCGGCGATGGCGTCCTTGGCCATGATCCCGCCGCGCTCCTTGATCATCGCGGTCAGGCGGTTGGTCGGGCGGAACTTGCGGACTTTCATATCTGCACCTTGGCTGGGCGCATCAGGTTTGCGATTTCGTCGTCGGACATGTTGGGCGTCTGCGCCTCGCCCACCTCCGCCGGAAGGTCGTCCTTACGCCGCCCGTCCGTTCCTGGCGGCGGCCCCTCGTGCTTGAAGCGCCGATCAGGTCCGACATAGGTGTCGCACTCGATGAAGGCGCGGTCCTCGCGGGCCACCCAGAAGATGCGCTCCAGCAGCACCTTGGGCGTGATCGGCTTGGCCACCATGAAGTTGGCGCCCGCGTCGCGGACCTTGAAGATCTGCGAGGTGCGGGTGTGGCCGGTGACCAGGATGACGGGAATATAGCGATTGGTCTCGCCGCCTTCGCGGCGAAGCCACTGGATGAACTCGATGCCGTCCGTCGTCGGCATCTGCACGTCGCTGATGATCAGGTCGAAGGTCTTCGTACGGACCAGGGTCTGGGCGTCGGCGACGCTTTCCGCGCGCAACAGCTGCTTGACGCCGAAGCCGGAAACGACTTGCGACAAGATGTCGAGCGAGGGACCGTTATCATCCAGTACGAGCACCGTCGCCCGCTCGAGATTGATCCGCGTCGAGGGGAGAAGCGCGTCGGTCATAGGCGCTAGAAAAAGTCGAGTTCGCCAGCGACCTGGCGTTCCTCGGTCTGCTCTTCGGCGCGCAGGCGCTGGGCCATGTCGGCCAAGCCAAGACCGTTGAGGACCGGCGCGATCGACATGCTCCATTCGCCGGAGGCGTGATGGCCGATCCGCTCGAGCACTTCCGACAGGCCGTGCAGCCTTTGGCTCAACTCGTCGAGGGCCTGCAGACGCGCTAGGTTCTCGACGGTGGCCCCGCCATTGGCGAGGTCGCCAGCCAGATGCTCGCAGTCCCGGCAGATCGCCGCGGCCGAAGCCAGCTCCGCCGCCAAGCGCCGCGACAGCTCACTGACCGGCAGATGCTCGGTCGAGTCGGTCTTCGGCGAAGGCAGCGGCGAAGGTTGCATACGGTCAGAACAGATCCACGTCGCCGCTGGAGGCGGCGGGCATCGGGACGGGAGCGGGACGGCGGACGTCCTGCGGCGCGTTGTCGACGGCGACCAGGCGCTGGCGCACACGGCCCGAGGCCGGCCAGAACTCGACCCGGCGAGCCGACACGCCGCCCGTGCTGGACGAGACGATCGGAATGCCTTCGTCGCGCAGGAAGCGCTCGGCGAACGCGGAGTTGCTGGCGCCGACGTCCGAGAGGCCGTCGAACAGCTTCGCGCCGCCGAAGATCTTGGCTTCCAGCCGCTCGCGGCGGGCGCCCTTCTTCAGCAGCTCGTTGATCAGCAGTTCCATGGCGTAGGCGCCGTAGCGAACCGCGTCCCCGCCGGTCCCGCGGCCGTCGCCGGCGTCGGGCAGCAAGAAGTGGTTCATGCCGCCGACGCCCGACTGCGGGTCGCGGATGCAGGCGGCGATGCACGAGCCCAGCACCGTGGTCATGACCACGTTCGGGTCAGTCGTCACGTGGCTTTCGCCCTGAGTGACGTGCACCTTAATCGCGCGCTCGGTGTCTTCGGGTGGGGTGTGATGCGTCATGTCAGCTGTCCGAACACCTGTTCGATCTTGTCGCGCAGTCCCTGGACGGTGAACGGCTTGACGCAATAGTTGTTGACGCCGAACTGCACCGCGCGCTGGACCAGTTCACGGTCCGCGCGGCCGGTCAGCATGACGAAGGCCGTCTGGCGGATCGGCGGGTGCGAACGCACCGCGCGGAGCAACGCCAGACCGTCCATCTTCGGCATGTTGAAGTCCGAGATGACGAGGTTCGCCGGCTTGGCCAGGAGGTTCTTCAGAGCCTCCTCGCCATCGGGCGCTTCACGAATATCCTTGAAGCCGATCTGCTGCAGAGCATTTCGGATCAGCGCCCGCATGGTCAGCTGGTCGTCGACGACAAGAACGGAGATGGAGCTTGCTTGGGGCATAGGTTAGCGCCTCGCCGAGGCCAGATCGAGAATGGACTGGCCCATGGAGGACAGGGAAACCTGCTTCTCCACCGCGCCAAGTTCGAAGGCGGCTCTGGGCATGCCGTAGACGACGCAGCTGGACTCGTCCTGACCGAGCGTCCGGGCGCCCGCCTTGCGCATCGCCAATAGCCCCTGGGCGCCGTCGCGCCCCATGCCGGTCAGGATGACGCCGACAGCCTTGTCTCCCAGTGTCTGGGCGACAGAGTTGAACAGGACGTCCACCGACGGGCGATGGCCGCTGACCGGGTCGCCTTGGACCAGGCGGCACCGCAGGCCGGCCGAGCGGACGACTTCGAGGTGCGTGGCGCCGCCGGGGGCCACGTAGACCTTGCCAGGCTCCAGCACCGCGCCGTCCGAGGCTTCCGTCACCTTGGCGCCGCTGGCGCGGTCAAGGCGCGCGGCGAAGCTGGCGGTGAAGGTCGCCGGCATGTGCTGGGTGATCACCGTCGGCGGGCAGGTTTCCGGGAACTGCTGCACGATGGACAGCAAGGCCTCGACGCCGCCGGTCGACGAACCGATCGCGACCAGGTCACCCGAAGGCATGTAGTCCTTGCGCGGCGCGCGGGCCGGCGCGGCGTCGGCCTTGGTGCGCACCGAGGCGCGCGCCGCGGTCTTCACCTTGGTGACGATCTCGGCCAGGGCCTCCTGGGTGCCGGTCGCATCGGCCGGCTTGCCCACGCAGTCCACCGCGCCCAGTTCCAGGGCCCGCAGCGTCATTTCCGCGCCCGCCTGGGTCAGGGTCGAGACCATGACCACCGGCATCGGCCGCAGGCGCATGATCT
>NZ_CALCDX010000167.1 GCF_937900395.1 uncultured Caulobacter sp.
CGCGCGGCCTCCACGCCCGCGTTCAGCGCGAGCAGGTTGGTCTGGAAGGCGATCTCGTCGATTACGCCGATGATCTTGCCGATTTGGCCCGACGAGGTCTCGATCTGGGTCATGGCCTCGACGGCCTCGCTGACCACCGGGTCCGAGCGCTCGGCCTCCTGGCGGGCGGCGGCGGCGGCGGCGTTGGCCTGGTTGGCGCTTTCGGCGGTGTTCTGGACGGCGACGGTAATCTCGCCGAGCGCCGCGGTGGTCTGCACCAGGCTCGCGGCCTGATGCTCGGTGCGGCGGGCCAGTTCGTCCGAGGCGCGCGACATGTCGGCGACGCCGGCGGTCATGCTGGCGGCGTTGCCGGCGATCTCGCGCATGGCGGCCTGCAGACGGCTGAGCGCCTCGTTGAAGTCGGCGCGCAGAGGTTCGTAGCGGGCGGCGAAGGTCTTGGTCAGGCGCCAGGTGAGGTCGCCGCGCGACAGGTGAGCGAGGGCTTCGGCCAGTTCTTCGACGACCTGGGTCTGCTCGGCCTCCAAGGCGGCCTTCTGGCGGGCTTGCTCGGCGTTGGCGGCGTCGCGGGCGGCGCGCTGGGCCTCGGCGTCGGCGTTGGCGGCGTCGGCGCGGGCGGCCGCGTCCAGAGCCTTGTCGGTGCGGGCGGTGACGGTGACGAACAGGCGCGAGACGCTGGCGGTCAGCCAGATCAGCGACCAGGCGGTGGCCAGGGTGACGCCAGCGCTGAAGGCGACGCGCAGGGGCGTGACGTCGCCGACCATCAGCAGATTAGGCGCGAACAGGGCGCCGGCGATCTCGATGCCGATGATCGTGCCGGCGGCCACGGCCACCGCGCGCCAGTCGCCATAGGCCACCATCAGGGCCAGGGCGGCCAGATAGGCCATCCGGGCTTCGTGCTGGAGCGGGTGGCCCGCGAAGGCCGCGACGAACAGGCTGACCTGACCCATCAGGGTCACGGCGGTCGAAATCCGTTGAGCGGCGTTGTCGCGCCAGATGGCCCAGCCGCCGCAACCGATCGCGGCGAGCAGCACCGAGCCGCCAGCCAGGGCCAGGGTGGATTTGCCGCCGGCGAACAGGCTGGCGGCGGGCGTGATCAGCACCAGCGCGGCAATGCAGGCGAGCACCAGATGTCCGCCCACCTTGCGTTGAGCTTCGATACTGTCGAACTCTATGAAGCTGCTCACCGAAGACACTCCACGCCCCAAACCGGGTTGAAAATCGGTGATTGCGGTTAATCTAGAGTGACGATGAAGCGGACTTTCTGTCCGTACGACTACCTAAACCCATTCTGGGACCACATCTCGGGCCAGGATTTCGTCGTAGGTCGGGCGTTTGCGGATGACGGCGTAGCGGTCGCCGTCCACCAGAACCTCGGGGACCAGGGGGCGAGTATTGTACTCGCTGGCCATGGCCGCGCCATAAGCGCCGGCCGACATGAAGGCGATCAGGTCGCCCGTCGTGAACGGCGGCAGGGCGCGGTCGCGTGTGAAGGTGTCGCCGGTCTCGCAGACCGGCCCGACCACATCATAGACCGTCTCGCCGCCACGCCGGATCACCGGGCGGATGTCGTGGAAGGCGTCGTACATGGCCGGCCGGATCAGATCGTTCATGGCCGCGTCGATGACCAGGAACTTGCGACCTTCCGGACGCTCGTGGACGTGCACCACCTCGCTGACGAGCACGCCGGCGTTGGCGGCGATCACGCGTCCGGGCTCAAAGGCCAGGGTCACGGGCAGGCCCTGAGTGACCTCGCCGACCATCGCGGCGAATTCGGCGGGCGAGGGCGGTTCGGGGCTGTTGAAGTAGGGCACGCCCAGGCCGCCGCCCAGGTCCAGCCGCTCGACCGACAGGCCTTCGCCCAGCAGTTGCTCGACCAGGCCCCGCATCTTGGTGAAAGCGGCGCGCATGGGTTCGAGGTCTGTGATCTGGCTGCCGATGTGGCAGGCGACGCCGACCGGCTCGAGGCTGGAGTTGTTGCTGGCGTTGGCGTAGAGGCGCGCGGCCTCGGCGAACGAGACGCCGAACTTATTCTCGGACTTGCCGGTGGCGATCTTGGCGTGACCGCCGGCCGCGACGTCCGGATTGACGCGGAAGGCGACCTTGGCCTTCACGCCCATATCGGCGGCGACCTGGGCGATCAGGTCCAGTTCTGGCTCGGACTCGACATTGATCTCGGCGACGCCGACGGACAGCGCGAAGGCGATCTCGCGGCGGGTCTTGCCGACGCCCGAGAAGACGATCCGCTCACCCGGGATGCCAGCCGCCAGGGCGCGCCGGATCTCGCCTTCCGAGACGGTGTCGGCGCCGGCGCCGAGGTCGCCGAGCACCTTGAGCACCGCGACGTTGGAATTGGCCTTCACCGCGTAGGCGATCAGCGGATCGACAACGCCCGCCAAGGCCAAGGCGTCGCGAAAAACCGTGAAGTGCCGCTCCAGCGTGGCGCGGGAGTAGACGTAGACCGGCGTGCCGACCTCGGCCGCGATCTTGGCCAGGGGAACGCCCTCGCAGGCCAGGCCCTCGGGGCCGTATTCGAAGTGGTTCAACGCGAGGTCCTAGTTGGGCGTGGCGCCGGGGAAGCCGGCCGCGGACGGACCGCCGAACGGATCCTTGGTGCCGGGCAGGGGTGCGGCGCGGATGGTGCGGTTGCTGGAGGCCGGATCGCGGACCTCCTGCGTGCCGCCGGCGCGGGCCGGCTGGTTCGCCTGAGCCGAGGCGGCGCGGCGCTCGGCCTCCCAGGCGGCCTTCTTGGCCGGATCCCACAGGGGCGCGGGACGTTCGAGCGCGCCCTGCTTGCCGCAGGCGGCGGCCGTCGCGGCCAGGGCCGCCAGGGTCAGAACGGTCAGGGTGCGGCGCACGGTCATGCCAGAACTTCCTTCCAACGCGCGATCTGGGCGCGGACCTGGGCGGGGGCGGTCCCACCATAGCTCATGCGGCTGGCCGCCGAGGCGGCCGGGGTCAGGACCGCGTAGACGTCCTGGGTGATCCGAGGCTCGATCGCCTGGAACTGCTCCAAGGTAAGATCGGCCAGATCGACGCCAAGGCCTTCGGCGGTCTTCACCGCCGACCCTGTCACGTGGTGTGCGTCGCGGAAAGGCATGTTCAGCGTCCGCACCAGCCAATCGGCCAGATCCGTGGCGGTCGAGAAGCCGGCGCCGGCCGCCTTGGCCATGTTTTCGGTGTTCGGCGTCAGGTCGGACACCATGCCGGCCATGGCCAACAGTGCCAGTTCCAGAGCGTCGAAGGCCTCGAAGGTCGGGACCTTGTCCTCCTGCATGTCCTTCGAATAGGCCAGCGGCAGGCCCTTCATCACCACGGTCAGGGTGGTCAGCGAGCCCAGGATCCGCCCGACCTTGGCGCGGATCAGTTCGGCCGCGTCGGGGTTCTTCTTCTGCGGCATGATCGAGCTGCCGGTCGTGAAGGCGTCGGTCAGCTTGATGAAGCCGAACATCGGCGTCGTCCACAGCACGATCTCCTCGGCCAGGCGCGACAGGTGCGTGGCGGTGATCGAGGCGGCCGACAGGGCTTCCAAGGCAAAGTCGCGCGAGGAGACGCTGTCCAGCGAATTGGCGGTCGGGCGGTCGAAGCCCAGCGCCGCGGCCGTCTGGTGGCGGTCGATCGGGAAGGGCGAGCCGGCCAGGGCGGCCGCGCCCAGCGGGCACTCGTTCATGCGGGCGCGGGCGTCGCGGAAACGGCTGGCGTCGCGGCCGAACATCTCGACATAGGCCATCAGGTGGTGGCCGAAGGTGACGGGCTGGGCGGGCTGCAGGTGGGTGAAGCCGGGCATCAGAGCATCGGCATAGGCCTCGGCCTGGGCGATTAGGGCCTTCTGCAGGGCTTCGAGCTGACCGACCGAGCGATCGCAGGCGTCGCGGACCCACAGGCGGAAGTCGACGGCCACCTGGTCGTTGCGCGAGCGGGCGGTGTGCAGCCGGCCGGCCGTCGGGCCGATCAGCTCGCGCAGCCGCGCCTCGATGTTCATGTGGATGTCTTCGTACTCGTCGCGGAACGGGAAGGCGCCCGCGGCGATCTCGCCCTCGATGGCGTCGAGGCCTTTCAGAATTTCCTCGCCGTCGGCGCTTGCAATCACACCTTGGCTGATCAACATCCGGGCGTGGGCGCGCGAGCCTGCCAGGTCCTGCGCCCACAGGCGCTTGTCGAAGCCGATGGAGACGTTGATCGCCTGCATCAGTTCGGCGGGCTTGGCCGAGAAGCGACCGCCCCACATGGCTTGGCCCTGGCCCTTGGCGGGCTGGGGCGTATCGGAGGCGTGGTCGGTCATATGAGCGAAGTCCAGTCGGGTCAGAACGAGCCGGGCGCTGCGAAGCGCAATCCCTTGAGGCTGGCGCTTGCGGGCGTCCTCCTCTTGGGCGTGGCGGCGGTTCTATACGTCATCGTCGCTGCTTCGTTCAAACCCCATGGTCCCGCCGACCTCACAGAATTCAAGAAGGGGACGCTTGCAAAGCTGGACGTGCCCGCCAGCCCTCGTGCTGCGCCGGCGACGGTGTTCACCAGCCTGGATGGCAAGCCGGCGACCCTGGCCGACTTCAAGGGCCGCGTCGTAGTCATGAACCTGTGGGCCACCTGGTGCGCGCCCTGCAAGGCCGAGATGCCGACCCTGGCCAAGCTGCAGGCCGCCTACGCGACCCAGCCGCTCACCGTCCTGCCGATCAGCGTCGACCGCGATAGCGACCTGAACCTCGTCCAGGCCGAGATGGCCGCCAATCCGCCGCTGAAGACCTATCGCGATCCGTCCTATAAGCTGTCCTTCGACCTGGAGCCACGCGCGGCGGGCTATCCCACCACGGTGATCTATGATCGCCAGGGGCGAGAGCGCGCCCGGCTGGCGGGACCCGCCGACTGGTCCGCGCCCGAGGTCCGGGCGCTGGTCGAGAAGCTCCTGTCCGAGAAGTGATCGATCCGGCCATTCTCGAACCGCTGGCCGACGACGCTTGGCCGGCGCGCGAACGGGAGAGGCTGGGCGGCTGGCGGCTGAACGCCTCGTCCGGCCACTCCATGCGGATCAACGCCTGCTGGCCGTTGGCGGCGCCCGATCGCGATGTCGAGGCGGCTATCGACGCGGTCGAGGCCTGGTACGCCGTTCGGGGCCTGCCGCCGCGCTTTAAGCTGACGGACGGTGTTCTTGCGCCGGCGGACTTAGCCGGCCAGCTCGCCGCGCGGGGCTACCGCGAGGGCAAGGACACCGTGGTCATGGTCGGCCCGATGGGCGGGGAGGGCGATCCCCTGGTGCGCCTGTCTCCCCTGCCGGACGATACCTTCGAGGCGGTGTTCACCGCCTCGGCGGGCGATCCCGAGGATGGTCGTGAGCGGATCGAGGCCCTGGGCCGGATGCCGCCCCCCGCCTGCTTCGCTCGGCTGGACCTCGACGGCGCGCCGGCGGCGATCGGCGTCGCGGCGCTAGGCGGCGGCTTTGCGGGCGTCTTTGGCATGCGCACGGTTCCGGCTCATCGTCGCAAGGGCCTGGCGCGACGGGTGCTGCTGACCTTACTGGCCGAGGCGCGCCGACAGGGCGTCGAACGCGCCTGGCTGCAGGTCGAGGCCGATAACGCGCCGGCGATCGCCCTCTACGCCGCCGAGGGCTTCGAGCCCGCCTATCGCTACCGATACTGGAGTCGGTGAGGCTCAGAAGAAGCCCAGCTCCTCCCGCAGGGCCTTGGCGGTCACGCCGCTCGCGCGCAGTTCTCGCAAGGTCTGGGCCTTGTCGCGCTTGGCGTAGCGCTTGCCGTCGGGGCCGACCAGCAGGCCGTGGTGGCGGTAGGTCGGCGTCGGCAGCTCGAGCAGGGCCTGCAGCAGACGCTGGATATGAGCCGCCTCGAAGAGGTCGCAGCCTCGGATCACGTGGGTGACGCCTTGCAGGGCGTCGTCGTAGACGACAGCCAGGTGGTAGGCGACGCCGACATCCTTGCGGGCTAAGACAATGTCGCCCGCTGTCTCCGGGCGCGCTTGGATCAGGCCGGTCTCCCCATTGGGGCCCGCGCCCTCCTCGACGAAGGTCAGGGTTTCGAAGCCGCCCAGCGCCTCGCGCGCCGCCGCCAAGGACAGCCGCCAGGCGAAAGCTTCGCCGCGGTCCAGGCGCTCGGCCTCCTCGTCCGGCGGCAGCGGCGCGCCGACATAGGGGACAGCGGGCTCGTGCGGCGCGCGGCCGATGTCGATCTCCTTGCGAGTCTTGAAGCAGCGATAGACGAGGCTGCGGGCGCGCAGCGCCTCGATGGCGGCGTGATAGTCGGCCAAGTGCTCGGATTGCCGACGAACCGGCTCCTCCCAGGACAGGCCTAGCCAAGTCAGGTCTTCCAGGATCGCCGCGTCGTATTCAGGACGGCTCCGGGTGACGTCGATGTCCTCGATCCGCAGCAGGAAGCGACCGCCCGCGTTCTGCGCGGCCTTGTAGGCGGTTAGCGCGGCGTAGGCGTGGCCGCGATGTAGATAGCCCGTCGGAGAGGGGGCGAACCGGGTGACGAAGGCCACGCTCAGTCTTCGGCGAACTTCGCGAACATGCCCAGGTGTTGGAACACCGCCCGCAGGAAGGCCTCTTCGCCGCCCAGTATTTCCTTGAGGTGCGCGAACTGCTTGAAGCCGATCATCTCGGCCAGGCCGTGGCCCGCGCACCAGCCGGCGATGGTGGCCAGCTCCAGGTCGATCTCGGCCAGCGGGCTCTTGGACTGCTCGGCCAGGGTGTCGCGCACCTGGCAATAGGCGCCGCCTTCCTTCAACTGATCGGGCAGGGCGTCCTTGTCGCGCGAGCAGTCGTACATCACGCGATAGATCGCGGGGTTGTCGCGGGCGAAGCAGACATAGGCGACGCCCAGATTGGTCATCCGCTCGCCCGGGTCGGTGGTCAGGGCCCGCGCCTTCGAAAGCGCCTGGTCCAGTTCGACCCAGCCCTCGTGCGCCACGGCTTCCAGCAGCTCGGCCTTGTCCTTGAAGTGGTGGTAGGGCGCGGCCGGGCTGACTCCGGCCTCTCGCGCCACGGCTCTCAGCGAGAGGGCGGCAGGCCCGTCGGTCTCGAGGATCTTGCGCGCGGCGTCGACCAGCGCGCGGCTGAGATCGCCGTGGTGATAGGGGCGGGATTCGACGGTCGCGGTGGTCATCGGCCTCACTCTAACCATAGCTTTCTAAAATTTCATCCGAACGCTGTAAAGATCATCTTGACGGCGTTTAGATTTGCGCTATCTAAGCACTGTCCAGATTGGCTTGGCCGCAGCGCCCGCTGATCGCTCACGTGAGCCAGGACGCAAACGCATGAGGGGCTACTGATATGCTTCGTTACGTAAACGCCTTTGAGAACGCCTTCGACCGCCTTGCGGGCGGCTACTTCCTGGTCATCGCCCTGGCCGTGGCGGCCGCCGTCGCTCGCATCGTCCTGTAAGCGAACCGTTCGTGATCGGCGGGCGGCCCGAGGGCCGCCACCGCCGCGTCGTCTGGCCGCAAGGCGCTCCGCCTTGATGCGCTCCGCATAGGGAGCTAACCAGACCAGGACGCGTTAGGCCTTCGACGCCGCCCATCGCGCGTCGCAGGCGAATTCCCGATGATCCAGACTTCCGAGCGGCCATGAGCGTCGCCTTCACCAAAGAGGGTGACAGCGAGGCTTTCGCGGCCGATCTGCCCGACCGCCCGATCTCTCCGCATCCCAACCTCGTCACGCCGGAAGGGCTGGCCCAGATCGAGGCCGAGCTCGCAGCGGCGCGCGGGGCCTACGCCGCAGCCCAGAGCGCCGGCGGCGCGGCCGATGGCGATCGCACGGCCATGGCGCGGGCCACCCGCGACCTGCGTTACTGGTCGGCGCGCCGCGCGACCGCCCAGCTGACTGAGCGCGATCCGACCAAGACCGTCGTCCAGTTCGGCGACCGCGTGACCTTCGAGCGCGAGGACGGCCGTGTGCAGACCTTCCGCATCGTCGGCGAGGACGAAGCCGATCCAGCCAAGGGCTCGGTGTCCTACATCGCGCCGATCGCCCGGGCGCTGCTGGGCAAGGGGGTCGGCGAAACCGCTGCGGCGCCGGGCGGCGAAATCGAGATAACCGCGATCGAATAGGCCGCAAGTTCCGGGTTGCCATTGCTCGGGAAGGTCTTCACCTGCGGTCCATGTTCGTTCCGCCCGCCGCAGACGCCCTCCTGGAAGCCCGCAAGGTCCTAGCCGACGCCGATCCGGCCTTGGCCGCGATCGAGGCGGTGACGCCGGCCTTCGACTGGCGGGTGGGCCTGGGCGGCTTTCCGGGTCTGCTGAAGATGGTCGTGCAGCAGCAGGTCTCCCTGGCCTCGGCGGCGGCCATCTGGGCGCGGGTCGAGGCCGGCTTGCCAGAGATGACGCCTGAAGCCGTGCTGGCGCATGAGGACGCCTACCTGCTGTCGCTCGGGCTGTCGCGGCCCAAGGCGCGTTACGCGCGAGCCATCGCGGAGGCGCATGTCGCCGGAACCTGCGACTTCGGCGCCCTGCCGGGGCTTTCCGACGACGAGGCGGTCGCGGCGCTGACGGCGATCACCGGGATCGGCCGCTGGACTGCCGAGGTCTATCTGATGTTCACCCAAGGCCGGATGGACATGTTTCCCGGCGGCGACGTGGCCCTGCAGGAAGCGATGCGCTGGATGGACCGGGTCGAGGTTCGTCCGAACGAGAAGCAGGCCTATCAGCGCGCCGAGCTCTGGCGGCCCTATCGCGGCGTGGCCGCGCATCTCCTCTGGGCGTGCTACGGCGCGGTGAAGCGACGGGAAATCGCGCCTTTTTGAAGCAAGGCGACAGATGTCTTGGTTCTGTCGCCGATCTGGCTCATCCTTTCCCTGCGTTCGGGAATGAATGGCGATTCCCTGAATTAGCGTAGGAAGGAGGCCTGTCTTCAGTCCTGTCGCGTACCCCCTCAGCCGAGGCCCTGGGCGTCTAGCCGTTCGCCTCGAAGGGAGGATCTGATGCAGGTCCTCACACGCCCGCCGTCGGGCATGCCGGCCCTTGTGCTCAACGCCGACTTCCGGCCGCTCAGCTACTATCCGCTATCCCTCTGGCCATGGCAGGAGGTGATCAAGGCGGTGTTCCTGGACCGGGTCGATGTCGTGGCGAGCTACGACCAGGTGGTCCATTCGCCGTCGTTCGAGATGAAGCTGCCCAGCGTCGTGGCGCTGAAGCAGTACGTCCCGCAAGAGCGCCCGCCGGCCTTCACCCGCTTCAACCTGTTCCTGCGCGACGCGTTCAGCTGCCAGTACTGCGGCTCGACCGAGGACCTGACGTTCGACCACGTCATCCCGCGCTCACGGGGCGGGCGAACCACCTGGGAAAACATCGTCACGGCCTGCGCGCCCTGCAATCTCAGCAAGGGCGGCCGAACGCCGCGCGAGGCGGGGATGCAACCCTATCACCACGCGCGCCGGCCCTCGATGCACGAGTTGCAGGAGCGGGGGCGACGCTTCCCGCCGGGCAGGCTGCACGTCAGTTGGCTGGACTATCTGTATTGGGACATCGAGCTGGAAGCCTGAGGCGTCCAGCCGGCGTTCCGATGCAACCGGAACCTTGCCGGCAGGGTTCTATCTCCGAGGCTCAAGCCATCGGAGATAAGCCATGACCCGACCCGATACTCAAAAGGGCGACGATCGTCACTTCACCCACGGCACCGCCGCGTCGACTGCGGACATGGCGCCTGACGGCCAGGTGCGGCCCGAGGACAAGTCGTTCGACGCTCCCCACACCCGCCAAGCGGAAGAACCGCTCCGCGAGGGTGAGAAGCATGACCAGCTCGCCGCCAAGGTCGAGACGGCCGAAAACCGTCAGGAAGCCTTGCTGGACGAGGGTCTGGAAGAGAGCTTCCCAGGCAGCGACCCGGTCAGCGTCAAGCGCATTACCTGATTAGCGAGCCGGGAACCGTTGCGAGGCGCGCTCGGCGAAGTTAGCGGCTTCGGCCGAGCCCTCCTGGGGTTCGAAGACGACCTTGGCGCGACGCGAGGCGCGACGAGCGTCCATGGCGGCGATCTCGGCGAAGGTCAGCGAGCCTTGCTCACGGATCATCCAGCGCCAGCGTTCGATCATGCTGATCGCGTAGACGGCGTAGACGCCAATCGCGTCGGCCACCCAATCGGCCAGGCTGCTGCTGCGCGCGACGTAGGTCTGGGCGATCTCGACGACGGCCCCGATCGCCAGCGCGATCAGCATCATGTCTAGTCGGCGACGGAACGGGAAGGCGAAGAACGCAACGGCCAGGAGAGCGCCAAACGCGAGCGCGTGAGCGACCTTGTCGCTCAGACCGAGGATTTCCTCGGCGCCCGCGAACGGACCGAGGGTCAACGCCACCACGGCCAGGCCGCCCACGACAAGGGCGCCGCGGGCCACGGGAACGATATGGCGGGGCTTGAGGAACATGCGAGGATCTCCAAATGGCGTCCTCGTCTTAAGGTGTAGATTACGCCAACTGGTGAACGAACGCGGTTAGCCAAATATGACTTTCCCGCCTCGCGCAATGTCCTCTTGAAGATTACTTTTGTCCGGATTCGGCTTTTTTCTTTGCCTCCGCGGCCGCCCGGTCCGCCTCGTCCTTGGTCTTCTTCCAGGCTTGGTAAGCTTCAAGATAAGGTTGACGGTGAAGGACTTTTGACGCCGGGTCGACGATCACCGGCGTGGCGGCGCCGACGGTGATCCGGCCGGTCCCGCCGGTCATCGGCGCGGTCACGACCTTGTCTCCGACCTTGACCTCCACCGGCATGGGGAAGGGCTTGTCCTTCGGGGTCTTCCAGGTCAGCAGCAGGTCATCGCCCTCGCGCGACTCCAGCAACTCGGGCTGCTGGGCTTCATAGAGATAGACGTCGAAGAACCAACCATAATCCTTGCCGGTCACCTGATTGACGATCTTGATGAAGTCCTTGGTGCTCAGATAACGCGGCGCGAAATTGCCAGGCCGAGGGTCCGGCGTGCCGTAGACCGCGATGCGGGTGATCTTGAAGAAGGCCTCGTCGCCGACCAGCGCCCGCAGCGTGTGCAGGACGTTGGCGGCCTTGTAGTAGATGTCGTTCCCCGGGCCCCGATCACCGTTATAGACTTCGTCCTCCTTCAGGGCGCGGCCCGAGACGATCGGGAACCGGTTCTTGGTGTCGACGCGCATCTGGTTCAGGCGCGCCATGTACTCCATGTCGCCGTGCAGCCATTGGGAGAATAGCGGCTGCATATAGCTGCCGTAGCCCTCGTGAAGCCACATGTCGTCATTGTCGGCGTTAGTCAGCTGGTTGCCGAACCATTCGTGCGCGAACTCGTGCTGCAGCAGCCAGTCGAAGCCGTAGACGTCCTTGCGGTAGTCGTTGCCATAGGCGTTGATCGTCTGGTGCTCCATGCCCAGGTGCGGGGTTTCGACCACGCCCATCTTCTCGTCGCGGAACGGGTAGGGGCCGATCATCTGTTCGTAGAAGTCCAGCATCGGCGTGAACTCGGCGAACAGCGCCTTGGCCTTCTCGGCGCGGCCCTTCAGATACCAGAACGACATCGGGAAGCTGTCGCCATAGCGGCTCTTGTAGGTCGCGGTCAGCTCCTCGTAGGGGCCGACGTCCAGGGCGATGGCGTAGGTGTTCGGGTTCTTGGCCCGCCAGTTGTAGGTGCGCCAGCCGTCCTTCTCGGTCATGCCCAGGAAGACGCCATTGGCGGGCGCGACGAGCGGGGCGGGGACGGTGATGTGCAGGTCGACCAGTTTCGGCTCGCCGGTCGGATAGTCGATACAGGGCCAGAAGAGGTCGCAGCCGTCGCCCTGCACGGCCGTAGCGATCCACGGCTCGCCGGTCGGGGTCTTGCTCCATACGAAGCCGCCGTCCCACGGCGCCCTTTTGGCCTCCAGCGGAACGCCGGCATAGGTGATCGCCACCTTGACCATCTTACCCGCCGCGAGGGTACGGGCCAGGCTGATGGTCATCCGACCTTCGGGATTGCTCCAGGCTGAGGGTTTCAGGGTCTTGCCGTCGATCGTCAGCTTGCTGATCGCGAACACCCGGTCGAAGTCGAGGACCAGCTTGTCCAGCGGCGACTTGGCCGTGAAGGTCAGGGTCGCTTCGCCCTCGATGGCCTTCTTATCGGGCAGGATCTTGAACTTCAGGTCCGCGTGATCGAAGCCCAGCGCCTGCTGCTCGGCCGGCATCTGGCCGCCCGTCTCAAGGGAAAGGGAGCTCGTCTTCAGCGGCTCGGCCGCGATCGCGCCGCCGGCGGTTGACAGAGCAAGCACGGAGGCGGCGCAGGCGGCCAGGGCGCGGATACGAACGGACAAGGCGGGCGACTCCCCAACGCGAAGATTTGGGAAGCATCGGTAGGCGTGGGCGCGCGCGGCGCCAAGCGTTGGGCCTAGATCTTTTCGCTGATCTTGATGGCGGCGCGGCAGCCCGCCTGGATCACCGCGCTGAGCAGCGGATAGCCGGGCGCTTCACGGGCGCCTTCCTCGATGGCCAGGTCGCGGTGAGCCAGCTCGTCGTCACGGAACTGAGAGAGCTCGGCCGCCAGCTCGGGATCGCGGTCCTTCAGTTCCGCAATCTGGCCGGCATAGTGCTTCTCGATCACCGACTCGACCGCCTCGGTGCAGGCGTGGGCGGCCTTGTCGCCCA
>NZ_CALCDX010000168.1 GCF_937900395.1 uncultured Caulobacter sp.
ATGGTCAGGGTCGCCGAGACCAGCACCGCCTGGCCGATGGCCGGCGAGACGACCTGCGCGCCCATGGCGTTGTCCAGCAGCACGAAGGCGAACTCGCCGCCGGCCGCCAGGATCAAGGCCGCCTCGGTCGCGGCCTTGCGCCCCAGCTTCATCAGGAGGCCTATGCCGAAAACGACGGCGGCCTTGACCACGAGCAGGCCGACCGCCGTTCCCAGGATGACCGCCGGCTTGACGACCAGCAGCGAGAGGTCGAGGCGAATACCCAGCGACACGAAGAACAGGCTGAGCAGCAGGCCCTTGAACGGCTCGATCTTGACCTCGACCTCGTGGCGGTACTCGGTCTCCGCCAGGAGGATGCCGGCGACGAACGCCCCGAGCGCCATCGACAGGCCCGACATCTGGCTGACCAGGCCCGCGCCGATGATCACCAGCAGGCAGGCGGCCATGAACATCTCTTCGCTCTTGGCCTTGGCGACGGACTTCAGCATCGGCCGCAGAGCCACGCGCCCGACCAGGACGATCACCCCAAGACCCAGGGCGGCGGGCGCGAGGGACAGCAGATCGGCGGCTCGAAACTCGCCATGGCCGCGCCCGACGATGGCCAGGGTGATCAGAATGGGCGCGACGGCCAAGTCCTGGAACAGCAGCACCGAGAAGGTGGCCCGGCCGCCCTCGGAATGCAGCCGCCGCCGCTCGGCCAGCACTGGCACGGCGATGGCGGTTGAGGATAGGGTCAGGGCCGCGCCGATCGCCAGGGCCGCCGCGGGCGGCTGGCCCAGCAGCATGGCGCCGGCCGCCAGAACGAGGGAGCAGCCGATCACCTGGGCCGCGCCCAGGCCGAACACCAGCTTGCGCATCAGGCGCAGCCGCTCCCACGACAGCTCCAGTCCGATCATGAACAGCAGGAAGACGACGCCGAACTCGGCCAGCTGGGCGATTTCGTCAGGATTGTCGACGGTGACGTAGTCGAGCCACGGGGCGACATGGATGAACCGGCCCAGGCCGAACGGCCCCAGGATCACGCCGGCCAGCAGGTAGCCGAGAATGGTGTTGATCTTCAGACGCTTGAAGATCGGCGCGACGATGCCGGCGGTCGCCAGGAACAGGACCAGGTCCTTGTAGTTCGCCGCCGAAACCTCGTGCTCCATGCGCCCGCCCCTTTTGCTCCGCCGCTAGATCGAACGCCTGAAGCGAACACCCGGTCCGGCGTCGTCCGCCATGATCAGGATCACGCCCGCCGCCTCGATCGCGTCGATCAACAGGCGTTCGGTGCTATGATGCAGGGCGTGGCGCTCGGTCTCGAAGTCCTTGACCGTGCTGCGCGAAACGCCCGCCCGGTCGGCGAGTTCTCCCTGTGACCAGTTGATCAGACCGCGGGCGGCCCGGCATTGCGCCGGAAGGAGAATTTTTGCGTGCGGCATCTAGCGGCCTCGGGCATTGTCACCCATATTGGTTGAGTACGCCCGAAAAAGATGACCGTCAAGGAGGACCTTTGCACCATACCTCGCTGATCGCCACCATCGTCGCGGGCCTGGGCCTCGCCTTCGTCTTCGGCGCCATCGCCAATCGGCTGAAGCTGCCGGTGCTGGTCGGCTATCTGCTGGCCGGGGTGCTGGTTGGGCCGTTCACGCCCGGCTACGTCGCCGATCAGGAGCTGGCGCCGCAGCTGGCGGAGATCGGCGTCATCCTGCTGATGTTCGGGGTCGGCCTGCACTTCTCGATGAAGGACCTGATGGCGGTGAAGAACATCGCCATCCCCGGCGCGGTCGTGCAGATCGGCGCGGCGACGGCGATGGGCCTGGGCTTGGCGGTCGCCCTGGGCTGGAGCGTCGGCGCGGGCGTGGTCTTCGGCCTGGCCCTGTCGGTGGCCTCGACCGTGGTGCTGCTGCGCGCTCTGCAGGAGCGGCGGCTGATCGAGACCGGCCGCGGCAAGATCGCCGTCGGCTGGCTGATCGTCGAGGACCTGGCCATGGTGCTGGCCCTCGTCCTGCTGCCGGCCCTGTCGGGCGTGCTGGGCGGCGAGCCGCCGGTCGACCACGCCAAGGGCGGAGTGGCGTCGGGCGGGGTGCTGGGCGCCTTCGCCCTGACCATCGGCAAGGTCGCGGCCTTCGTGGCCCTGATGCTGATCGTCGGGCGACGCGTGATCCCGTGGATCCTGCACCGCATCGCCCATACCGGCTCGCGCGAGTTGTTCCGCCTGGCCGTGCTGGCGATCGCCCTCGGGGTGGCGTTCGGCTCGGCGGCGCTGTTTGGCGTGTCGTTCGCGCTCGGGGCCTTCTTCGCCGGCATGATCATGGCCGAGAGCGAGCTTTCCCAGCAGGCCGCCAACGAGACCCTGCCGCTGCGCGACGCCTTCGCCGTCTTGTTCTTCGTCTCGATCGGCATGCTGTTCGACCCGATGGTGCTGCTGCGCGAGCCGCTGGCCGTGCTGGCGACCCTGCTGATCATCGTGGTGGGCAAGTCGATCGCCGCCCTGATCATCGTCCGCGCCTTCAAGCGGCCGATGAGCACGGCCCTGACCATCTCGGTCAGCCTGGCCCAGATCGGCGAGTTCTCGTTCATCCTGGCGGGCCTGGGCGTCTCGCTGAAGCTGCTGCCCGACGACGGCCGCGACCTCGTCCTGGCCGGCGCCATCCTGTCGATCCTGGTCAATCCGCTGCTGTTCGCCATCCTCGACAAGGTCCTGCCCAGCATGATCGCCAAGGAGGCCAAGGCCCGGGGCGAGGCGCCGCCAGCCTCGGCCGCCACCCAGCCGCACGCGGTGCTGGTCGGCTACGGCCGGGTCGGCAAGGCCGTGGCCGAAGGCCTCAAGGGCCGCACGCCGCTGGTGGTGATCGAGGACGACGTCGAGCGGGCCGAGGACCTGCGCCGCGCCGGCTTCGAGACCGTCGGCGGCAATGCGGTGAAACCCGAGGTGCTGCTGCAGGCGGGCCTCGACAAGGCCACCCACCTGTTCGTCGCCGTGCCCAATCCGTTCGAGGCCGCGCGGATCATCGAACAGGCGAGAGCCGCCAACCCCAAGGCCCTGATCGTCGCCCGCGCCTATACGGACAACGACGTGGCCCTGCTCAAGCAGATGGGCGCCTCCCACGCCCTGATCGGCGAGGACGAGATCGCGCGGGGGATGCTAGCCAGGGCGCCGCGCAGAGCGGCGGCGGGGCATTAGGCGAGGGACGACCTTCTTCCGTTCAAAACCTCCGACCTCCCCGGCGACACGTCAGTGCGGCGAAGCCAATGCCGGGGCCCAGATTCATCCGGAGAGGTTGGGGATGACGCGACATCGCTCCGCGCAAACCGGTAAGCGCTCGCGGGTTCGATCTGGGTCCCGGCATTCGCCGGGAAGGTCGGGTTTATGGATCGGGTGGCGTTCCTTCTCCCCGAAGGAGCCCTCCTTACATCTCACGGCGAGACGATCGCAGGGCTGTCCGGGTTGCTCAAGGACGGCTTCGCCGCCGCGGAGCGGCCGCCCGCAGGGCGGTCCTTGACCAACCCGGTCAGTCCTGCACGCTGCAGCCTCCAAGAGATGTAAGGTTCGCACCGACCTCGCGAGGTCGGCTTACGACCCGTTGCGGACGCCAAACGGAATCCCTCTCTCATGGAGAGAGGGAGGGGCCCATGCGAAGCATGGGAGGGTGAGTGGGTAAAAACTCTCCGTACAGGGCAGTGACGATAAGGCGGCCGAACGGTTCGGGGGAACGCGTCTAACGCTGTAACCACTCACCCTCCCACCGCTTCGCGGCGGGCCCCTCCCTCTCTCTTAGAGAGAGGGATTTCAACGCGTCCGCTCCCCACCCTTAGCCGTCATCACCTACGGCGGCTAACAGCGACGCCACCGCCCCAGCAGCCCCTTCCCACCGCTTTTCCTCTAGCCACCGCGCCCATCGCCCGCTAACGCGGCGTCATGATTCAGCCACACGCCTCGGGCGGCTACATTCTTGAGGAACTCTCGGTCGGCATGACGGCCGAGAAGCGCGTCACGGTGACAGAGGAGCGCATCGGCCTGTTCGCCGAGGCGTCGGACGACTTCAACCCCGTCCACATCGACGAGGCCTACGCCGCCAAGACCGCCTATCGCGGGCGGATCGCCCACGGCCTGCTGTCGGCCTCGTTCGGCTCGGCCGTGGTCGGGACCATCCTGCCCGGCGCGGGCTCGATCTATCTGTCTCAGACCCTGGCCTTCCACCGGCCGGTGCGGATCGGCGACGTCGTCACCGCCCGGGCCACCGTCGCGGCGATCGACGAGGTCAGCGCCCGCGTCACCCTGCGCTGCGAGGCCCTGGTCGGCGAGGACCTGATCATGGACGGCGAGGCGATCGTCCGCGTTCCCCGCCGTCGGCGTCCAGCCAAGGGCTGACGCCTCCTACGGCCAAGATGAACTTTTTTTAAGGAAGCAAAACGTTTCGCCCCGTTGCAGATTGCCGCCGGCTCATACCAACGGACGCGATTTCCATGAAAAGAGTTTTGTTCGGCGCTGCGGCGATTGCAGCTCTGTCTCTGTCGGCTTTTGGGGCCCAGGCCCACGAACAGCACGCCTGCATCGACGACGCCTGCGTGATGCAGTCCATCCTGCCGTTCGCGGTTTCGGGCGCGGCCTCCGGCGCCGTGGCCGGCGACGCGACCTCGCTGGAGTCGCCGCGCTACGGAGCCTGGGGCTTTGACATCTCGGGCATGGACACCACCGCCAAGCCCGGCGACGACTTCTACAAGTTCGCCAACGGGACCTGGGAAGCCAAGACGCAGATCCCGTCGGACCGCGTCCGCTACGGCAATTTCGACAAGCTGGCCGAGCTTTCCGAAGCCCGCACCCGCGCCATCATCGAGGCCGCCGCCGCCGACAAGGCCGCGACCGGCGAGAAGGCCAAGATCGGCGCCGCCTACCGCGCCTTCATGGACGAGGCGACGATCGAGAAGCTGGACTCCAAGCCGATCCAGCCCTGGCTGGACGGCGTCAAGAAGGTCAAGACCAAGGACGAGTTCACCGCCCTGATGGGCAAGAGCTCGACCACGCCCTACGCCGACCTGATCAGCCTGGGCATCTCGGTCGACGCCAAGAACCCGCAGCGCTACGCCGTCTACGCCGGGACCGGCGGCACCAGCCTGCCCGACCGCGACTACTATCTGGACGCCAAGTTCGCCGACAAGAAGGCCGCCTATCTGGTCTATGTCGAGAAGATGCTGACCCTGGCCGGCTGGCCCAAGCCCGCCGAGAACGCCAAGGCCGTCGTCGATTTCGAGACCAAGCTGGCCGAGGCGTCGTGGACCCGCGTCGAGCGCCGCAACCGCGACAAGACCTACAACCCGGCCACCCTGGCCGAGCTGCAGGCGATGACGCCGGGCTACGACTGGAACCGTTATCTGGTGGGCACGGAGCTGCCGAAGCTCGACCGCGTCATCGTCACGACCAACACCTCGTTCCCTAAGTACGCCAAGATCTACGCCGACACCCCGCTGGAGACCCTGAAGGCCTGGCAGGCGTTCAAGGTGACCGACGGCGCCGCGCCGATGCTGTCGAAGCGCTTCGCCGACGCCCAGTTCGAGTTCCGCAACAAGACCCTGGCCGGCCAGCCCGAGCAGCGTCCGCGTTGGAAGCGCGCCGTGGGCCAGGTCAACGGCATGCTGGGCGAGGCGGTCGGCAAGGAATACGTCGCCGCCTACTTCCCGCCGGAGTCGAAGGCCAAGATGCTGTCGCTGGTCGGCGACATCCGCACGGCCCTGAAGACGCGCATCGACAACCTCGACTGGATGGGTCCGGAGACCAAGGTCAAGGCTCAGGACAAGCTGGCCAAGTTCACCGTCAAGATCGGCTATCCCGACAAGTGGCGCGACTACTCCAAGCTGGAGATCAAGGAAGGCGACGCGTACGGCAACATGATCCGCACGGGCGCTTGGGACTATCGCCACGACGTCGAGCGCCTGAACCAGCCGGTCGACAAGTCCGAGTGGGGCATGACCCCGCAGACGGTCAACGCCTACTACAACTCGGTCAACAACGAGATCGTGTTCCCGGCCGCCATCCTGCAGGCGCCGTTCTTCCACCCCGACGCGGACCCGGCCATCAACTACGGCGGCATCGGCGGCGTGATCGGTCACGAGATCGGCCACGGCTTCGACGACCAGGGCCGCAAGTCCGACGGCGACGGCGTGCTGCGCGACTGGTGGACGGCCGAGGACGCCGCCAAGTTCAACGCCCAGGCCGACCGTCTGGGCGCCCAGTACTCGGCGTTCGAGCCCTTCCCGGGCATGCACGTCAACGGCAAGCTGACCATGGGCGAGAACATCGGCGACATGGCCGGCCTGACGCTGGGCCTGGAAGCCTACCACCTGTCGCTGAAGGGCCAGCCGGCCCCGGTGCTGGACGGCTTCACCGGCGACCAGCGCATCTATCTGGGCTGGGCCCAGGTGTGGCGCGGCAAGTCGCGCGACGACGCTCTGAAGCAGCAGATCGCCAGCGATCCGCACTCGCCGGGCTACTACCGCGTCAACGGCACGATCCGGAACCAGCCGGGCTGGTACTCGGCCTTCGACGTCAAGCCGGGCGACAAGCTGTATGTCGCGCCGGAAGACCGCGTGAAGATCTGGTAGTCGCCAGGCTTCAGAGCTGACCAGGAAAGGCCGCCGGGCGACCGGCGGCCTTTTTCATTCCGCGCCCGCGATCATGCCGACCTTGAGGTCGGTCGCCGTGTAGACACACTCGCCGTCGGCCAGCAGGCGACCATTAGCCAGGCCCAGGGCCAGCTTACCGCGTCGCACCTGCCGCAGGCTGATCTCGTAGCGCACCAGCTTGACGTCGGGGGTCACGTGGCCGCGGAACTTCACCTCGCCCACCCCGATGGCCCGGCCCTTGCCCGGGGATCCAGACCAGCCGAGCCAGTAGCCGATCACCTGCCACATGGCGTCCAGCCCCAGGCACCCCGGCATCACCGGGTCGCCGATGAAGTGGCAGCCGAAAAACCAGAGGTCCGGATTGATATCCAGCTCGGCGGCGACGAAACCCTTGCCGAAGTCGCCGCCGTCCAGGCTGATCTCCGCGATCCGGTCCATCATCAGCATCGGCGGCGCCGGCAATTGCGCATTGCCCGGCCCAAAGTAGCCGCCCAGACCTGATTTCAGCAGATCCGCCCTGTCGTAGTGATCCTTTGGCGTGTGAAAGTCGTGTGGGTTCGCCAAGACGTTCTTCCCCTGTATAGGTTCTCGACGCCTAGCTGCCGACACGCCCGGCGGCCCGTCAAGGTTGAGAGGCAAGGCCAGAGACTAAACCTTGCCGCGCGCGCGTCGCGGGGTAAAAGACCGGCTCACAGTCGAGGCCCCATGCCGCAACACGGCCAACAGATCGGACAGACGCCGGACTGGCTTCCCCACGAGCGGCCCTTCCTGCCCGGCTCGCCGTCCACGCCGCACTTCCCGACGCGCTTCCGGATCATCCACGGGCTAATCAGCCTGTTGATCGGGGTGACCGGCTCGCTGGGCCAGGCCCTGATCCAGGTCAACCTGCCCGCCATCCAGGGCTCGCTAGGCTTGACGCCGACGCAGGGCGCCTGGCTGACGACGATCTACGTGATGACCAACATCTCGATGAACCTGCTGCTGGTGAAGTACCGCCAGCAGTTCGGCATCCGCCGGTTCGCCCTGGTGTTCCTGAGCCTCTACACCGTGGCGGCCTTCGCCCACCTGGCGCTCGACAACTTCGCCATGGCCCTGGTCTTGCGGGCGATCAGCGGCGTGGGCGCGGCGGCGCTGACGGCGCTGGCGATGTTCTACATGCTGCAGGCCTTTCCCGCCTCGTTCCGGATCGGGGCGCTCGTGCTGGGCGTGGGCGTCTCGCAGCTGGGCTCGCCGCTGGCCCGCGTGATCTCCACCAGCCTGCTCGACGCCGCCTACTGGCATGGCCTCTACGCGCTGGAGGCCAGCCTCGCGGCCCTGTGCCTGGCGACGGTCTGGCTGTTCCGCCTGCCGATCGGGGTCCGCATACACGTCTTCGAAGGCGTCGACGCCCTGACCTTCGCCCTGCTGGGCGGCGGCTTGGGCCTGATCGTCGCCGTCCTGGGCCTGGGCCGTATCGTCTGGTGGTTCGAGGCGCCGTGGATCGGCTGGTGCCTGATCGCCGCCATGATCCTGCTGGCGGCGGGCAGCGTGGTCGAGCACAACCGGGCGCACCCTCTGATCGACACCCGCTGGATCGCCACCGGGACCTTCCTTCGCTTTTGCCTGAACGTCGCCCTGGTGCGGGTCATTCTGTCGGAACAGACCGTCGGCGCCGCGGGCCTGATGCAGGCTCTGGGCTTTGCCCAGGAGCAGCAGCGCCTGCTCTACGCCATCGTCCTGGCCGCCTCCGCAGCCGGCCTGGTGGTCAGCGCCGCGACCCTGACCCAGAAGACCCTGCCAGCCCAGTTCCTGGGTTCGATCCTGCTGATCGCCGTCGCCGCCTTCCTGGACGCGCGCTCCACGCCGCAGACCGGGCCGGCCGAGCTCTATTTCAGCCAGGCGCTGCTGGCCTTCGCCGCGACCATGTTCCTGGGCCCGTCGTTCATGTTCGGCATCGGCCAGCTGCTGACCCGGGGGCTGGGCTCGATCATCACCTTCTCGGTGATGTTCGGCGTGGCGCAGAACCTGGGCGGTCTGTTCGGCGCGGCCATGCTGGGCACCTTGCAGACGGTCCGGACCCAGCAGCACGCCGTGGGCCTGGCCGAGCGGCTGACGGGAGCGGATCCCGCCGTCGCGGCGACGCTGCAGACCTATGGCGGCGTCTACGCCTCGACCCAGACCGACCCGGCGCTGCGCGCCGCCGACGCCAGCGTGCTGCTGACCCAGCAGGTGACGCAACAGGCCACCGTCCTGGCCTTCAACGACGTCTTCCTGGTGGTCGGCGTCGTGGCCCTGGCCCAGTTCCTCTACGCCGGCTTCCTGTTCGCGCGTTTGGCCTTGCGCATGAAGGCCCAAGCGCCCGCTGCGCCGGCTTCCACCCTTCCAGCCCGAGAGACCGCATGACCGACGCGACCTCCCCGCCGCCCGGCCCCGCGCCCCAGCCCGAAGACCGCGCCGCGTCGGCCGCGCCGCCGCCCGCGCGTCCCAAGCCGCCCAGCGTCCAGGCGATCCTGATCACCACGGCCGTCACCCTGGCGGTGATCCTGCTGATCCTATTCCTGTGGAAGCTGCCGCCGTTCGGCGGCTCGGTGCAGCGGACCGACAACGCCTATGTGCGCGGCCAGGTCACCGTCGTGGCGCCGCAGCTGAGCGGCTATGTCGTCAAGGTCATGGCCCAGGACTTCCAGACCGTGCGCAAGGGCCAGCCGCTGTTTACGATCGACCAGCGCATCTACGCCCAGCGCGTCGATCAGGCCCGCGCCACGCTGGCCGCCCGCGAAGCCGACCTCGCCAACTCGGCCCAGGCCCAGGCCTCCCGCGAGGCGGCGTTGAAGAGCCGCGAGGCCGACATCGGCTCGGCCCAGGCCCAGGTCGAGCGGGCCCGCGCCGACATGGCCCGCGTCGCCGAGCTGGCGACCGACGGGTCGGTGTCCCTGCGCGAGCGCGACCAGGCCCGCGCCGCCCTGCGCGCCGCCGAGGCCGCGCTCGCCTCGGCCAAGGCCGGCCGCGAGATCGCCCGCCAGGACATCCGCTCGGTCGGGGTGTCGCGCGAGGGTCTGCAAGCCGCCGTCGCCGCCGCCAAGGCCGCCCTGCGCCTGGCTGAGATCGACCTGTCCAACACCATCGTCGCCGCCCCCGCCGACGGCCAGCTGGGCCAAGTCGGCGTGCGCAACGGCCAGTGGGTGACGGCCGGCAGCCAGCTGGTCTCCCTGGTGCCGCCGCAGCGCTGGGTGATCGCCAACTTCAAGGAGCGCCAGGCCGGTCGGATGAGCCCCGGCCAGACCGCCAGCGTCACGGTCGACGCCCTGGGCGATCAGCGCTTCACGGGCAAGGTCGAGCAGGTCTCGCCCGCCACCGGCTCGGAGTTCAGCATCCTGCCGCCGCAGAACGCCACGGGGAACTTCACCAAGATCGCCCAGCGCCTGCCGGTGCGGATCGTGCTCGACGCCGGCCAGCCGGACCTCGCCCGCCTGCGTCCGGGCATGTCGGTTCAGGCCGAGGTCGACACCGCCGGCAAGGGTCGCCGCTGATGCGCCGCGCCCTGATCGGTCTAGCGGCCTTGAGCGCCCTGGCCGCCTGCGCGACGCCGGGCCCCAGGACCGGACCGCCGCCCTCGGCCGCCGTCGTCCCGCCCGCAGGCTGGCGCGCGCCCGCCACGATCTCGCAGGACGCCGCGACCGCCGAGTGGTGGAAGGCGTTCGGCGATCCGCGCCTGTCGGACCTGGTCGCCGCCGCCCTGGCCTATAACGCCGACCTCGGCGCGGCCGAGGCGCGGGTGCGCGAGGCCGAGGCCCAGAGCCTGCTGGCCAGCTCCGCCCTGCTGCCGTCGGTCAACCTGGCGGCGGGCGTGCAGAAGGAGCGCAAGCTCGACGCCTTCGGCCAGCCCAGCACGACCTTGGCGACCCAACCGCAGGTCCAGGTCGCCTACGAGGTCGATCTTTGGGGCCGCGTCCGCGCCGCCGACGCCGCCGCCCGCGCCAGCCTGCAGGCCAGCCGCGACGCCCGCGACGCCGCGCGCCTGTCGGTCTCGGCCGCCGTCGCGCGGTCCTATGTGGCGCTGCTGTCGCTGGACGCCCAGCTGGCCACCGCCCGCGCCACCCTGGCCTCGCGCCAGGAATCCGCCGTCCGCGCCCGCCGGCGCGCTCAGGAAGGGGTGACCTCGGACCTAGAACTCCGGCAGGCCGAGGCCGAGCTGGAAGCCGCCGCCCAGCGCGTCCCGGCCCTGGAGCTGGCCATCCGTCGCCAGGAGGGCGCCTTGGCGCTGCTCGTGGGCCAGACCTCGCAGCCGATCGCGCGCGGCGCCCTGGCCGCCCTTGTCATCCCGCAACCGGGCGCGCCCCTCCCCTCCTCGCTGCTGCCCCGGCGCCCCGACATCGCCCAGGCCGAGGCGACCCTGGCCGCCGCCGACGCCAGCCTGAGCTCGGCGCGCGCGGCCTTCCTGCCCCAGGTGCGCCTGTCGGCGGCCGGCGGGGAGCTGTTCGTCGAGCACCTGGATCCGGTGACGGTCTGGAGCCTGGGGGCCAGCGCCCTGGCGCCGATCTTCGATGGCGGCCGCCTGCGATCGCAGTCCGACGCCGCCGCGGCCCGCCGCGACCAGGCCGCCTTCGCCTATCGCAAGGCCGTGCTGACCGCGTTCAGCGAGGTCGAGAGCGCGCTTGAGGGAACGGGCCGCCTGGCCGAGCAGGAAGCCGCCGCCGTGCGCCAGCGCGCGGCCGCCGCGTCGGCCCTGGACCACGCGCGCAAGCGTTATCAGGCGGGCTATGTCGCCTACCTGGAGGAGTTGGACGCCCAGCGCGCCCTGCTCGCCACCGATCTGGCGCTGTCACAGGTTCGCGAGGCGCGGCTGCAGAACGCCGTGGCGCTGTATCAGGCCCTGGGCGGCGGGTGGACCGGAGCGGCGCGGCCCTGAGCGTTAGGCCGCGATCGGCGGCGTGCCGCCGCCGAGCGGGATGGCCTCGTATTCCTTGAGAAGCTGCTCGAGCGTCTCGCGCAGTTCCGGATCGCGCTCGCGTTTCAGCTTCGCCCGGAACAGCTCGATATTCTTGCGGCGAATGAACTCGTCCATGGCCATCCTCCCAGAGCCGTCCCCAAGCCTGACCAGAATGACCCCAGATTCCGAGACGCGCGCTGCGGCCCGACGCCGCAGGCGGGGCGATGTCATATCGGATCGGAACACTGGAGGTCTTCGCGGCGAGTAGGGCCCAGGAGTGCGCGGAAGATGTCACAGCCTGCGCAAATATGACGGCTTGGCGGCGAAAATATTGCGGTCGCGGCTTGAAAGAGATTCGGTAGGGCAACAGCGAAACGTCGCGTGCGAGTTGAGTCGCCTCCGCGCGTAGCGCGTCAAGTTTCACTATTGAGGGGCCAGTTCATTTCATGCTGAACCAACGCGGACGTCTTCTCGCCTCCACGATCATCGCCGGTCTGGCGACGAGCGCCGCCCTGCCGGCCCTGGCCCAGACGGCGCCCGCGGGCGCTTCGGCGCAGGATAGCGCGGAGGTCGAGGCCGTGGTGGTGACCGGCTCGCGCATCAAGCGCTCGGCGTTCAACAGCCCCGACCCCATCCAGGTCATTTCCGCCGAACAAGGTCAGCTGCGCGGCATCGCCACCGCGACGGGCCTGCTGCAGTCCTCGACGATCGCGTCAGGCTCGCCGCAGGTCACCTCCGCCATTTCCAACGCTCTCGTCACCGATGGCGGCCCCGGTTCGGAGACCGTGTCGCTGCGCGGCCTGGGGCCCAATCGCACCCTTGTCCTGCTCAATGGCCGGCGCTCCGGCCCCGCCGGCACGCGCGGCGGCGTTTCGGCCTTCGACCTGAACGTGCTGCCGCTGTCGGTCATCGACCACGTCGACATCCTGAAGGACGGCGCCTCGTCGATCTACGGCTCGGACGCCGTGGCGGGCGTGGTGAACATCATCACCAAGCGCAGCACCGACGGCATCGACGCCGAGATGTTCTACAGCCAGCCGCAGAAGCACGGCGGCGAGCAGTATTCGGCCAGCGCCAGCTTCGCCAAGACCTTCGACCGCGGCTTCTTCAGCCTGTCGTACGAGTACTTCAAGAAGGCCGAGCAGACGCGCGGCCAGCGCAGCTACACCAGCTGCGGCCAGCAATACATCACCGACTCCAACGGCAAGCGTAAGGACGCGGTCGATCCGCGCACCGGCAAGATTCAGTGCCGGGACTATCTGTACGATCAAATCTGGCTGTACGACTCCACCTTCTCGGGCCTGGCCGGCAAGCTGCAGTACGACTACACCGGCAAGATCGCCGGCCTGATCCCGCGCGCGCCCGCCGGCGGCGGCTATCCCGGCGCGCCGGCCGGCTTCTATGTCGTCGGCTACAGCGACGACCCGTCGGCCCCGGACAACGGCGTGCTGGACTTCAACAGCCCGTTCAATCTGGCCAAGTCCCTGACGCCGCGCACCGAGCGCAACACGGTGTTCGCCCAGGGCGCGTTCAAGATCAACGACAGCATCGAGGCCTATGGCGAAGCGCTGCTGAACCGCCGCGCCACCAAGACCCACGGCTATCGCCAGTTCTGGAGTTATTTCTACACCGAGACCGGCGGCCCCAACACCGGCGCCGATCCGTTCAGCGTGGGCTTCACCGGCGACTACATCCTGTCGCCGACCCCGGTCACCAACCGCAACCGCGACGGCCAGCGGGTCGACTATCAGCGCTATGTCGGCGGCCTGCGCGGCGACTTCGGCGGCATCGACTTTCTGAAAGGCTGGGACTGGGACGTCTTCACCCAATACAGCCACAGCAAGGGCCTGTACTCGCATGACGTGATCCTGGACGACGCGCTGCGGAGCAACGCCTTCCGCACCGGCTCGTGCGTCGGCCAGGTGACTCCGATCAGCAAGCGCCAGTGCGTGGATGTCTCGTGGGTCACGCCCGACTTTCTGGCCGGCAAGTATACGCCCGAGGAAGAGGCGTTCCTGTTCGACACCGAAACCGGCAAGACCGTCTACAAGCAGCTGGTCTTCGAAGGCTCGGTCTCGGGCAACCTGTTCAAGCTGCCGGCCGGCGACGTGGGCGTCGCCCTGGGCTTCCACTACCGCAAGGACTCGATCAACGACACGCCCGGCCCGATCACCCTGGCCGGCAACATCTGGGGCGACTCCGCCTCGGGCGTGACCAAGGGCGACGACCTGGCGCGGGAAGTCTATGGCGAACTCAGCATCCCGATCTTCCGGGACATGTTCCTGGCCAAGAACGTCGAGCTGTCGCTGTCGGGCCGCCACACCAAAATCAATTCCTATGGCAAGGACGACACCTACAAGATCGGCTTGAACTGGCAGATCGTCCCGTCGGTGCGACTGCGCGCCACGCGCGGCACCTCGTTCCGCGCTCCGGCGCTGTTCGAGCTCTACAAGAACGCCGAGACGGGCTTCCTGGATCAGCGCACCATCGACCCCTGCGTCCGCTGGAGCCAGAATCTGGCCCAAGGCGAAATCACCCAACGCGTGGCCGACAACTGCCGCGCCTCGGGCGTCCCGGGCGACTATACGGGCCAGGGCGCGCAAGCGACCATCACCTCTTCGGGCGGCAAGGGCAGCCTGGTCGCCGAAACGTCGCTGGCCAAGACCTACGGCGTCATCTGGACGCCGAAGTTCGCCGACCTGCAGCTAGCGCTCGACTATTTCGACATCACCGTGAAGAACGAAGTGACCCAGCTGGGCGCGGGAACCATTGTCAACGAGTGCTACAAGTCGCTGAACTTCCCGACCGACAGACTGTGCAGCCTGTTCGTCCGGAACCCGGGTTCGCACCTGATCACCGACGTCACCGACAACTACATCAACATCGCCGAGCAGATTAACCGCGGCATCGACCTGACCGTGCGCTATGGCGTCAGCCTGCCCTGGGACGTCCGCATGACGACCGAGCTGCAATCGACCTGGCAGCTGAAGGACACCGAGGCCAAGTTCGCCGACACCGTCGTCGACAAGAACGGCTTCGTCGGCGATCCCGACTGGACGGGCCAACTGAACCTCAGCTTCCAGAAAGGCCCCTGGACGGGCTTCTGGGGCGTCGACATGGTCGGCAAGGCCTCGGACGCCGAGACGGAGTCGGACGTCAACACGGCCGGAACCCTGTTCTACAAAATCCACACAGAGTTCACGGCCTACCACAACGTCTCGCTGCGCCGTGAATTCGACGACTGGTCGATCACGGGCGGCGTCTCGAACCTGTTCGACGAGCACCCGCCGGCGGTCTCCTACCGCCAGGGCAAGTACGACTGGGTCGGGGCCTCGGTCCTGTCGTCGCAATACGACTATCTGGGCCGTCGCCTGTTCGTGAACATCAAGGCGCACTTCTAAGCGCCACACGATCCACTAAGATCACGGCGGCGGAGCGATCCGCCGCCGTTTTTCTGTCCGGCTCCTTCAGTCCCGAGGCTCTTCAAGCGTGAACGCCATCATTCGCGGCAAGCCCGACAATCTCGATGCGATCGGCGAGCGGTTCGAGCGCGCGCGACTGGGCCAGCCGGTCTTCCTGAACAGCGTGCCGAAGGCCGGCACCCATCTGATCCGCAACATCATGCGGATGTTCGTCGCCCCCGAGCAGCACTGGCGGCGCGAGTACATCCAGCACGCCCTGCTGGCGCGCAGCCGCGACGCCTTTCAGCCCGACCAGCCGATGATCAGCTGGGGTCACATGCTGTTCTCCGACGAGGCGGCGGTGGCGCTGCGCGACGTGCGCCATATCGTGCTGGTCCGAGACCCTTACGACTGGGTCCTGGCGCGGGCGCGCTTCTACCTGTCCGACGAGTTCCAGGGGAACCTGAACCACATCAAGGACGGCGGCGCGTCCATCGATGACGTCATCATGATGATGATCCTGGGCGCCCACGGCCGCATCCCCGACCTGCGGGACATCTTCACGATGAACGCCGTGGCCTGGATGGGCTCCAAGGCCGTCATCGTCCGCTACGAGGACATCGTCGACAATCTCAAGGACCTGGGCTCCAGGCGGGCCGAGGCCTTCTTCGGCCAACTGCTCGCCGACTGCGGCCTGGCGCTGCCCGAGGACTGGCGGGCCCGCGTCGAAGCCGGCGCCGATCCGCGCGAGAGCCGCACCGCCCGCGAGAACCTCAGCGTGACGGCCGAGGTGCCGAAAGTGCTGTCGGAGACGCACCGGCGGGTGGTCGACTTCCACGCCCCGGGCCTGAGGGATTTGTTGGGCTATCGCTGAGCGATCCAAAGGCCTCGCACAGCTTTTGACACCTTCGTCAAAAATGAAAGGCAGGGCCCAGATACACCAAACCCGTCGCGGGGGATAATCGCGACGGGCTGGCTATTTTCTCGATCATTCGATCTAGGCGGGCGTTTCCTCCCCGAAACGCCAAAGAACGGGAGCTCTCTGGTGGGCTCGTTTCGTCCTTGCAGTGTGTAGAAACGTCAAATTCGTGACGGTGTCAACGCGTCAAAGCCGTTTTCTGCAAAGGTTTGGACGAATTTTTGACGCCACTGGCGTAGTTTGGACTGAAAAGTCGGTTTTACCCCGGATTCCGGCGTTATTTTTGACGCGACAGTCAAAACTTACTTTCCGAGGGCCGCCGTGAAGCGGTCCAAAACCGCCGAACGCGACTCGAACACATAGTCCGGACGCGACACGGTCACCGGCTCGACCCCGGCCTCGGCGAGGGCGGCGGCGGCGTCGAACAGGTCGGCGGTCGCCAGCAGCGCGCCATTGGCCCGGCGCGACCCGCCCTGGGCGACGAAGCCGGCGACGGCGTCCTGGGCCGCGCGGTCCTGCTCGGCCGGCCAGACCAGGGTCGCGAGCTTGCCCGCCCGCCCCTTGGCCTCGACCACCGACAAGAGGCGCCGCAGGGCGTCCAGCTGCTCGCCGTTCCAGCCGGCCAGCAGCGAGGCCGTCAGCTGGGCCTGGCTCCTCAGGATCACCCCGTCGGACAGGATCTTCAGCCCGTTGGCGGCCAGGGTCGCGCCGGTCGTGGTGATGTCGACCACCAGCTCGGCCGCGCCGGCGGCGGGCGCCCCCTCGGTCGCGCCGCTACTCTCGACGATCCGGTAGTCGGCGACGCCGTGGCGGGCGAAGAAGGCGCGGGTCTGGGTCACGTACTTGGTCGCCACCCGCAGGCGGCGGCCGGTCTTGGCCAGGTGCGCGTGCCCGACCTCGTCGACATCGGCCATGGTGTCGACGTCGAGCCAGCTCTTGGGCGCGGTCACCACCAGGTCGGCCCGGCCGAACCCGAGCGCGCGCAGCAGCATCACCCGGCTGTCCATGTCGTCGCCGCGCTCGCGCAGCAAATCCTCGCCCGTGACGCCCAGGTGCAGGTCGCCGCTATCGAGGCCCGCGGCGATGTCGCCGGCCGACAGCAGGCGCACCGAGACGCCGGGCAGGCCCGACAGCTCGGCCGAATAGCCGCGCGCCCCGCCGGTCATCTCCAGCTTGAAGCCGCACTCGGCCAGCCAGGCCTCGACCTGGTCCTTCAGGCGGCCCTTGGACGGGATGGCGAAGATCATCGGAGCAGACGTCATTCGCCGCCTCCCGCATAGGCGCGCGCGGGACGGACCATGAAGCCGACCGCGCCGGTGTTGGTGGTGGAGACGCCCAGCTTGCCGGGCAGGCCGTCGTAGCGGCCGCCGGCCGCGATCGGGCGCTCGTCGCTCAAGGCCGCCGAGCGGACCTCGAACAGGTAGCCGTCGTAATAGCCGAAGGCGCGGCCGAAGGCGGCGGCCAGCGTCGCGCGCTCCAGCGGCACGCCCCGGGCGGCCATGCCGGAAAGGCGCGACCGCCAGCCGGCGACGGCGGCTTTCAGCGCTCCGTCGTTGGGTCCCGCCAGGGACGCAATGATGTCAAGCGCGGCTTCGGGACGATCAGACACCGCGAGGAAGGCGCGGACCTTGGCGGCTTGCTCCGCGTCCAGACGGCCGGCCTTGGCGGTCTCGGCCTTTTCCACCAGGCGGCGGGCGATCTCGGCCGGGCGGCGGCCGCCGACGGGCTCGATGCCGGCCAGGGACCACAGCTCCTGTAGCACGGCGGAGGCCTCGGCTTCCGGCAGGCCGGCCAGCAGGGCGGCGATGCGGCTTTTTTCCTCGTCCGCAGCCAGTCCGCGCTCGGACGAGCCATCCAGCTCGGCCTTCAGCTGGCGCGGCTTGGCGAAGGCGCGCTTGAGGCGGGCGGCCAGGGGCGGGGCGAGGTCGAGGCTGTCGACGAAGGCGGCGAACAGCGAGACGTCGCCCAGCACCAGCGACAGGTCCCCGCGCCCGCCGGCCACCGAGGCCGCCCAGGCTAGGGCCGCCATCTCGGCGTCGGCGGCGACCGGGTCTCCGGCCTCGAAGGCCTCGACGCCAATCTGCAGGAATTCCTCGGCGCGGTCGCTGCCGCGCGGGGCGACGCGGAAGGCCTTGCCCTCGTAGCGGTAGCGGCCGGCGCTCTCGCCGCCCGCGAAGTGCTGCCGCGCCACGGCGACGGTGAAGTCGGGACGCAGGGCCGCCTCCTCGCCGCCGTCGCCGGAGACGACGAACAGCCGCGAGCGCATGGCCTCGCCGGCCAGGTCGAGCAGCAGGCCCAGCGGCTGCAGCACCGGCGCGTCGGTCGGCGCGGCGCCGGCGGCCAGAAGCGGAGCGCGGATGGCGTCGAGCGCCTCCGCCGGAATGGAACGCTCGAGCCTCACCCTTAGCCCCCGATGATCTTGCGGACGGCGGAGACGAGCTCGCCGCGCGGAATGGTCTGCTGGCCGGGACGCTCGGCCTTCCAGGCGGCGTTGTCGGCGACGCCCGAGGCCAGCTCGCGGCCCAGGTCCAGGTCCTTGATCGTCACCGTGCCGGCCGCGATCTCGTCGCCGCCCAGCATGATGGCTGCGGGCGACAGGCGCCGGTCGGCGTACTTCATCTGCGGCCGCATGCCCGAGGTCCCCAGATAGACCTCGGCCGGAATGCCCGCCGCGCGCAATTCTCCGACCACGGAGAAGTATTCCGGCATGTGGGCGTCGTCGAAGGCGATGACCACCACCGGCCCCCGGTACGACCGCTGCCCCGCCCACGGGCCGGTCGACTGCTACGTTGACTGCTACTACCCTCTCCACAACCACAGGACTGCCCGCGGCCAGCCGGCCGGCGGGGGGACGACATCCATGCCGGCAAGGGAACCACAAATATCCAACGTTCGCGCGGCATTCGGGCGCGACCGCCCGGAAGAGATTTCCGACGGCCCGTCGAAATCTCGTTATCCTCGCCGCCATGACGATGGCAGTGGGTGACGGGGGCGTCGATATTCAGAGTGTTCTTCAGCGGATGGCTGCGATCCAAAGCGAGCTCCCCTCCCAGGATGGGGTCGCCTGGTTCAACCGCCTCTACGCGAAGACGACGGAGGCGATCGCCGACGCGATCGCGGCGGGGCGCTTTGAAGCACCCGAATTGCTTGAAGAACTGGACGTCGTTTTTGCCCAGCTCTACTTCGCCGCCTACGACGGCGACCGCGCCGGCTCACCGTCCACACGCCGAGCAGGTGGCCGCCGCGGCGGCCGAGGTCACCGACCGGCTGGGCTTCGCCCGCTCGGTGCTCGCCGAGCGGATCGGCATCACCCCGGCGTGCGGCCTGGCCGGCGCCACCGAGGCCTGGGCGCGCACCGCGATCGAGCTGTGCCAGCGGGTCGCCGACGGGATCGCCACCGACCCCGACTCGGCGTGAGGCCGGTCAGTCGCCGGTCGCGGCGTCGAGCTGTTTGATCAGGCGTTTGGCGGCGGTCAGCCGGTAGGACGCGTCGATGAGCTCGCCGACCTCGGTCCAGTCCACCGGCGCGGCGTCGAAATCCAGGCCGAGCCAGCCGAACGGGCCGACATAGGCCGGGAAGAAGAACCTGCGGTCCTGCTCCAGCGCCGTGCGCTCGGACTCGTCG
>NZ_CALCDX010000169.1 GCF_937900395.1 uncultured Caulobacter sp.
GGCGTTGAGCGGCGTGCGCAGCTCGTGGCTCATATTGGCCAGGAAGCGCGCGCGGCCAGCGGCCAGCCCCTCGGCGTCGGCGCGGGCCTGTTCCAAGGCGGCGGCCCGGTCGCGCTCGGCCGTGACGTCGCGCAAAACCCCGACCAGCTGGTTAGGCGCAACGCGCTGCAGGTCCAGCGTCACAACGCGTTCCAGCCCCTGCGCCGGGACGAAGTCGAGGCTGGCGGCGCCGTCGCGATGCGCCTGGGCGATGGCGGCGGCCAGGCGCGGCCGATCCGCCGGGGCGGCGGCCTCGGCGAGGCCGCGCGTCATCAGTTGCTCGGTCGACAGGCCCAGCGGCGCCGAACCGCGCACGGTGGTCACCTGCTCATGCCCGCGCACGGCGACCGCCAGATACGGCAGGCCGTCCAGCAGGGTCTCCAGCCAACCGATCTCCAGGGCGTCGCGATCCTCGCGCAGCTCCTGACGACGACGGCCGATCAGCAGACCGGCGGCGAGGCCTAGCCCCATGGTGACCAAGGCCAGGAAACCCAACAGAAAAGCCAGCGGCCCGGTCGGCGCGGCCGGCGCCAGGCCCGAAAGCTGAACCAGAGCGGCGACGCAGCCGCCGATCAGGGCCAGCGCCGCCCCTTCGGCCAGCCGCTTGGGGCGATCCATGGTCGAGGCCGCGGCGACGGGCGCCAGGCACCAGGCCGCCATGGCGCCGGACACGCCGCCAGTCAGGGCGGCTGCGGATGCTCCGCCCACGGCCCAAAGCACCAGCAGCAGAGATTCGGTCCGCTCGCCTCCCCGGGCGAACATCAGGGACGCCAGGGCAGGAACCGCGCCGGCCGCCAAGGCGCCCCAGACGGGCCAAGCGCGGGCGTCGACGATGAATAGCGCCGCGGCGGAAGCCAGGCAGACAGCGCCCAACCACCCCAGACGCCAGGCAAGCGCAGGGTCGAATCCCGCCTGGGCGGCGGGACGGCTCATCGGATCTGGACGCGCTTTAGGTTCCAAGGCCGGCCGGTTTCGACTGCGGCGGGAGTCGCCGCGCCTTGAAGCCTAACGCGAGGGGCATGTTCCGGCCAAGCGCACACAATCGTTAAGCGAGGTTAACGGCGGACTTCGCTGTGGACGGAAACGGAATCGTAAGCGCCTTGCGTCATGGTCCACCTCTGATTGGTGCGGACAGAAGGTCCGGGAGTTCGTAATGCCAGAACCGGCGTCCCTGGACGCATCGCTTATCGTGCCCTTCGACGACGCAGTTCCGACCGAGCGTCGGACGGCGGCGGAGGAGCGCCGCCGCGCGGCCTTGGATGATCGCAAGCGCTCCTTCCTGCGTATGGTCAGCCACGAGCTGCGCACCCCTCTGAACGCCGTCATCGGCTTTTCGGAGATCTTGTCGCATGAGCTGTACGGCCCGCTCGGCGCGCCGCAGTACCGCGAATACGCCCAGATCGTGCACGAAAGCGGCGTAAAGCTGCTCAAACTGGTCAACCAGATCGTCGAGATCGCGCGCCTGGAAGGCCACGTCACCGACATCAAGATGACGCCCGAGAGCCTCGACGAGGCTCTGGAGGACGTGATCGAGGGCCTGCGCCCCGAGATCGCCCGCCGCGAGGTCATCATCCATATCATCGGCCAGGGCGCCCTGCCCCTGGTGATCGCCGACAGCCGGGGCCTGCGCACCATGCTGTCGAACCTGCTTCAGAACGCCGTGACCCACTCGCCCGCCGGCGGCGTGGTGCACGTCGCCGCGGGCCGGATCGGCGCCGAGGTCGAGATCACCATCCGCGATCAGGGTCCGGGCGTGGACAGCGCTGAATTGCCGCGCCTGCTGCAGCCGTTCGAGCAAGGCGGCTCGCCGCTGACCCGCGCCAACGAGGGCGTGGGCCTGGGTCTGCCGATCGTCGACCTGTTGTCGCGCGCCATGGGCGGGCGGCTGAAGCTGTCGTCCAGCCTGGGCGCGGGCTTCCTGGCGCGCCTGATTCTGGAAGCGGGCTGATCGCCACGCCAAGCTTGCCTTGGACGGGCGAAGGCGCCTAAACGCCCGCCATGACCAACCCGATCGACGCCGCCCTCGACGAACTGGCCGACGAGTTCGAACTGCTCGGCGACTGGGAAGAGCGCTACCGCTATGTCATCGAGCTCGGCAAGGACCTCGAGCCCCTCACCGACGCCGAGCGTTCCGAGCAGAACAAGGTGCGCGGCTGCGCCAGCCAGGTGTGGCTGGTCACCGAGCCCCAGGCCGACGGGACCTTGAAGTTCCGGGGCGACAGCGACGCCCATATCGTCAGCGGCCTCGTGGCCATTATGCTGCGCCTCTATTCCGGACGCGCCCCCGCCGACATCGTCGCATTCGACGCCAAGGCCGCCCTCGATCGCCTGGGCCTGTCCGAGGCCTTGTCGTCGCAGCGTTCGAACGGTCTGAAGTCGATGGTCGCCCGCATCCAGCGCGACGCCCAGGAGGCGCTTGCAAACCTTGGCTAGGTATCGCGTAGCCGCGCTCTATCGCTTCACGCGGTTCGAGGACCCGGCCGCGATCCAGGGGCCTCTGGCCGCTTTGTGCTGCGGCCTCGGCGTCAAGGGCACGCTGCTGCTGGCGCGCGAGGGGATCAACGGCACGATCGCCGGCGAGGACGCCGCCATCGAGGCGGTGCTGGCCCATATCCGCGCCCTGCCCGGCTGCGCCGACCTGGCGCCCAAGACCGCCTGGGCCGAACGCATGCCCTTCTACCGGATGAAGGTGCGACTGAAGAAAGAGATCGTCACCCTGGGCCAGCCCGATCTCGACCCGACCGATCCCGGAACCTATGTCGCGCCCGCCGACTGGAACGCCCTGATCAGCGATCCCGACGTCGTGGTCATCGACACCCGCAACGACTACGAGGTCGCCGTCGGTCGGTTCGAGGGCGCGGTCGATCCGAAGACCGCCAGCTTTTCGGAATTCCCTGGCTGGTTCCGCGACTGGCGCGCCGAGGTCGAGGCCGCGCGCGGCCCGGACGCCCCGCCGCTGAAGGTCGCCATGTACTGCACCGGCGGCATCCGCTGCGAGAAATCCACCGCCTTCCTGAAGGCCGAGGGGATCGAACAGGTCTTCCACCTGAAGGGCGGCATCCTCGACTACCTGGAGCAGGTGCCCGAACCCGAGAGCCTGTGGCGGGGCGAATGCTTCGTGTTCGACGAGCGGGTGGCGGTCGGCCATGGCCTGACGCCCGGAACCCACGTTCTCTGCCGAGGCTGCCGCATGCCGGTCAGCCCCGAGGACCAGGCCTCGCCGCTCTATGTCGAAGGCGTTTCCTGTCCCGCCTGCCATGATCAGCGAACGGAGGAGCAGAAGGCGCGCGCCGCCGAGCGTCACCGTCAGGCCTTGCACTGCGAGGCCCTGGGCATCGACCATGTCGGCGCGCAATTGCCCGCGAAGACGGGCTGAACCCTTCGGCCTCGCCCCGCGTTGACCCGGCTCCCCTTCCCCAGCGAGGAGCCCTTCGATGCACACCAACGAAGACCACATCAAGCTCGTCAACGGCCTGGTCGAGACCACGATCGACAGCGCCGACGGCTATGCCGAAGCCGCCAAGGACGCCGACAACAGCCGCTACAAGGAACTGTTCGAACGCCGCGCCCAGGAACGCCGCTCGGTCGCCTCCGAACTCCAAAACGAGGTGCGCCGCCTCGGCGGCGATCCCAAGGATGACGGCACCATCCTGGCCGCCGCCCACCGCGCCTTCCTGAACCTGAAGGACGCCGTGACCAAAGGCGACGAGGCCGTCGTCAACGAGGTCGAGGCCGGCGAGGACCACATCAAGGCCAAGTACGAAAAGGCCCTGCAGGACGGCGACGTCGATCCGCAGACCCGGGCCGTGATCGAACGCGCCTGGACGTCGGTGAAGTCCGGCCACGACCAGATGCGCGACATTAAGCACATGCTCAAGCACTAAACGACGCGAAGGGCGGGTCCGAAAGGCCCCGCCCATTTGCTTCCGGGCGCGCCCCAACGCATATGAACCTCATGGAAGACGCGCCGCGCCCCATCGCCGAACGCCTCGTGCTGGACGAGCGTCAGGTCAACCTGATCGCCAAGGCCCTGGCCGAGCCGCGCCGCCGCCAGATCCTCAAGGAAATCGGGACCGCCAGCGAGCCGACGCCGTGCGGCGCTGTCGCCCAGCACATCGAGGTCAGCGCCGCCACCTTCTCGCACCACATGAAGGAGTTGGAGAACGCCGGCCTGATCCGCATCTGCCGCCAGGGGAAATTCGCCTTCCTGGTGCTGCAGCGGGACGTTCTGAATGCGTACCTGGCGCAACTGGCGGAGATCTAGGCTTCGGACCGTTGGCGAAGGTTTGAGACGTCCTCTCTAGGCAGCAACCCACTGCTGGAGCTCCGCCAAACCCACGAATTGGCCGAACAGGCTAATTCTGTCCGCACGACGCCGATTGCAGGTTACGACTGTCCGCGGATATGCGCCGCGACACTCAGATCCCTTGCCCCACGCTCGTTCAGCAGAAAGGTGATGAAGTCGCGAAAGGGTTCCTTCCGGAACAAGACTGACGTCAATTTCAACCTCGCCAACGTCGGCGCCGGCGAACTTGGCCGAGGGGCGTACGCATTGTATGTTTGTTACTCCGGCCTTCCCGACGGGGCGTAGTACAACACCCCACTGACGCCCCAACCCTCGTAAGCCTTGCGAGTTGGCCGCCACATCACTGAGGTGCCTCCAGAAGCGTAGATGTTCTGTTCGTCGGGGACATCTGCACCAATGTTCGGATCAATTTTGAGCGCAGCCAATCCATCGCGCACAGTGGTCAAGTTTTTCTGCATTTCGGCGATCCTGGCCGGTGGAAAGTCAGGATGAAGGCTTGGCGCCAGGTTCGCCGGTGGAATGCCCCCGTGAAAGCCAAAGCGCGTGAGATCGAAGATGATCTTCCGGCGCGCCATAGGCACAAGAACTGAGGCGCATGCCGAAAAGCACTCTCGATAGGTCACCAGTGTGATGTCAGCCGCCCTGAGGCGCTCGCCAAGCCTGTACGCGGATATCCAGTAGCCCCCAGGCGAGGTTACAACGACAGCATCAACCCCCTTTAGAGCGTCGTCTGATACGAGCCGCTCAAGGTCGCTATTCAAGGGGCCCGCGACGCAAAGGGTGGTTGAGCGACGCTCAACAGCCACAACTGTCGTGCTCATCAAGGGGCAAACTGAGATCGCGCGCCAAGCGTATTGTCGCTGCGCGATATCGGCTTCGGTCAGCTCATGGACCGTCGGGGGCGGCGCGGAACCGTCGTTTACGGCCTGCGCGCCCATGGCCAGGATAAGGGCCAAACTCAGAGGGGACATGAAACTTCCTGGAGGACCGGGCCGTTCAAAGGACGCCCGGAGGAGTTGCTGTTATGAGCCGCAGCGCGCACCACCACAGGTGCGGTAGTCACCGTCTTGTTCGAAGAATAGGAGCACAGCATGCGGAGCCTACGTGCTTCCGCTATGCGCTGCCAGCTCTTGAGACTCGGTCTCAGCTTTGACGGCCCTAACCTGTTTCTGGGACACTTCTAGCCTGTACCGACAAGGGACCGGCTCTGAAAATCTCGCGTCGCTCATTGAATCACTTCGATGATTATCTAAATGTCTAACCGATCGCCAGTTGGGCGATGGAGAGACAGATCATGAGCAAGCTCGCGGGTAAGGTCGCCGTGGTGACCGGCGCGTCGAAAGGAATCGGGGCGGGCATCGCCAAGGCGCTGGCGGCCGAGGGCGCGGCGGTGGCGGTCAACTACGCCTCCGACCAAGCCGGCGCCGACAAGGTGGTCGCCGAGATCAGCGCCGCCGGCGGCAAGGCCATCGCCGTCCAAGGCTCAGTCGCCAAGGCTGAGAATGTCGCGCGGCTGTTCGACGCGGCGCAGACCGCGTTCGGCCGCATCGACATCCTGGTCAACAACGCCGGCGTCTATGCCTTCACCCCGCTGGAGGCCGTCACCGAGGCCGAATTCCGCCGCCAGTTCGACACCAATGTGCTCGGTCTCCTGCTGGCGTCGCAGGAAGCGGCCAAGCGCTTCGGCCCGGACGGCGGCAGCATCATCAACATCAGCTCTTCGGCGGTGACGCTGGAGATCCCGGCCTTCTCGATCTACACGGCCACCAAGGCTTCGGTCGATGCGATCACTCGGGTGCTGGCCAAGGAGCTCGGCCCGCGCAAGATCCGCGTCAACGCCATCGCGCCCGGAGCCGTCGAGACCGAAGGGACCCACACGGCGGGCATCGTCGGTTCGGACTTCGAGACCCAGATCGTGGCCGGCACGGCCCTGGGTCGGATGGGCCAACCCTCGGACATAGCGCCGGTGGCGACCTTCCTGGCCTCCCCCGAGAGCTTCTGGATCACCGGCGAGGTGATCGCGGTCGCCGGCGGCAACCGCTAGATCATCCGATAGTGCCGCGCCAGGCGCTGCAGGGCGAGCTTCAGCACCGTCTTGCCCGTCCGGCGCGGCAGCTTCAGAGCGGCCTCGGCCGCCTCTAGCGCCGAGCCCATCAGGCAAATCCGCTCCAGGATCTCGCGCAGGCCCGGCCCGACCGAGTCCAGCGCTCGGGCGACCCGCTGGCGGGCGGCGTGGTCGCGCTCTGCGGGGGCCAGGCCCGGCAGTCCGCCATCGACGCGCGAGGCGTCCCAGCGCATGGTCAGGCGCCCCTGGGTCCCCAGCCGCTCGTACTCCTCGCGCAGGCGTTCGCCAGCCGCGGCTTCGATCGGCGTCAGCCAGGGCTGTCCGTCACGATCGCGACGGCGGGCCAGCCAGGCGATCGGCGACTCGCCAAGATTTCGTCGGACGGGCTTGGACGCCTCGGGCAAAAGGACTTCGCCTTCGATGACGCCCGGCCGGCCTGGCGGCGGCGAGATGGGGGGCGGCCGGTCGATCATGGTCCAGCCCCCTTGCGGGCGAGGCCTCAACGTCGCCTCGCGGGCCAAGGCCTGGAAGCCGGCTTCATCCAGGATCAGCATCGGGCGGCGGCGACGATTGGCGCCCAACCGCACGCCGTAGCCCTCGCCCTGCGCCTCGACCACCGCCCCGGGACGCGCCAGCAGACGCATGGCCCGCTCGGCCCGACGGCGGGCCTCCAGTTCCTGATCGAACGTCATGCTCATTGCGGCAGGGCCTCCGCATGGGCCGGCGCCTGGCGCAGACACGCTTCGAGCTCGGCGAGGCGACGGTCGAAATCGGCGTTGTCGCGCAGGTCTTCGATCTTGCGACAAGCGTGGCCGCACGTCGTGCGATCGCGGCCGAACGCGTAGGCCACGCGATGCAACGGCCAGTGGAAGGTGATGTGGGTCAGGTAGATGGCCAGATGCCGCGCGCGGATCGCTGCGTTGGTGGTCCGGCGGGCCGTATTGATCTCGGCCGCCGGAATGCCCGTGGCCAGGGAGACAAGGTGGGTGACGAAACCCGCCATCAGGCGGTCGCGTCGGGGATCGGGTGTGATGACCCAGATATCCTCAAGGGCATGAACCAGCATGACGCTCTCTCCTCCCGACCGCGAGCAGGTCGGATAGCGCCACTATAGGTTTATTTTCTTATTGAGAGGAAGATATTCCTACATACCCAACCCCTCAAAGCCTAAGACTTTGATCTTACTAGACCTTACGGCCGATACACCCACAATGGAACGAGCGTTGGTGCGCGTCATGTCATGCACCGCAACGGATTTCGTAGGCAGATTGATGACCCGAATCTGGGGCACGCGCTCGAACATCTCGCCCATTCGGTCAATCCAGGCGCCGTCGAGCGAGGCCGCCCGGCCCCGCAAGGCGCGGCAGGCTTCGAGGCTCGCCTCCCGCGTCGCCGCCGGATTGGCGTCAAGGATGTCGGCGGGACAATTGTTACGGATGCCTTGGACCACCGCCAGCGGCGGCTCAGGCGCCGCGCTTAGCCAGCGTTCCGACTTCTGGAACCCATCAGACGCCAGCAGGCGCATCATGTATCCCGTCCTGGATTGAAGCAGGACGCGCTGCTCGGGGTCGACGATAATCACCGGGAAGAGCGGCGCCAGAGCGGGCAAGGCGGTGTTGGCGTAGCTTCGCACGCCCCAATAGCGCTCGGCGATCAATGCGAAGTGTGGGATGTCCCGCACCAGCTCCAGACCTGACTCGACCATGGGCAGGATTTCCACCTTGGGCTTGAGCGGATCGACGCTGTCGTTGGCGACGTCGACATAGAGCGAGCCCAACTGGATCGCGTTCTGGAAATAGCGGTCTCGCAACACGCCCCAGACCATCGTTCCCACCCCGCCGTGCTTGAGAAAAGCGCTGAGAGCCCTAGCCGCCGAGCCGTGGGCCCTGGCGTTGCGGGCGCGAAGGTTGGTCACGACGTCCCGAGTAATCTCCAGGCAATAGCCGTAGGGATACGCCTTATCGCGGCGCGCGAAAGCGTTGGCGGCCATCTCCTCGTCCGTCTCGGCCCTCATCGCCAGAAACAACGTCTCCAACTCCGGCAGGACGGGAAGGAGAAACCGGCGTGTCAGCGCGGTTTGCAGTCGATTAGCTTCGAGGGATTCAGGTGGCGGGATCACGCGGGAAACGAACACTTGTGGATACGGAGCGGCTGTCTCGCCGCCCAACGCCACGATAGCGTCGGCATGCGGCGGCGTCAGCTTGCCGTTGGGACGGCCCAACCCGAAAACGGGTCGACCTAGCCCCTCAGCGCTTCGCGTTCCGCTCGGCGATCCAGGCGTCGATCCGGCGCTCCAGAACCGCCAGCGGCAGCGAGCCGTCCAGCAACACGACGTCGTGGAACGCGCGCTCGTCGAAGCGCGGCCCCAACGCCTGCTCGGCCCGGCGGCGCAGTTCCAGGATCTTCAGCTCGCCGACCTTGTAGGCCAGCGCCTGGCCGGGCCAGGAGACGTAGCGCTTCAACTCCACCTCGATATTGACCGGCGACAGCGCGGTGTTGTCGGTGAAGCAGGCGCGCGCCTGGTCCAGGCTCCAGTGCTTCCAGTGGATGCCGGTGTCGGCCACCAGGCGGCAGGCGCGCCACATCTCGTAGGAGAGACGGCCGAACAGTTCGTAGGGATCGCGATAGATCCCCATCTCCTCGCCCAGCCACTCCGAATAGAGGCCCCAGCCCTCGCCGAAGGCGGTGAAGTAAAGGCTCTTGCGGAAGTCCGGCGCGCCGGTCTGCTCCTGGGCCAGCGAGGTCTGGATGTGGTGGCCAGGCGCGCCCTCGTGCAGCACCAGGGCCGGCAATTCGTACAGTGGCCGCTGATCGAGCTCGGAGGTGTTGATCATCAGCCCGCCGGCGCGGCCGACCTTGGGGTCGCCGCCGAAATAGCGGCCGGTGGTGTAGCCCTTCTCGATGGCGGCCGGCACCGGCCGCACGCCGTAGGTCAGGCGCGGCAGGACGCCGAAGTGGGCCGGCAGTTGGTCGTCGGCGCGCTTGGCGATCTCGCTGGCCTTCTCAAGCAACTGTTGGCGGCTGGCGGCGTAGAAGCGCGGCTCCTTGCGCAGCATGGCGATGAACGCCGGCAAGTCGCCCTGGAAGCCGGCCGCCTTCATCGTCTCCTGCATCCGCGCCCGGATGCGCGCCACCTCGGCCTGTCCGATGTCGTGGATCTGGTCCGGCGTCATGGTGGTGGTCGTGTGCCGCCGGGCCAGGAAGGCGTAGTAGCGCTTGCCGTCGGTCAGGTCCGAAGCCGCCAAGCTCTTGGCGGCGTGGGGGACGTACTCCTCGGTCATGAACTTGACGAAGCTGGCGCGGGCCGGCGCGACCTTGGTCGTCACGGCCTTCTCGCCCTCCGCGACCAACACCGCGCGCGTCGCTTCGGGTATGCTGGCCGGCAGCGCCCGCAGCGGCGCCAGCAGCGGATCGTCGGCCAGCGGCGCGGCGGCGATGCGCTGGGCGCGCTCCAGCACGGTCTGCGCCGTCGGAATCGCCTGGACGAAGCCGGTCTTCACCCCGCGGCGCGCGTTCTCGATGTTGACCGCGTACCAGTCGGGCATGCGGTTGAGCAGCGCGATCCAGCGGCGCGCCTCGGCCTCGTTTTTCAGGCGAAGCCCGCTGGCGCGGTACAGCATCATCACGTCGAACCCGCCGTCGCTGCTGAACGGCAGACGGGACTCGTCGAAGCCCGCGGCCTCGATCCGGTCATTCAGCGTCCACAGGAGAAGCTCGCGGGTCAGCGCCTCCTCTTCCGAGAGCCCGGACGTCCCCATCGCGGTCAGCTCGGTACGAATGGCTTTCAACTTGACCAGACGCGCGGCGTCGGCGGCGGGGGCCACGTCGGGCAGACGCCAGCGGGCCTCGGCCGCGCCGCCGGAATCGGGGTCCTCGTCGCCGCCGCCCAGAGACTCAAACCGCGTCACCAGGCTCGTCAGGGATTCGGAGGGACCAGCCCACGCGGCCGATGCGGTCAGGGCGGTGAGACAGACGCCGACCAGAGCGGCGCGCCAGGGTGCGATGCGAGTCATGCGCCGCAGCTTAGGCGAACGTTCGTCGCCTAGCGATACGTCAGCGCGACCGCGACGCGGTCTGCTTTGTCCAATATCCGGAAGAACCGAGAATGGAGCGGGCGAAGAGATTCGAACTCTCGACATCCACCTTGGCAAGGTGGCGCTCTACCACTGAGCTACGCCCGCATCGGAGGGGCTTGGTGAAGCGCCCCGCGACGAGGAGGCGGCTTATGGCAGAGCGCTTCGCGGTTTGCAAGCGCCCTTTGAGGGGTTGCGAAGCGGCTTTTTTCGACGCCTTGATCTGACCGGGTTTCAGCCGGGTTTTCGCCCGGCGGTCTGGGGCGGAGTCCTGGCGTTGCGTCTGTTCGTATTTGGTCTGGGCTATGTGGGGGCCGCTTTCGCCAACGCGTTGCGCGCGCGGGGCTGGGCGGTCGCCGCCAGCGCGCGCGATCCCGGACAGGTCGAGGCGCTGCGAGCCCAGGGCGTCGAAGCCTTCGATCCCGCCAACCGCGACGCCATGGCGCGGGCGCTGAGCGGCGTGAATGCGATCCTGATCACCGCTCCGCCCGGTCCGGACGGCTGCCCGGCGCTCGAATCGATCGTCCCCGCCCTGGCCCGGGCGCAGGCGTTTCCGGACTGGATCGGCTACCTGTCGACGACCGGCGTCTATGGCGACTTCGACGGCCGTTGGGTGTTCGAGACCTCGCCGCTGAAGGCGCAATCGGTCGAAGGCGCCCGCCGGGTCGGGGCCGAGCGCGATTGGCAGGAGGTCGGTCGCGGCATGGGCCTGACCGTCACCGTCTTCCGCCTGCCCGGGATCTATGGGCCCGGCCGCAGCGCCCTGGACCGCCTCCGGGCCGGCGAAGGCCGCCGGATCGTCAAGCCGGGTCAGGTGTTCAGCCGCATCCACGTCGACGACATCGTCTCGGGCCTGCTGGCCTCGCTGGACAAGCCCCGCGCGGGCGGCGTCTACAATCTAGTCGATGACGAGCCCGCCCCGCCGCAGGACGTGATGGAGCACGCCGCGCGCCTGCTGGGCGCTCCCGTCCCGCCCGACTTGCCGTTCAATGAACTGGGGCTGTCGCCCGCCACCCGCCGCTTCTACGCCGAGAACAAGCGCGTCTCGAACGCCCGCGCCAAGGCCGAGCTGGGCTGGCGCCCGGCTTACCCGACCTATCGCGAGGGACTCGCGGCGATCTTGGAGGCGGGCGGCTAGGCCTACTCGTCGTCGATCGCCGGCAAGCGCGGCGTGATGCCGAAGGCCTCCAGGCCCGCGGCGTTCCGCAGACGCGCCGCGCGGGCGAGACGACGCGAGACCAGGTCGCCCTCCTCCGGCTCGGCCAGGCCCTTGGCCTCGGCAACGGCGGCGACCAGACGCTCCAGGTCCTGTGGACGCGAGAGACGGTGGTCTCCGTCCTTGATCAGGGTGAAGACCACGTCGTGGCTGGTAAAGGCGTTGGCCAGCTCTAGCGCATGGGTCCACGGCACGTCCGGGTCCGCGCCGCCTTGCAGGACGCGAACCGGAACATTGATCGGCACCGGCCCCGGCAGGATCGACCACCGCGCCCCGTCCTCCAGCAGATCGCGGGTGATCGGATAGCCGCCGTCGTCATATTCGCTGGGACGGATCCAGAAGCCGTCGCGCGTGATCGCGGCCTTGGCCTCGTCGGAGAGTTCGGGCGCCATCAGCTTTTCGGTGAAGTCCGGCGCCGGGGCGATCAGCACCATGGCCTTCACCCGTTCCGGCCGCGCGATCGCCGCGAGGCACGCCAGCCAGCCGCCCATGGACGAGCCGACCAGGACGAGCGGTCCCTCGGTCAGTTCGTCGATGACCGCCAGGGCGTCTTCCCGCCAGCGGCTGATCGTCCCGTCCTTGAAGGCGCCGTCGGACTCGCCGTGCCCGAAATAGTCGAAGCGGACATAGGCGCCGCCGCTGGCCTGGGCCTGCTCGGCCAGCACCTGGGCCTTGGTCCCGGTCATGTCGGAATGGAAGCCGCCCAGCCAGACGACCGTCGCGCCCTCTCCCGAAATGCGCCGGAAAGCGAGCCGGGAGCCGTCTTCGCGCGTTAGGGCGCCTAGGGATTCGGTCATGGCGTCGCCTCGATCCTTTCGCTACTTAAGCCCGCGTTGTCCTCGCGAGAGTCGTGTGTCCGACCTACCTCCCGATTTCACCTTGCTGCAAGTGACGCCGGAGCTGGAAACCGGCGGGGCCGAGCAGACCACGATTGATGTCGCCCATGCGGTGGTGGCGCAAGGCGGCAAGGCCCTGGTCGCGACCAAGGGCGGGCGAATGGCCGCGCGCCTCACCGCTGACGGCGGCCGCCTCGCCCAGATGCCGGCCCAGTCCAAGAACCCGCTCGTCATGCTGGGCAACGCCGCGCGGCTGATCGACCTGATCCGGCGCGAGAAGGTCAGCCTGGTCCACGCTCGCTCGCGCGCGCCGGCTTTCAGCGCCCTGTGGGCCGCCCACGCCACCAAGACCCCGTTCGTCGCCACCTATCACGGCGTCTACAACGCCAAGTCCAACCTCAAGCGTTGGTATAATGCCGTGATGACCAAGGGCGACCTCGTCATCGCCAACTCCGAATACACCCGCCAGCACGTGATCCAGGAGCACGGGATTCCGCCCGAAAAGGTCGTGGCGATCCCGCGCGGCGTGGACCTGTCGCGCTTCGAACCCGGCATGGTCGGCTGCGAGCGCGTGAGGGCGCTGGCCGAAGCCTGGGGCGTTCCTCAGGACGAGCGTCGCCTGAAGGTGCTTTTGGCAGGCCGCCTGACCCGCTGGAAGGGTCAAGGTCTGCTGGTCGAGGCCATGGCGCTGCTAAAGGCGCGCGGCGAGGATCGCATCCTGCTGCTGCTGGCCGGCGACGACCAGGGCCGCAAGGGCTATCGCGCCGAACTGACCGACGCCATCGCCGCCGCCGGCCTTGAGGATCGCGTGAAGCTGGTCGGCCACTGCGACGACATGCCGGCGGCCTATTTGCTGGCCGACCTCGCCATCGCGCCCTCGCTGGAACCGGAGGCGTTCGGGCGGACGGCGGTCGAGCCGCAGGTGATGGGCCGCCCGGTGATGGCCGCTGATCACGGCGCCACGCGCGAGACGGTCGTCCCTGGCGAGACGGGCTGGCTGGTGAAGCCCGGCGACGCCGAGGCCTGGGCGAACGCTCTGATGGAGGCCTGCGAAGCCGGCGCCGCGAAACGCCAGGTCATGGGCCAGGCGGCCCGGACGCGAGCGCGACGGTTGTATTCGGTGGACGCGATGTGCGAAGCCACGCTCGATGTCTATGCTCGCGTCCTGCGGGCTCGGACCGCGGAGCATTCGTCTTGAGCAAGGAGATCAAGAGGGTCCTGGTCATCAAGCTGGGAGCGCTGGGCGACTTCGTCCTGGCCCTGGCGGCGATGAAGAAGATTCGCGAGGCCCATCCCAAGGCCAAGATCACCCTGCTGACCACGCCGCCGTTCGAGGCTCTGGCCAAGCTCAGCCCCTATTTCAACGCTGTTGAGACTGACGGGCGCCCCGGCGACCTGAGCGCGACCCTGGCCATGATCAGCCGGATCCGCAAGGCCAGCTACGACCGGGTCTATGACCTGCAGACCAACAGTCGCACCAACTGGTATTTCCAGCTGCTGCGTCCTTTCCCTCCGCAGTGGAACGGCATCGCCTTCGGTTGCGCCCTGCCGCAGAAGGGCAAGGCCCGCCTCCACATGCACACGCTGGAGCGGCAGGCCGATCAGTTGAAGGCCGCCGGCATATGGCCTGACGCGCCCACCGAGCCCGGCAGCGCGCCGGCGCCGGATCTGTCCTGGATCCTGAAGCGGCGGAAAGAGGCGCCGCCTGTCCCCGGCGCGGCCAAGCCCAAGCCCTATGTCCTGCTCGTGCCTGGCGGTTCGGCCCATCGCCCTGAAAAGCGCTGGCCGGTCGAGTTCTACGCCCAGCTGGCGTCCCTGCTGAAGGCGCGCGGCTTCGATATCGTCATCATCGGCGGCCCGCAGGAAAGCGCGATGGCCCGCCAGATCCAGAAGGCCGCCGCCGGCGCTCGAGACCTGACCGGCCGCACCGACTTCGCCCAGCTCGCCCTGCTCGGCGCCAAGGCGGCCTTGGCCGTGGGCAACGACACCGGCCCGACCCACCTGCTGGCCGCCGCCGGCGCGCCGACCATCGCCCTGTTCTCCGACGCCTCGGATCCCGACCTCTGCGCTCCGCGCGGGCACGTGACCGTGATCCGCTCGCCAGATCTACAGGCCCTGCCGGTCAGCACGGTCGCCAGCGCGGCCATGGCGCTGACGACGCGTTGACGACGATCTGGGGCGCTAGCGCTCAGTAGCCCGCGTATCGCCCCGGTTTGTGGTTGGCGATGATCACCGCGCTCAGCGCCACGGCGCTGGCGATCGAGAGTAGCAGTTTGTCGAAGCTGATCGTGAAGAAGGCGGTGGCGACGACCACGCAATCGGCCGCCATCTGCACCTTGCCGGCGCTGATCCCGCGCCGCTCCTGCAGATAGAGCGCCAGCACCCCGATGCCACCGACGCTGGAGCGATGCCGCGCCAGGGCCAGGATACCCATGCCGACGATCGTGCCGCCGAAGATCGCCGCGAAGATCGGATCGACGCCCGTCACCTTCAGCCAGTGCGGCATGGCCCAGGCGAAGCCGGCCAGCAGCAGGTTGGTCGCCAGGGTCTTGAAGGTGAACATCCAGCCCAGGGTGCGCTGGGCCAGCACATAGAACGGCAGGTTCAAGACGAAGAACACGACGCCGACCGGCCAGCCGCTCAGATACGAGACGATCAGCGCCACCCCGGCGACGCCGCCGGTGACGAGGCCCGCGGCCTTGAGAAGGGTCAGGCCCACGGCGATGAAACTGGAGCCGATCAGGAGGGCGTGGACGTCCTCCAGGGCGGTATGGCGATGCGGATTCATGGAGATCAGGCAGGGGTCTTGGGCAGGAGGACACGCGTCCCCGCCTCGCCGTTTCCTCCTGGTCGCCTGTTAGCCCCGAAAAAACTCGGTCCGGCGACGTCTCTTTAACCGCCTTCGCTTGATAGAGCGCGGCCGGCGCGTCATATATCAGTTTCTCGCGGCGCGCCCAGCGCGGCGCGTATGCGTTCAGCCCTACCCTATCAACAGCCTCGGAGCCGCCCCTATTCGCCGTCCTATGCAAACGCCGCCCGTCAAGGATGGGCCGCGTATCAACGATGAAATCCGTGTCCCCCGCGTCCTGCTGATCGACCAAAACGGCGAAAAGCAAGGCGAGATGCCGACGTCCGCCGCCCTGGAAGCGGCCGAAGAGGCTGGCCTGGACCTGGTGGAAATCGTTCCGAACGCCAATCCTCCTGTCTGCAAGATCCTGGACTACGGCAAGTTCAAGTTCCAGGAGCAGAAGAAGAAGAA
>NZ_CALCDX010000170.1 GCF_937900395.1 uncultured Caulobacter sp.
ACGGCATGGGCGTCGACCGGCCCCTGGCGGACAAGGTGGCGGCGGCGGTCAAGGCCGATGGCGACATCGCGCGCTCGGCGCGCAAGCCCTGGGGCCGTGAAGGCGAGTACGATCTCTGCCTGACGGCGAAGCCGGGACGGGACGCGAAGGCGATGTATGAGCGCTACCGGGCGATGCTGCCGGCGCGAAACCTCCAGGCGCCAACGTCGATCGAAGGACCGGATGGACTGAGGTTCGAGACGATCGCGCCGATGTGAGCGGACGCTGTTGGCGTCGGCTTAGGGTGGGTAGGCGACCTTCGGCGCTCTTCGATCATCCGACAGCGACGTGTCATCGAGGCGCGCGGATCATGGCACACATCCCTTGCTGCGCATCGCGACGTACGGGGCAAGAGGCGACATTCCAGCCTTCTTGCGCCACAGGTCGACAGCATTTGGGTCTTCGAGGGGTTTAGGAGACCAAACACCTGGTGCTGTGCAATCGCCCATGACGCCGAAGCGACCAGGGCGTCCCGCATAGTGCGCCGTCTGATCATACAGCATGGCGTAGTTCTGCCCCTTCGTTTCGCCCGTCTCCCAGAGCGGCTCGAGCATGGCGAGCACCTCACGCTGGAAGGCCAGGTCATGTCGGGCGTGCTGGACGATCAGCCAGGCGGCGCCGTCCGCGTCAGCGCCATAAATCGAGACCTTGTACCAGCCGTGCTCTCTGAGTTGGCCTTTCAGCCAGTCGGCGTTGGCGACATTCATGGGGCACCATTCGCCTGCGATCATCGCGTCCAGATAGGCAAGGGCGCCCTCGTCCAAGCCCTTCTCCCACGCGGTGTGAATGCCCGGCCCAAAGAAGGCTCGCAATTGAAGGGTGTCCATGGCGGAAAACTGATCCTCGGCCATCCGCCGGTACAGTTCCGCCAAGCGTGGATCGGGTTCGGCCTTGGCGCGGGCCGCCATTCTTCCCACGAGGCCATACGGCGAGGCGACCTGCGCGCCGTCGAGATACGACGCCCTCAAGGCTTCACGCCGAGCCAGCGCACCCTCGGCTTCGGCAAGTGACCGAGCATAAGCTTGAGGATCGGACGTCCGACGAACAAGCTCCATTTGCGCCGAGGCGGCGATCTGGGCTGGGCTTGCGCAAGGGCCAGCGGGCTTGGCCTGCTGAAAGCGCCCGTTTTGAAGTCGCCCAACCGCAGCGTCCACCTCGGCGGCGAACGCGGCGTCGCCTTTCTCCCGCTTTAGCGCGAAGGCTTGCTCGACGGGGATCGGGCCGCGCTCCAGCCTGATGGGCTCAGACGCGAGCAAGGCCGCAATGACGACAAGGAAGATCATAGCCCACCGTCGCTGGAAGGTGTTGTTCCGTGGGCACCGCCCACAACCACGACCCTAGGTCAGCGATCACACCGTGCGCAATCGAGCCCATCCCGGCGTCCGACTAGGGTCGAAAGCCGCCTAGCCGCGCCCCTAGATCGGCCTGCCGGTCATCTTCCAGAGCAGCGGGCGGAACACGCTCATCAGCATGATGGCCGGGGCCAGCAGGACGGCGGCCGCGAACAGCTGCAGGCTGTCGGCGCGCTTGATGAAGTAGCGGGTCAGGCCCACGCCCTTGTGGAACTCGACCTTCACCGGGTGCTCAAGGCTGGTGTGCCCGAGGTGCACGACCTGGGCCTTGGGCTGGAACAGCACCTGGCCGCCGGCGCGACGGGCGCGCCAGCACAGGTCGATGTCCTCGACGTGCAGGAAATAGCCTTCGTCGAAGCCGTTCAGGGCCTCGAAATCCTGGCGGCGCATGGCGAAGCAGGCGCCGGAAATGGTCGGCATCGGGGCGGGGCCAGTGGGCAGAGGCTCGTGCTCACGGTGGATCTCGAACGCCGCCAGCTTGCGATAGCGGCGGGTCAGCTGTCCGAAGCTGAGCACGGTGCTGATCGGCGTGACCTCGCCGCGGCGCCCGCCGCGTTGCTCGGAGCCGTCGACATTGAGCACCCGCGCGCCGACGATGGTCGGGGTCGGCTGGCCCTTGAAGGCCGTCACCAGGGCCGCGACGCAGCCCGGCTGCAGGTTGGCGTCGGGATTGAGGAAGATGATGTGCTCGCCGCCCGCGGTGGTGGCGCCCATGTTCGCGCCGCGCGCGAAACCGATATTGCCGTGGCCCTGCTTGAGGATCACGCGCGGCTCGGTCAGGGCCAGGGAGCGCAGCAGGTCCTGTTCACGAGGGCAGGAGCCGTTGTCGACAATGACGAACTCGTCGACCAGCGGCTCTGCCAGAACATGCTTGATGCTTTCGGCCAGCGCTTCTCCCGTCCGGTACACGACCATGACCACCGACACGTGCGGGCGGGCCGGGCGGGCGCCGGCGGTCAAGGTCGAAACGGACGGGAGAATGCTGTTCATCAGGCGGTCACCGTCTCCTGAACCGCCTTGGCGGCGCGCGCGCGCGCCACGTCAGGCGGCGTGGCGTCGGCGGTCAGCACGGCGATGGCCTCCTCGAGCGACAGAACGCTCTGCCCTTCGCCGCCCAGGCGACGCAAGGCCAGCTGCCTCGTCTCTGCTTCCTTACGTCCGACCACCGCGATCACTGGAACCTTGGCGAGGCTGTGCTCGCGAATCTTATAGTTGATCTTCTCATTTCGCAGGTCCAGTTCCGCGCGCATACCTAGTTTCGTCAAAGTCTCCACGACCTCGCGAGCATAGTCGTCGGCGTCCGAGGTGATCGTGGCCACGACCACCTGAGTCGGCGCTAGCCAGACAGGCAGGGCGCCCGCGAAGTTCTCCAGCAGAATGCCGATGAAACGTTCGAACGACCCCAAAATCGCACGGTGAAGCATCACGGGACGCTTCTTCGAACCGTCCTCCGAAACGTATTCGGCGTCCAATCGTTCCGGCAGAACGAAATCAAGTTGCAGGGTGCCGCACTGCCAGACCCGGCCGATGGCGTCCTTCAGCGAGAATTCCAGCTTGGGGCCGTAGAAGGCGCCCTCGCCCGGCTGCAGCACCAGGGTCTCGCCCGCCGCCTCGGCCGCCGCCGCCAGGGCGGACTCGGCCTTATCCCAGACCTCGTCCGTGCCGGCGCGCAGCTCGGGACGCGTCGAGAACTTGGTGTCCGCCAGCGTCATGCCCAGATCGTTATAGACGCTGCGCAACAGTTCGATGAACCGCGCGCTTTCCTCCGTGACCTGCTCTTCGCGGCAGAAGATGTGGGCGTCGTCCTGGGTGAAGGCGCGCACCCGCATGATGCCGTGCATGGCGCCCGACGGCTCGTAGCGGTGACAGGCGCCGAACTCGGCCATGCGCAACGGCAGTTCGCGATAGGACTTCTGGCCGACGTTGAAGATCTGGATGTGGCCGGGGCAGTTCATCGGCTTGACGGCCAGGACCTCGCCCTCGGCGCTCTCGCACATGAACATGGCGTGGCCGAACTTCTCGGCGTGGCCCGACTTCTCCCACAGGCTCTTATCGAGGATCTGCGGGGTCTTCACCTCCTTGTAGCCGGCCGCGTCCAGGCGACGGCGCATGTAGTCCTCGAGCACGCGATACAGCGCCCAGCCCTTCGGGTGCCAGAACACCATGCCCTTGCCCTCTTCCTGGATGTGGAAGAGGTCCATGGTCTTGCCGAGCTTGCGGTGATCGCGCTTCTCGGCTTCCTCAATACGCTTGAGGTAGGCGTCGAGGTCGGCTTCCGACGCCCAGGCCGTGCCGTAGATGCGCTGCAGCTGGGCGTTGTTCTGGTCGCCGCGCCAGTAGGCGCCGGCCAGCTTCGTCAGCTTGAAGGCCTTGCCGACGTGCTTGGTCGACGGCAGGTGCGGGCCGCGGCACAGGTCCTTCCAGGCGCCCTGGCGATAGACCGTAATCGTGTCCGTGGCCGGCAGGTCACGGATGATCTGAGCCTTGTACTGCTCGCCGATCTCGTCGAAGTGCTTGATGGCCTCTTCGCGGTCCCAGACCTCGCGCGAGATCTTCTCGTCGCGATCGACGATCTCCTTCATGCGCTTTTCGATCTTTTCCAGATCGTCCAGGCTGAACGGCTCGTCGCGGGCGAAGTCGTAGTAGAAGCCGTCCTCGACGTTCGGGCCGATCGTCACCTGGGTGCCGGGGAACAGCTCCTGCACCGCCTCGGCCAGCACGTGGGCCGTGTCGTGGCGGATGGTGTCGAGCGCCTCGGGGGCCTCGCGCGTCAGAATCTCGAACTTGCGCTCGCCCGTCAGCAGGTCGGGCGTCAGCGGACGGTCGAGGTCCAGCAGCTGGCCGTCCAGCTTGATCAGCAGGGCCTTCTTTTCCAGCGACTTGGAGATGGCGGCGGCGACATCGCGGCCCGTGGCGCCGTCCGGATACTGTCGCGAGGAGCCGTCGGGGAAAACCAGATCGATCATTCTTCACATTTCCACTTGCGTGGCTGGTGTCGCGGCGGCGGCGGGTCGTAGCCCGAACCACCAAACGGATTGCAGCGGCAAATCCGTCGCAAACCCAGCCAGGAGCCCTTGAGCGGGCCATGTTCCTTGAGAGCGGCGGCCGTGTACTCCGAACAGCTCGGCGTAAAGCGGCACTGACGCCCGATGAGAGGCGAGAGCGTCAACTTGTAGGCTCTAAGGCCAAGGTCGACGGTGCGTTCGTAGAGGGTCATGCCGGCGCGCGTACTGCTGTTGAGCGGTTACACACCCCTGAAAGGGTTGCGATCAAGCCGCGCCGGCGGTGCTAGTTCGCGTTTCGGCGGCGCCTGTGGCCTTGCGGACAGCCTCGACCGTCGCCTCGAACGCCAGCAGCGTCGAGGCGTGACGAGCGGGATAGTCCTTGACCGGCTCCAGCACGGCGAGCTCCGCAAATCGGCCCGCGGGAGGCGAACCGTTCGACTTCAGCATAGCGATAAGCGACTCCCGCGCCAACTCGATCTCGGAAAGATCAGCGCCCACGACGCTCTGGCCCAGGATGGCGGCAGACGCCTGACCCAGCGCGCAGGCGCTGACGTCCTGGGCGAAGTCGACGACCTTGCCGTCCTCGCCGACCACCACATCGACCGTGATCTTGCTGCCGCACAGCTTGGCGACCTTCTCGCTGCTGGCGTCGGGCGCGGGCAGGCGTCCGGCGCGCGGCATGTTGGCCACGAGCGTCAGGATTTTCGCGCTGTACAGGTCGTCGATCATCGCGCGCCTTAGATGGGAGCCCCGCCGCGCTCGGACCAGAGGGCCTCGGCGCGGTCGCGGACCGCCTCGCCCATCGCGGTGAAGGCGGCCTTCAGCTTGCGGCGCTCCTCGCGGCTGACCCAGCGCACCAGCATGCCCATGAACAGCTCGCCATTCGAGAAGGTCGAGTTGGCGGGCCCCATGTTCTCGATCTCGAGATAGCGGATCGCGGTGACGAGGCCGCCGACGCGGGTCGAGCGCCAGTGCAGCTGCTCGTACGGCACCCAGTCCTGGACGATCGGTTGGATGACGCGCGGCGCCTCGCCGGGCAGGTGCTGCTCCAGCACCAGGGCGGTGCCGATCTTCATCTGCCCCTCGGCCCGGCGGTAGAGCGGGTTCCAGTGCGTCCAGCTCTCGAACTCGGAGACGACCTCCCAGACGATCTCGGCGGGGGCCTGGACCCCGATGCGGTGTTCGACGGCGCGTTTCATGCGGACTTCTTAATCTCTCACCAGGCCGCCATCCACCACCAGGTTCTGGCCGGTGACGGCGCGGCTCCAGGGGGAGGCGAAGAACAGGACCGCGTCGGCGAACTCGGCTGGCGTGGTGACGCGACGCAGCGGCGTGCTCTGGGCGATCAAGTCGAAGATCGCCTCGGGCGTCGCGGCGCTGGCGTCGGTGACGCGCAAGAGGCCGCCCGAGACCATGTTGACCGTAACGCCGCTGGGACCAAGATCGCCCGCCGCCGTGCGGGTCAGCGACAGCAGGGCGGCCTTGGCGGCGGTGTAGTCGTGATAGGGCACGACCGGGTTCTGGAACAGGTTGGTGCCGATATTGACGATCCGCCCCCAGCCTGCCGCCTCCATCGCCGGCGCCGCGGCCTGGATCAGGTTCAACGACCCGCGCAAGGCCACCTCCATCTGACCCAGGAAGTCGTCCCAGCCGATCGTCTGGATTTTCTCGCGCCCGTCGCCGTTGAAGCTGAAATCGCCCAGAGCGTTGTTGACCACCGTCGTGACGTGATGGCCGAAGGCCTCGGCCGCGTCATTGACCAGCCGCCGCGCCTCCAGGGGGTCGGAGACGTCGGCCCGGATGGCCACGGCGCGCTGGCCGAGCTCGGCGACCAGCGCCTTGGCCTGAGCTTCGCTGCGGCGGTAGTTCACCGCCACCTGGGCCCCGTTCTCGACGAAGGCGCGCGCGATGGCCGCCCCCAGCCCCCGGCCGGCGCCGGAGACCAGGACAACCTGCTTTTCGAAGGTCATCGCGCCTAGTCCTTCATCCGCCAGGTCGCGCCCGCCGGACCGTCCATGACCACCACGCCCAGGGCGTCCAGCTCGGCGCGGATCGCGTCGGCGGCCGGCCAGTCCTTGGCCGTGCGGGCCGCCACGCGCTTGGCCAGCAGGTCCTCGACCTTGGCCTTCAGCTCGTCGGAGGCGTCGCCTTCGAACCAGCTGTCCGGATCGGCCTGCAGGAAGCCCAGCAGGGCGCCGGCCTCCAGCAGGCGGGCCTTGTTGGCGGCGATGGCGACGGTGTCGCCGGCCGTCACGGCCTTTTCGATCAGGCTCGACACCTCGAAGAAGGCCGAGGTCGCCAGCGGCGTGTTCAGGTCGTCAAGCAGGGCGGCCATGACCTCGGCCGGAGCCTCCATGGCCTGGTCGGGGGCGACGTCCTTGGCGCGACGCAGGGCGCCGTACAGGCGGTCCAGCGACTTCTTGGACTGCTCCAGAAGCTCCGGCGTCCAGTCCAGCGGCTGGCGGTAGTGGGCCGACAGCAGCGCCCAGCGGATCACCTCGCCCGGAACCGTCTTCAGCAGTTCGTGCGGAATGATCACATTGCCCAGGCTCTTGGACATCTTCTCCCCGCCCATGTCGAGGAAGCCGTTGTGCATCCAGTAGTTGGCCAGCACCGCCGTCTTGTGGGCGCAGCGGCTCTGGGCGACCTCGTTCTCGTGGTGCGGGAAGGTCAGGTCGATGCCGCCGGCGTGGATGTCGATCGTCTTGCCCAGCGCCTTGTCGATCATGGCCGAGCATTCGATGTGCCAGCCCGGACGGCCCGCGCCCCAGGGGCTGTCCCACTCGGGCTCGTTTTCCTTAGACGGCTTCCACAGCACGAAGTCGGCCGGATGGCGCTTGTAGGGGGCGACCTCGACGCGGGCGCCGGCGATCATCTCGTCCAGCGGCCGCCCCGACAGCTGGCCGTAGTCGGCGAAGCTCTGGGTGTCGAACAGCACGTGGCCCTCGGCGGCGTAGGCGCTGCCGTTGTCGACCAGCTGGCCGATCATCTCCAGGATAGCCCCGATGTGCTCGGTCGCCTTGGGCTCGAGGTTCGGCCGCAGGGCGCCCAGGGCGTCGGCGTCCTGGTGGTAGGCCGCCAGATAGCGCTCGGTGATCACGCTGATCGGCACGCCCTCGTCGGCGGCCTTCTTGTTGATCTTGTCGTCCACGTCCGTGACGTTGCGGGCGTAGACCACCGCGTCGTCGCCATAGAGGTGGCGCAGCACGCGATACAGCACGTCGAACACCACCACCGGCCGGAAATTGCCGATATGGGCGTGGTTGTAGACCGTGGGTCCGCAGACATACATCGTCACCCGCTTGGGATCGGCGGGGACGAAGTCGCGCTTCTCGCGCGCCAGGGTGTCGTGGATCTTCAGGGTCATAGGGTCGCAGTGCTGTGACGTAAGGAGAGGTTGCTCCGGGACGGAGCCGGCTCCATATATCCTTCGGATACGGATTGGGCCACGCCCAACGATGCGTCCGCGGCGACGCTTCGACCGTAGCTGTGAAACGGGTGGCACGCGTCATTCCAGGACGACCGGCGTCCTGGCGCAACTCAGCCCGTGGAAAGAACCCTCTGACATGGACGCCCTAGCCCGCGAGCGAACCCTGATCGGCAGCGATGACGGTCTTGATCTTGAACCCGCCGAGCGCCCCTCCCGCGAGGAAGCCATGGCCGCCGTCCGGACCCTCCTGGCCTGGGCCGGCGACAATCCCGAGCGCGAGGGCCTGATCGACACGCCCAAGCGCGTGGTCGACGCCTTCGAGGAGTGGTTCGCCGGCTACCAGGGCGATCCGGCCAAGGAACTGTCGCGCACCTTCGAGGACGTGCAGGGCTACGACGACATGGTCATGCTGCGCGGCATCGACGTGCAGAGCCACTGCGAACACCACATGGCGCCGTTCCTGGGCAAGGCCTGGGTCGCCTACATGCCGACCGGCAAGGTCGTCGGCCTGTCGAAGCTGGCGCGCCTGGTCGAGATCTTCGCCAAGCGTCTCCAGACCCAGGAGACCATGACCATGCAGATCGCCGACGCCATCGAGGATCACCTCTCGGCCGCCGGCGTCGCCGTGCTGATCGACGCCGAGCACCAGTGCATGAGCACCCGCGGCGTCCACCACCACGACGTCTCGACGATCACCACCCAGTTCCGCGGCGTCTTCAAGACCGACAAGGTCCTGCAGCAGCGGTTCATGGATCTGGTGGTCAGGAAGTAGGAGCAAGATTCTCCCCCGCATCGCGGGGGAGGAACGATCCCCCCTAAGCCGCCACCCGGATCCCCTGCCGGATCCGCGCCACGCAGGCGTCCACCGGACGATGCACCAGCGTCACCAACACGAAGCTGATCAGCATCAGCAGGTACCAGGCGCCCATCTTCTCGATCGGCACCATGCGCCAGCCCGCCGCCTGGCTTGGATAGATCCAGGCCCCGGCGAAGGTGCCGAGGTTCTCGGCGAACCAGATGAACAGCGAGACCAGCAGCGCGCCCATCAGCATGGGCATGCGGCGCGGCGTTTGATCAGGCGTGAACAGGAACCAGGTCCGGCCAAACAGCAGCGCCGACAGGGCGAAGAGCCCCAAGCGGATGTCGGTGACATAGTGGTGCGTAAAGAAGTTCAGATAGATCAGCACCGCCAGGATATGCGTGGTCCAGAAAGGCGGATAGCGCACGAAGGTGACGTCGAAGAGCCGCCATATGCGGGCGATATAGCTGCCGACACAGGCGTACATGAAGCCGGTGAACAGCGGCACGCCGCCGATCCGTAGCAGGCTGGGCTCGGGATAGATCCATGACCCATGGGCGGTCTTGAACAGCTCCATGACCGTGCCGACGACGTGGAACATGAAGATGACCAGCGCCTCGTCCCAGCGCTCCAGCTTCAGCGCCAGCAGCGCGGCCTGGATGGCGACCGAGGCGATGACCAGAAAGTCGTAGCGGGCCAGCGGCGCGTGCTCGGGCCACAGCAGCTTGGTGCCGACCAGCAGCGCCAGCATCAGGGCGCCGAACAGGCACGCCCACGCCTGCTTCAGGCCAAACAGCAGGAACTCGTAGGCGTAGCCATGCCAGCGCGAGCGCCGGGCCCAGGGCCGGGCCCAGACGTCCAGCGCCGCCACCGCAGCCTTGATCCGATCCTTGAGGTTCATCTCGCCCCCGCAAGCGCGGGGAAGCTAGCGCGCCTGCCCCGCCTGCGCCATATGTGGCGCCATGAGCACGCCCCTGTTCCCGCACGCCCACGACAAGCACGCCCTAGAGCGGGGTTCCGACCTCGCGCCGCGCTTCAACGCCGACGGCCTGGTCGTGGCGGTGGCCCAACACGCCGACACGGGTGAGATCCTGATGCTGGCCTGGATGAACGACCAGGCGCTAAAGCTGACGGTCGACACTGGCATCGCCCACTATTTCAGCCGCTCGCGGGGCGAACTCTGGAAGAAGGGCGAGACCAGCGGCCAGCTGCAGGACGTCGTCGAGCTGCGCGTCGACTGCGACCAGGACGCCGTGCTGCTGAAGGTGCGCCCGCGCGGCGACGGCGGCGCCTGCCACGTCGGGTTCCGCTCGTGCTTCTATCGCGTGCTGGAGGACGGCAAGCTGGTCGAGCGCGAAAAGCCGCTCCATGACCACGACTGAGGCCCTCGTCGCTTTCTCGCTGGCGGCGGGTCTGCTGACCCTGACGCCGGGCCTGGACACCGCCCTCGTCATCCGCACGGCGGCCGCGGAGGGCCCGCGCCGCGCGACCGGCGCGGCGATCGGCATCGGGCTCGGCTGTCTGATCTGGGGCGCGGCGGCCTCGTTCGGGGTCGGCGCGCTGCTGACCGCCTCGGAGATGGCCTACACGGTGCTGAAGTGGGTGGGCGCCCTGTTCCTGGCCTGGACCGGGATCAAGATGATCCTCAAGCCCCGCGACCAGTTCGAGCCGGGCGAGATGAGACCGGTCGACGCCGGACCGATCGCCGCCTTGCGCCGAGGCCTCCTGACCAACCTGCTCAATCCCAAGGTCGGGGTGTTCTACGTCTCGTTCCTGCCGCAGTTCATGCCGGCGGGCGTCGACCCGGCGCGCTTTGGCCTGCTGCTCACGACCATCCACGTCGTCGAAGGCCTGCTGTGGTTCGCCGCCCTGATCGCCGCCACCGTGCCGATCACCGGCCTGCTGCGCGCGCCGGTCGTGGTGCGGTGGCTGGACAGGATCACCGGCTGCGTCTTCGTGGCTTTCGGCCTGCGGCTGGCGCTGGAGCGGCGGTGAGCCTGCGCTAGATCCTCCCCCGCATCGCGGGGGAGGTGGCCCAGAGGGCCGGAGGGGGCTAACGCGGCGTTCGCCCAGCTTGCCCCCTCAGTCGCTCCGCGACAGCTCCCCCGCATCGCAGGGGAGCATCCTGAAGTCGCCCTACCCCTCCTTCAACGCCTCCACCCCGCCGTCGGCCGCCGGGGTCACTACGAAGCGCTTGAGCACGCTGGTCTCGTACTTCGGATCCAGGATGGTCGAGACCATCATCAGGTCGCCCGTGGCCTTGCCGTGCTCCAGCGTCAGCAGAACGAAGCCCTTGGCGCTGCCGTGGCTGTAGCGGACTTCCTTGTTGCGCTGGACGAAGGCCTCGCCGATCGGGGCGCCGGGCATCAGGTCGCCATAGCCGGGCGAGGTGATCGAGGTCGCGCCGAACTCGGCGGCCACCCGCTTATCGCCCGCGTCGTTCCACAGCTCGTTGACCCAGAACATGTGGCTGTCGCCGGCCAGCACGATCGGCCGCGCCTTGGCGGCGGTGAAGATGTCATAGACCCGCTGGCGGTCGGCCGGATAGCCGTCCCAGGCGTCGAGGTTCGACGGAATGTCGTAGGCCGACATCGCCACGGACTGGGCGACACGCTTCTTGGCGTAGTCGGGCAGCTGGGCCACCAAGGCCCCGAACTTCTCCTCGCCCATCGTCTTCTGGAGGTTGGGCGTGGCGACGCGCGCCATGACCACCTGGTTGCCCAGCACCTGCCAGGCCGTGCCGGCCTTGACCGAAGCCTGGACCTGGCTGGCCAACCAGCGCTCCTGATCCTGGCCCATCATCCGGCGCGAAGGATCCTTCCACTTGGCGACGAAGGCCGCGACATCCGGCTTGCCGTCAACGATCGGCAGGTCGGTCTCATAGTCCAGTTCATGCGTGCGCGCGGTCAGCCGCGTCTCGGTCATCAGCAGGGTGGCCACGTCGCCGAACTGGAAGCCGCGCCAAGCGGCCTCCGGTAGGGTTCCCGGCGCCGCTTCGCGGATGGGCATCCACTCGTAATAGGCCTTCAGCGCGGCGGCCTTGCGCGTGGCCCAGTCGCCCTCGGTCTTCGGCTGATGGTTCTCGGCCCCGCCGACCCAGCTGTCGTTGGCGGTCTCGTGGTCGTCCCAGACCACGATCCACGGCGCGCGGGCGTGAGCGGCCTGCAGCATCGGGTCGGTCTTGTAGAGACGGTGCCGGCGGCGATAGTCGTCCAGGGTGACGATCTCGTGCGGCGGGTCGGGCATGCGCGTCTTGGCGGTCGGCGAGTTCATGCCGTAGTCGCCCGGCGCGGCGCCGTACTCGTAGATGTAGTCGCCCAGGTGCAGGACGGCGTCGACGCGCGGCAGCTTGGCGATCGCGTCGTAGGCGTTGAAGTAGCCGTTCGGATAGAGGCTGCACGAGGTGACCGCCAGGACGACGTCCTTGACGGCGCCGGCCGACAGGGTGCGCGTGCGGCCGACCACCGCCTCGCCCACGGCCTCGCCCGCCCGGCTGGCGCGGAAGCGGTAGTAGTACTCGGTCCCGGGCTTCAGGCCGGTGACGTCGATCTTGACCGTGTGGTCGCGGCCGGCGTCGGTCGTGGCGTGGCCTTGACGGACGATGGTCTTGAAGTCCGGATCGATCGCGACGTCCCAGCGCACGCCCACCGGCAGCTTGGCGCCGGGCGCCGTCACCCGCGTCCACAGGATCACGCGATCCTGCAAGGGGTCGCCCGAGGCGACGCCGTGCTCGAAACGGACAGGCCCGTCATGCAGGCCCTTGACCGTGGCGGCCGCGGCCTCGCCGGCGGCGGCGCCGGAGAGACCCAGGAGGCCCAGAAGCTTGCGGCGGTCGATAGTCATGATGCGCTCTCCCCCAGATACGCGGAACGAGACAATGGAAAGAGGATGCTGTCCAGCAGCCTCCAAACCCGGCCTTCCCGGCGAATGCCGGGATCCAGATCCCTGGAAGCCGGGGTGGGCTGGAAACGCGCCGCGCTTCTGGAGCCACCCCAGAATTTTCCATCTGGACCCCGGCATTCGCCGGGGAGATCGGTTGTTTTGGTCTAGTGACGGAACGTGATCCCCACGCCCATGAAGCGCGGCTTGCCGGCGATGAAGGTCGGGATGCCGAAGCTGTCCCCGGTATTGCCCGCGTCCTTCAGGTAGCTGACGTCACCCAGGTTCTCGACGAAGGCCTCGACCTTCCAGCGATCGTCCACCGCGCCGAAGCCGACGCGCACGTTCAGCAGGCCATAGGCTTTCTGGAACTCGTCGACCTTGGTGTCGGGGAACAGGCCCGACGACTGCAGGTCGCTGCGGTCGTTGTCGTCGTCGAAGAACATCTTCGAGCGCCAGGTGTAGGTGGGCGTGAAGGTCAGCTTGCCGCCCAGGGCCTCACGGCTGAACGCGGCGCCGGCCGAGAAGCTCTGGTCAGGCGACAGGCGGAAGGAGTTGCCCTTGCGCAGGCCGCTTTCGAGGCGGGCGTGGTTGTAGGCGTAGGTCGTGAACAGGGTCCAGTAGTCGCCGGCCTGCAGGCGGGCCTCGCCCTCGAAGCCGTAGGCCTTGGCCTTGCCCGCGTTCAGGGTCACGACCTGCGCGCCCTGGCGGAAGCTGGTGGCGAAGTTGTCGTAGTCGTAGCGGAAGACCGCGCCCGACAGATAGAGGCGGCCGTCCAGGACCTTGCCCTTGGCGCCGGCCTCGTAGCTGTCAACCGTCTCGGACGCCACGACGTTGAAGCGGGCGGCGCCCAGCGGCGCCGACGGCGCGCTGGACGAGATTACGTCCGGGCGACGGCCCCGGGCGTAGGACGCGTAGAGGCTGAGGTTGTCGGCCGGCTCATAGCGACCGACCACGCGCCAGGTCAGGCCATTGTCGTCGATCGACTTGGCGAAGGTGTCGCCGTTGTTGGTGGTCGGCTGGGTGATCAGGCCCACGGTCGGCAGCAGCGGATTGTTCACGGCGTTCGGCTGCGCGGCCAGGAACAGGTTGGTCGCGGTCGGCGCGGCCAGCAGGATCCCCAGGATCGAGCGACCGTTCTGGACGTTCGAGCGGTAGGCCGCCCAGCGGTCTTCGCTGGTGTAGCGGATGCCGGCGGTGATCTCGAACTTGTCCGTCAGCTTGAACGTGCCGTCGGCATAGACGTCATAGGCGGTGTTCTCGCCGTAGTTGGCGAATTCCTCGCGGTGGATCGGCTTCAGGTTCGAGACGATGCCGGGCGCGATCGAGGCCGGAATGCCGAAGCCCAGCTGCAACACTTGCGCCAGGTAGGCCGGGTTGGTCAGATAGGCCAGCGGCTGCGGGTTCGGGCGGCTGATGCCCAGCGGCGTATTGCCGGCCAGCAGGGCCAGCACGAGACGTTCGTCATACTGTCCAGGAATCCGCCACGAGCCGGTCTCGTGGAAGTAGTTGGCGCCGACGAAGCCCGAGAACCGGCCGCCGGCGTCGTAGCGCAGACGCAGCTCCTGGCTCTGCTGGCGGCCTTGAGCGTCCTCGGCGAAGGTCAGGATCGGCAGGGACGAGCCATCCGGATCGAACACCTCGACGGAGTGGAAGGCGCGGGTGGCGGTGATCGACGACAGGGTCCAGCTGTCGCTGATCTTGTACTCGGCCAGGGCCGTCAGGCCGTAGACCTTGCGCTCGAGGCCCAGCGGCGCGCCGCCCTCGAAACCCGCGCCCGGCGCCAGGGTGGCGGCCGAGGAGACGCCGGTGTCGCCCAGGACCTCGCCGGTGATCGGATTGGTCGGGTTGAAGGTGTGGCTCTTGAACGAGGTGCCGCTCGTGGAATCTTCCTGGTAGTTGCCGATCAGATCCAGCTTCAGCGGGCCCGGCTCCAGGTGATAGGCCGCGCGCACGGCCTTGGTGTTGGTCGAGTTGTAGGCGTCGCCGCCGGCCGCGTCGTCGACATAGCCGTCGTTCTTGCGAGCGCGGGCGGCGATGCGCAGGGCGCTGCCGTCGCCGAACGCGAAGTTGACCATGCCCTCGCCGACGAAATAGCCGCCCGTGCCGCCTTCGGTCTTCAGCAGCCAGTCGTTCTTGGCCGGATTGGCCTTGTTCTGCACCAGGTTCACCGCGCCGATCAGGGCGCCGCGGCCGAACAGGGTCGATTGCGGGCCCTTGGCGACCTCGACCCGCTCCATGTCGAACAGCTCGACATACGAGCCGCGCGAACGCGAGATCGGCACGCCGTCCTGATAGATCGACACCCGCGTCTCGTCGGTGGCCGAGCCGGAGTCCGAGGTGATGCCGCGCATCACGAAGCCGGAGTTGTTGTTCGACTGGTTCTGCACCAGGAACCCTGGGGTGAAGGCCGACAGCTCGTCGAACGCCTTGACGCCGATCGCCTCCAGGAACTTGCCGGAATAGGCGGTGACCGCCATCGGCACCTCGACCGGGTCCTGCGCGCGCTTCTGGGCGGTGATGACGACCTCGCCCAGGCGGGTATCCTGCTCCTCGGCGGTCGGCGCCGCGGGCGCGTCGGCGGCGAAGGCCGGGGCGGCGGCCGCCAGGGCCAGAAGGCTGGCGGTCAACAGCGTGGTGGTGCGGAAAGCGCGCATCGACTATCCCCCTGAATGCGAAACTCGATCTGGCCCGTAGGCATGGCGCGTGTCGTTGGTGCGACGGACGTGTGAAGGAGCAATGAAACCCAGGTGACGCGCGCGGAAGACAGGCTGGACGACGACGTCCTCGACGACGCCGTATCCGAGGAGGGCGGTGAGGCCCTGACGGCCGTCCTGCCGCCGGAACTGGCCGGTCAGCGGCTGGACAAGGCGCTGGCGGCGCTGCTTCCCGACCTGTCGCGCGCGCGGTTGCAAGCGCTGATCGCCGAGGGCCGCCTGGCGCTGGACGGCCAGCTGGTCACCGACGCCTCCCGCAAGGCCAAGGCGGGAACCTACATCCTGCTTGTCCCGCCGCCGATCCCGGCGGATCCCGAGCCGGAGGCCATTCCGCTGGCCGTGCTCTACGAAGACGCGCACCTGATCGTGGTCGACAAGCCGGCCGGCATGGCCGTCCATCCCGCCCCCGGCAGCCTGACCGGCACCCTGGTCAACGCCCTGCTGCACCACTGCGGCGACAGCCTGTCGGGCGTCGGCGGCGTCGCGCGGCCCGGCATCGTCCATCGTCTGGACAAGGACACCTCGGGC
>NZ_CALCDX010000171.1 GCF_937900395.1 uncultured Caulobacter sp.
CCTTGCGCTTGGGATTGAGGAACGGGCCCTCGATGTGAACGCCCAGCACGCCGGGAACGCCCTGGTCGATCGCCGCTTCCGTGGCGCGCAGGGCCGCATCCACGACGTCCAGATCATCGCTGATCAAGGTCGGCAGAAAGCCGGTGGTTCCGTAGGCCCGATGGGCCGCGCCGATGGCGGCGATGGTCTCGACCGTCGGGGCGTCGTTGAACAGCACGCCGCCGCCGCCATTGACCTGGGTGTCGATATAGCCCGGGACCAGCAGGCCGCCGGCCAGGTCCTGGCGCTCGGCCACGGCGGGGATCTGCGCCATCGGAACCACGGCGGCGATCTTGCCGCCCTCGACGAGAACGGCGTGATCAGTGACGACGCCGGCAGGGGTAAGCACCCGGCCATTTACGAGAGCGACCGGCATCAGACGGTTTCGGTGACCTTGTTGAGGTGGGGCGGGCTGTCCGGGTCGTAGCCGCGCGCGACCGACAGGGCGTTGGCCATGCGATAGAAGCTCTGGACCATCAGGACCGGCTCCAGCACCGGGTGCGTCTTAAGGCTGGGCAGCAGGTCGTCCCCGGCCTTGCCGGGCGCGGCCAGGAAGACGTCAGCGCCGCGCGCTTTGAGACCGTCAGCCATGTCCTCGACGCTTTGACGGCTCTCGTCGTTCTGGGCGAAGACCAGGGCGGGGAAGCCGTCCTTCACCAGGGCCATCGGGCCGTGCAGCACCTCGGCGGCGCTGAAGGCCTCGGCGTGCAAGCCGCAGGTTTCCTTGAACTTGAGGGCGGCCTCGAGCGCTACGCCGAAGCCGACGCCACGACCCAGCACATACAGGTTGGTCGCCGTCTCAAGACGCTTGCCGGCCGCCGACCAATCCAGGTTCCAGGCCTGTTCGAGCGCGGCGGGCAGGTCCGCCAGGGCCGCCGTCAGTTCGGCGTCCTCCGTCCAGGCCGCGATCAGCTGGGTCACCGCCACGAGAGCGGCGATGTAGGATTTGGTGGCCGCCACCGACAGTTCGGGGCCCGCGTGTAGCGGGATCACGGCGTCGGCCAGCTGGGCCAGGGGCGAGTCCTCGACATTGACCAGGGCCACGGCGTAGGCGCCGGCGGCCTTGGCCGCTGTCACCGCCGCCAGCAGATCGGGGCTCTTGCCCGACTGCGAGACGGCCAGGCACAGCGCGCCTTCCAGATTGGGCGAGGCGTCATAGACCGAGCTGACCGACAGGCCGACCGACGAGGTCAGGACGCCGGCCTTGGTCTCGATCAGGTAGCGCGCGAAGGTCGCCGCGTGATCGCTGCTGCCGCGGGCGCAGGTGACGACCACCCGAGGCGGATGGGCGCGCAGCCGCTCGGCCAGGGCCGCGACCCGCTCGGCGTTGGCCGCCAGCAGCGCCTTGGCCACGGCCGCGCCTTGGCTGGCCTCGGCGAACATCTTCGTGCTTTCCGGCGCCAGCCGCCCCGACGTGGGGCCTTCAGGACGGGTCAAGACAGTCGCCTCCAAGCTCGTGGTCCTTTGAAACATGCCAGCGCGCAAACGCCGGTCAGGATGCGTCGTTCAGTTCGGCGACGAAGTCGTAGGCGTCGCCGCGGTAGTAGGAATGGGAGATCTCGACGGCCCGGCCGTCCTTCAGGAAGCCGCGGCGTTCGACCAGCAGGCCGGCGTCCTTGGGCTTCACGCCCAGCAGCGCGGCGTGCTCCCGATTGATCAGCACGCCGCGCAGGCGCTGCAGCGCGCGGGCCGGGCGATGCCCGTGCGCGGCCATGGCCTCGTAGAGCGAGTCCTTGACCACCTCGGGCGAGGGCAGGGCGAAGGCGGCGATCGTGGTGTACTCGACCGCCATCGGCGCGCCGTCGGCGAACCGGATCCGGTGGAAGCGATAGACCGGCGTGTTGGGCGAGACGCCCAGCATCAGCGCTTCCTCCGGGGTCACCGCGCCCTCGGCCCGGGTGATCCATTCGCTGTGCGGCGTCCGGCCGCGCGAAATCATGTCTTCGGTAAAGCAGGTCAGCTTCGAGAAGTTCTTCTCGACCCGGGCGGCGACGAAGGTGCCCGCGCCTTGGCGACGCGTCAGAAGGCCCTCGTTGACCAAGCCCTCCAGGGCCTTGCGCACGGTGATGCGCGAGACGTTGAAGTCGTCGGCCATGTCCCGTTCTGGCGGCAGGGCGTCGTCCGGGCTCAACACCTTCAACTGGATCGCCTCGCGCAGCGCGCGCTGTAGCTGAAGATACAGAGGCGCAGAAACCGCCCCGTGGGCGAAGCCTATGCGCTGGGAAAGAGACACTTCTCCGCCTCCTGCGGTTGCCTGACCCCGGCGGCCGAACCGTCGGATACCAATATGAGTCCGATTATCCGGCGATGGATGTCAACGCCTCATACCCCGGCCGCGCCGATTTGTCCCTGTATATTGGCTATTTCGTAGGCTTAGCAAGAGTGGCCATGCCAACACCTAAAAGTGGCCTTGCCAAATGGTATTAAAATGGAATGTAGTGCGTCCCCGTCGCCTGAGCGCGGCGGAAAGGGGGCGATTCAGATGTCGGCTTTGGTGCTGTCTTCACCGCTGAAGGGCTGGATCGCGTCGTTGTCGGAGGTTCCGGACGCGGTGTTCGCGGGTCGGATGCTGGGGGACGGGGTGGCGATCGACCCGCTGGGCGGGGAACTCGTGGCGCCGTGCGACGGGGTGGTGGTGTCGGCGCATCGGGCGGGTCACGCGGTGACGCTGCGGTCGCCGGCGGGCGCCGAGATCCTGATGCATGTGGGGCTGGAGACGGTGGCGCTGGGCGGCGAGGGCTTTGAGCCTTGCGTGCGCGAGGGCCAGGCGGTGAGGGCGGGCGACGTGCTGATCCGCTTTGACCTGGATTTGCTGGCCCAGCGAGCCAAGAGCCTGATCACTCCGGTGATCGTCACCAATCCCGAGGCCTTCGAGATCGTCCGTCGCGACCAGGACGTGGCGGTGGAGGCGGGCGGCTTCTTGATGGAACTACGGCCGGTGGCGAGCGCGGCGACGGCGGCTTCTTCCGAATCCAAGAGCGAGATTTCCCGCGCGGTGACCGTGCCGCTGATGCACGGCATCCACGCGCGGCCGGCGGCGCGGATCGCCGAACTGGCCAAGAGCTTCGCGGCCGAGACGGCGCTGGCCCTGGGCGAGCGGCGGTCGAGCGCGCGCAGCCCGGTGGGACTGATGGCCCTGGCCGTGCGGCACGGCGACGCGATCCAGGTGCTGGCCTCGGGCGCGGATGCGGAAGCCGCCGTGGCGGCGATCGTCGCGCTGATCGAGAGCGGCATGGGCGAGGGGGCGCCGGTCCGGGCGAAGGCGACTTCAGCTCCCGCACCTATCGCCGCCGAAACGCCCCTGGCCCCGGCGGCGCTGCCGGCCGACGGGGTGGTCAAGGGCGTGCTGGCCGCGCCGGGGCTGGCGATCGGCAAGGCCGTGCGCCTGGCCTCCAGCGACATCGCCGTGCGCGAGGACGGGCAGGGGCAGGCTTCGGAAGAGGCCGCGCTGCTGGCGGCGCTGGACAGGGTCCGCGCCCGTCTCGAAGCCAACGCTTCCAAAGGCGACAAGGCCAGGAAGGCGATTCTGTCGGCCCACCTGGCCTTCCTCGACGACCCCGAATTGCTGGGACAAGCCAAGAGCCTGATCGCGGCGGGCAAGAGCGCCGGCTTTGGCTGGCGTTCGGCGGTGCGCGGCTATGTCGAGGCGCTGCGGGCCTTAGGCGATCGCCGCATGGCCGAGCGGGTCGACGACTTGATCGATCTCGAGCGCCAGGTGCTGCGCGCGCTGGCGGGCGAGGACGACGAGACGGCGATCCTGCCGCCCGGCTCCATCCTGCTGGCCGACGAGCTTTTGCCCTCGCAGCTGATGGGCGCGGACCCCGGCGTCATCGCCGGCTTCGCCACGGCGCGCGGCGGTCCAACCTCGCACGTGGCCATCCTGGCCGCGGCCATGGGCATACCGGCCCTGGTGGCGCTGGGCGGCGCGACGCTCTCCATCGCCGACGGAACCGCCCTGATCCTCGACGCCGATGGAGCAAGCCTGCGCGTCGCCCCCGACGCCCCGGCCCTGGAGGCGGCCCAGACGGCCCTGGCCCGGAGGCAAGCGGCCAAGGCCGCCGCCAAGGTCGCCGCCCATGAGCCGGCGGTGACGAAGGACGGGACCCGCATCGAGGTCTTCGCCAACACCGGCTCGGTCAAGGACGCCCTGGCGGCGATCGAGAACGGCGCGGAGGGCTCGGGCCTGCTGCGCACCGAGTTCCTGTTCCTGGACCGCCAGGCCCCGCCCGACGAGGACGAGCAGGCCCGCCAGCACCAGGCCATCGCCGAGGCTCTGCAGGGCAAGCCGCTGATCGTGCGCACCCTGGACGTCGGCGGCGACAAGGCCGCGCCCTACCTGCCGATCCCGGCCGAGGAGAACCCGGCCCTGGGCCTGCGCGGCGTGCGCGTCAGCCTCTGGCGGCCGCATCTGCTCAAGACTCAGCTGCGCGCCATTCTCCGCGTTCAACCTCAAGGCCAGTGCAAGATCATGGTCCCGATGGTCGCCAGCCTCGATGAGCTGCGGGCCGTGCGCGCGGTGCTGGAGGAGGCCAAGCGCGAGCTGGGGATCGAGGAGAAGGTCGAGCTGGGCGTGATGATCGAGACCCCGGCCGCGGCCGTGACCGCCGACCTGATCGCCGCCGAGGCCGACTTCCTGTCGATCGGCACCAATGATCTCACCCAATACGTGCTGGCCATGGACCGGGGTAATCCGGAGCTGGCCGCCCGGATCGACGCCCTGCACCCGGCGGTGCTGCGGATGATCGCCCAGACCTGCCAGGGCGCGGCCAAGCACGGCCGCTGGGTCGGGGTCTGCGGCGGGCTGGCCTCGGATCTTACCGCCACGCCGGTCCTGCTAGGCCTGGGCGTCACCGAGCTTTCGGCCACCGCCGCCATCGTCCCGGAGGTCAAGGCCCGCGTCCGCGCCCTCGACATGGCCGCCTGCCAGGACCTGGCCGCCCGGGCCCTGGCCCAGACCTCGCCAGAGGCCGTGCGCGGCCTCGTCCAAGCCAGCCTCGGAGCCTGATCACGATGACGTCTCCGACCAAGCCTCGCCTGTCTCCGCTCGAGATCCTCCAGCCGCTGGGCCGGGCCCTGATGCTGCCGATCGCGGTGCTGCCGGTGGCCGGGCTGCTGCTGCGCCTGGGCCAGCCGGATCTCCTGAACATCGGCTTCGTGGCCGCGGCGGGCGACGCGATCTTCTCCAACCTCGGCCTCCTCTTCGCCATCGGCGTGGCCGTGGGCCTGGCCCGCGAGAACAACGGCGCGGCGGGCCTGGCCGGCG
>NZ_CALCDX010000172.1 GCF_937900395.1 uncultured Caulobacter sp.
GATCCTCGATGATCTGGCGCGCGGACGCTCGCCGCATCCTGCGCGGCCATGGCTGGGGGTCTTCGCCCAGGAGATGGAGAACCACGTCGTGGTGGTCGGCATCTCTCCCAAGGGCCCCGCGGCCCGCGCCGAGATCAAGCCAGGCGATCTGATCCTGGCCGTCGACGGCAAGCCTGTCTCGGATCTGACCGAGTTCTACGCCGTGATGTGGAGTCTAGGCGAAGCCGGCGTGACCGTGCCCCTCAAGATCCTGCGCGAGGGCGACGCCTTCGAGGTCGAGGTCCGCTCAATGGACCGCAACGCGCTGCTCAAGAAGCGGCGGCTGAACTAGTCTTCCTCGTAGCCGCCGGGCGGGCCGCTTTCGAAGGTCAGCAGGTCTCCCGGCTGGCATTGCAGCTCACGGCACAGGGCGTCCAGCGTCGAGAACCGCACCGCCCGGGCCTTGCCGGTCTTCAGGATCGACAGGTTGGCGATCGTTACGCCCACCCGGTCAGACAGTTCCGTCAGCGACATGCGGCGGTCCAGCAGCACGCGGTCAAGGTTCACGCGGACGGGCATAGAGAAATCGCTCCGGTTCAGATCGTCAGTTCGGCTTCGCGACGAAGGCGCGCGCCTTCGCGGAACACCTCGGCCAGCACGAACACCACCAGCACCGAAAACCAGGCGGTCAGGGTGAAGCTGTCGTCGATGACTTTCGTCTTGGGGGCCAGCCAGCGGGCCATGCCGGAAAAGACGTAGCGACCGACCTCTAGCCCGGCGAGCACCAGGCCAATCAGGCGCAGACGCACGACGTTGTCAGGGTGGAAGGGGTCGCCGGCGGTGAGGGTCGCGAAGATCTTGCGCAGACGCTCGACGATCACCATCCAGCCGCCGAGCAGCAGCGCCCAGGCCGCCAAGGCGCCAGCGAACAGCGGACCATCGCGACTGACGGCTTCGACCGCATCGCTGATGGGCAACATCGAGGCCAGCAATTCAGGATTGAAGCTGAACAGCAGGGCGACCAGCGTGAACAGCGACAGAAGGCTGACGAAGATCCACAGCCCGACGTAGATCACGTCCAGGATGATCTTCAGGAAACTCGAAACGGAGCCTGGCCCCAAAGCGCGCATGGCTGCTCCCCAACAGCGACGCTGAACAGAACGCCCCGCTTCGCAAGACGTCAAACGGCGACGTTCGCCGGACTTGGCCCTAGAGCGTTTGCGCCACGAACGCCACGGCCGAGACCGGCACGGCCACGATCAACGCGGCGGTGATGGCGGTCATGACGACCTTATCGGCGAGGCGGAACAGGCGGGCGGCGGACATCGGGGTTTCCGGTTCAAGACACGTGGCGCGCGCCGACGGTCGGGCGCTGTCCACGATCAACAAATAAGAGCCGATTTCCGTTCCGCCAATCACGATTATCGAAAAACGATATTAAACTATAGTAATGTTGCGTCGAGGTCCGACGGCGTGGCTCTACAGCCACAATCACCCGGCGCTGGGGTCGCTGGCCACCATCGAGCCCCGCTTCGACACGACCTCGAACCAAGCCGCGAGCGCTGGTCGTCCCTCGCGCCAGTCGATGACCCTTCGCGCGTCGAGATAGCCAAGCTGGGCCGCGACCGCGATCTCGCCGATGCCGAACCGATCGGTCGAAAGGCTCGCGCGCTCGAACAGATCCAGCGCCGCCGCGATCGCCTTCAGCTGACGATCGAACACGTCCTGCCGGTGCTCGCCCTCGGACCGCATGCGTTCGCGCACGACCAGCAGCGCCGCGTCTCCCATACCGTCGGCGGCGGCCTCCAGCGTCAGGGCGCGGTGGCGGTCGGGCTGGCTCTCGGGGATCAGGCGGGGCTGGGCCAGCCCGTCGAGAAAGTCGCAGATCACGGCGGAGTCGTAGACCGCTTCGCCATCGTCGGTGACCAGGGTCGGGACCTTGTTCAGCGGGTTCAGCACGCGGACGGCCTCATCCTGGTACGGGGCCGCCGGCTCCAATCCGATGCGATCGGCGAGACCTTTTTCGAGGGCCAGCACACGAACCTTGCGCGCAAAAGGCGACAGGGCGGAGTAAAGGAGCCGCATCGAACTGTTTTCCTTGGCTGCCTGGAGGGACGAATGGCGCTGAAGCTTGAGATGGGAATGAAGCTTGTGGCCGCCACCCACAATCCTGGCAAGGTTCCCGAGATCATGGCCTTGCTGGACGGCCGCTTCGAGATCGTCACGGCGGGCCAGCTGGGTTTGCCGGAGCCGGAAGAGACCGAGAGCACCTTCGTCGGCAACGCCCTGCTCAAGGCCCGCCACGCGGCCGACCGTTCTGGTCTGGTCGCCCTGGCCGATGACTCTGGCCTCTCGATCGCCGCGCTGGGCGGCTCGCCCGGCGTCTACTCGGCCCGATGGGCTGGGCCTGGCAAGGACTTCGCGGCGGCCATGCGCAAGGTCGAGGAGCGCCTGGAGGAGACGGGCTCGGATGATCGCTCGGCGTGGTTCACCTCGGCCTTGGCCGTGGCCTGGCCGAATGGCCCAGCGGTCGTCGTCGAGGGCCGCATCGACGGCGCCCTGAGCTTCCCGCCGCGCGGCGACCGCGGCTTCGGCTACGACCCGATCTTTGTTCCAGAGGGTCACGAGACGACCTTCGGCGAGATGGAGCCCGCCGCGAAGGACGCCATGAGCCATCGCGCGCGCGCCTTCGCCAAGCTGAAGGCGGCGCTGTTTGAGTGACCGGACGGAGCTGGGCGTCTACGTCCACTGGCCCTACTGCGCGCGCATCTGCCCCTATTGCGACTTCAACGTCGTCCGCGACCGGGGAAGGACCGAAGAGCAGGCGGCGCTGGCCGACGCCATCGTCGCGGACCTCGAAGCCCAGCGCGCCCTGACTGGCGAACGGACCCTGCTGTCGATCTTTTTCGGCGGCGGCACGCCCTCCCTGATGGATCCAGCGCAGGTGGCCCGGGTGATCGAGACGGCCAAACGCCTCTGGTCCCCAGCGAACGACCTGGAGATCAGCCTGGAGGCCAATCCGACGGACGCGGAGACCGATCGCTTCGCCGCCCTGGCCGACGCGGGCGTTCAGAGGCTGTCGCTCGGCGTCCAGGCGCTGGACGACAACGCCTTGAAGACACTGGGCCGCAACCATGACGCCGACGCCGCGCGACGAGCCATGGCGGCGGCTCGTCGCGCCTTTCCGCGACTCTCGATCGATCTGATCTATGCGCGCCCCGGCCAATCCGACGCCGCCTGGCGGGCCGAGCTGGCGGAGGCCCTGGCGGCGGAACCGGAACACGTCTCGCCCTACCAACTGACCATCGAGGCGGGCACAGCCTTCGATCGGGCCGTGGGTCGCGGAACACTGAAGGTCCCTGATGAGGACTTGGCCGCCACCCTGTTCGAGACGACGCAGGAGGTTCTCGAGGCAGCGGGCTTCGACGCCTACGAGGTGTCGAACCACGCGCGTGGCGAGGCGGCGCGTTCGCGGCATAACCTCGTCTACTGGCGTGGCGTGGACTATATCGGCGTCGGCCCCGGCGCGCACGGGCGGCTCGCCCTGCCCGACGGGCGCGCGGCAACGGTAGCCCACCGCGCGATCGGCGACTACGTCGCCGCTGTGGAACAGACGGGACTTGGCTTCACGAAGGAGGTCCTGACGCCGGAAGAGGCCGCCGAGGAGCGGCTGGTGCTCGGCTTGCGAATCGACGCGGGCGTTTCGTTCGACGAAATGAAGCCGCTGAATCTAAGGCCAGACACGCCCAAGGTGCGCGATCTCGTGGAGGCCGGCCTGCTGGTCGATGACCCCAATCGTTTGCGCGCCACACGGACGGGTCGTCTCGTCCTGGATCGGCTGACAGGCCTGCTCGCGACCTGATATGAGTATGGCCCGCGAAGGTTTAGCGCGGGCGAGTGCTACCAACTAAGATTGAGCGATATCCTAAGGACGCGTGATTTGAGCCGTCAGCCTCCCCCGCCCGCCCTGTCAGACGCGCCGCTCGCGCCGGGGCTCTATTTGGTGGCGACGCCGATCGGCAACCTGCGCGACATCACCCTGCGCGCCCTGGACGTACTGACGGGCTGCGACGTGCTGCTGGCCGAGGACACCCGGGTCACCGGAAAGCTGTTGTCCGCCTACGGAATCCGGACGCGGCTGGAGCGCCATGACGAACACGTCGCCGAGCGGACCATTCCTGGAATCCTCGAGCGTCTCGAGGCTGGAGAACGGGTCGCCCTGGTTTCGGACGCCGGCACGCCGACGGTCTCCGATCCAGGGTATCGCCTGGCGCGCGAAGCGATCGCGGCGGGCCACGCGGTCATTCCGATCCCCGGCGCCTCGGCCGCGCTGGCGGCCCTGACCCTGGCGGGCCTGCCCACGGATCGCTTCCTGTTCGCGGGCTTTCCGCCGCCCAAGAGCGCCGCGCGACGAACCTTCCTGGAAGAGTTCGCCAATGTCCGCGCCACGCTGATCTTCTACGAAGGCGCGTCCCGGGTCGCCGGCTCCCTTGCCGACATGGCGGCCGTATTCGGCCCAAGGCCGGCCGCGGTTTGCCGGGAGCTGACGAAGCTGTACGAGACCTGCGTACGCGGAAGCCTTGCGGAGCTGGCCGCTGATCCCAGGTTCGACGCGCCCAAGGGCGAGATCGTCATCCTGGTCGGCCCCGGGGTCGAGAAGGCCGCCAGCGCGGATGACGTCGACGCCGCCCTGCGGGAGGCGCTCTCGAGGCTCCCGCTCGGCGAGGCGGCCTCCGAGGTCGCCAAGGCCTTCGGCCTGTCACGCAAGGACCTCTATCGTCAGGCGCTGGCCCTCAAGGAGGCCGCGGGATGACGGCCGGCGCGCGCCAGATCCGGGGCGCGGCGGCGCGTAAGCTCGGCCGGCGCGCCGAGGTCCTGGCCGCGCTGTGGCTGATGGCCAAGGGCTATCGGATCCTGGGCTTCCGCCTGGCGACGCCTCTGGGCGAAATCGACCTTCTGGCGCAACGCGGCGGCGTCCTGGCCGTTGTGGAGGTCAAACAACGGGCCACCATCGAGGACGCCCTGGACGCCGTGACGCCCACCCAGCGCGATCGTCTGCGTCGCGCCGCCGCTCATCTGACCGCGCACCGGGCCGGCCTGCGCGCGCTTGAAACACGCCTCGACCTGATCGCCTTGTCGCCTGGCCGAGCGCCGCGCCATCTGCCCGATGCGTGGAGCGCGGAACTATCCCAAGGCGGCTCCCTATGACGCGCGAAGAGGCCGAAGATATCCTCACCCGCGCCGGCCAAGGCCCCGACGAGGGCTTTCCGCTATTTGAGGCGGCTCTGGCCTGCGCCGCGCACGACGATCCCAGCCGCGACACCGCTCCGGCCGAGGCCTTGGCCGCCGAGGCGATCGAACGCCTGCGCCGCCGTCTGGAAACGGAGTCGCCAGAGGAGGCGATCGCAGAGGCGCTAGCGGGCGACCTGCGCCTGACCGGCGACGTGCTGACCTACGATCACCCGGACAACGCGGATGTGATCGCCATCGCCCACCGGCGCAAGGGACTGCCCGTGGCGCTAGGGGTCTTCTACCTGCACGCGGCTCACGCCGTCGGACTGGAGGTTCACGGCGTCGACTTCCCCGGGCACTTCCTGCTGCGGATTGAGACCGACGAAGGGCCTTTGGCGCTGGACCCGTTCAGCGAAGGCCGCGTGGTCCTGCCGTCGGAGCTTTCCCGGCGCGCCCTTCGCACCGGCCTGATGCCGGACGTCGCCGCGCGGCTCGAGTTGCTAATGGCCCCGATCTCGGATCGCGCCGTGTTGATCCGCCTGCAGAACAACATCTTCGCGCGGGCCCAGCAGGCCAAGGACTGGGTTCGCGCTGAGCGGTCGGCCCTGCGGCGCGCCTTGCTCAATCCCAACGACCACCGCCCCTGGCTGGACGTCGCGGCCGCTCGCGAGGGTCAAGGCGCTCTGGCCGGGGCGCTTCAAGCCTTGTCCCGCGCCCAGGTGCTCGATGGCGGCGCGGCGATAGCGGCCCGGGCGGCGCGCGAGCGGATGCGGTTGCGCCTCAACTGACGCCTTGTCGGCATCCGAAGTTGGAGCCGCGCGCAAGAACGCCTAACTAAGCCGTCGCGCCCAGTCGCCGGAAGAACCCAGGAGCCCCCATGTCGCTGCGAGTCGCCGTCCAGATGGACCCCGTCCTCGGGATCAACATCGACACCGACACGACCTTCCTGATGATGATGGAGGCCCAGACCCGGGGCCACCGGCTGTGGTTCTACACTCCGGACAAGCTGTCGCTGGAGGACGGCCAAGTCTTCGCCCGCGCCCAGCCGCTGGAGGTCTTCGCGGAAAAGGGCGCCCACGCCAAGCTGGGCGAGCCCGTTCTGCTCGACATGAAGGACGACGTCGACGTGGTGCTGATGCGCCAGGACCCGCCGTTCGACATGGCCTACATCACCGCGACCCACTTCCTGGAGAAGGTCCATCCCGACACCCTGGTGGTGAACAATCCCGCCGAGGTGCGCAACGCGCCCGAGAAGCTGTTCGTCACCGACTTTCCGGGGGTGCAGCCGCCGACCCTGATCACCAGCGACCACGACGCCATCTACGACTTCCGGGCTCGCCACGGCGACATCGTGCTGAAGCCTCTCTACGGTGGCGGCGGTTCCGGCGTGGCGCGCCTTCTGAAAGACGACCCGAACCTCGATGCGCTGCTCGAACTGCACGCCATGATCGGCCGCGAGCAGGTCATCGCCCAGAAGTTCGTGCCGGCTGTCAGCAAGGGCGATAAGCGCGTCCTGCTGGTCGACGGCGAACCCGTCGGCGCGATCAACCGCGTGCCGGCGGACGGTCAGGTGCGCTCCAACCTGCGTGTCGGCGGGCGCGCGGAAGCGGTCGAATTGACGCCTCGCGACATCGAGCTTTGCAAGATCATCGGTCCCGAGCTGAAGCGCCGTGGACTGATCTTTGTCGGCATCGACGTCATTGGCGAGTACCTGACGGAAATCAACGTAACGTCGCCCACCGGCGCCCAACAGCTGTTGCGTTTCAGCGGCGTCAACGCCGCCGCTGTACTTTGGGATCGCATCGAGGACATTCGCGGAGTCCGTGGGTAACTTTTCCCAACTCTCGGATTTTCCCGAAACGTTCGTTTTTCGTTCTTGCTCCTCCCCGCAAGCTATGCTGCAAGTTGTGGATAAATTGATCATCCGCAAGGCAAGAGCATGGCGGCCACAGTCGTCACGGTGGCGTTCGAAGGGGTAGAGGCGCGAAGGGTCGACGTCGAGGTCCAGCTCACGACGGGGCAACACGCTTTCGTCGTCGTTGGCCTCGCCGACAAGGCCGTGGCCGAGAGCCGCGAGCGGGTGCGCGGCGCCTTCGCGGGCCTCGGCCTATCCCTGCCCGGCAAACGCATCGTCGCCAATCTCGCACCGGCGGACATGCCCAAGGAGGGCACCCATTTCGATCTGCCGATCGCCCTGGCGGTGATGGCGGCGCTTGGCGTCATTCCGCTGGACGCCCTAGATGGATGGGCGGCGATGGGCGAACTGTCGCTGGATGGCCGCATCGTCCCGGCCGCCGGCGCGCTTCCCGCCGCCATGGCGGCTGGAGCCATGGACCTTGGCCTGATCTGTCCGGAAGCGTCTGGGCCTGAGGCCGCCTGGGCCGGCGGAACCCGGATCCTGGCGCCCCGCTCCCTGGTGTCGCTGATCAATCACTTCCGGGGCAGCCAGGTCCTCTCCGCGCCGACGCCTGGCCCTATCGTCGAAGGCGAACGGCCCAAGGACCTTCGCGACGTGAAGGGTCAAGAGCACGCCAAGCGCGCCTTGGAGATCGCCGCCGCCGGCGGTCACAATCTGCTGTTCTGCGGTCCGCCGGGCTCCGGCAAGTCGATGTTGGCGCAAAGGCTGCCCGGTCTGCTGCCGCCGCTGACCTCCGCCGAGTTGCTCGAGACCTCGATGGTTCATTCGGTGGCCGGGCTGATCGCGCGCGGGACGCTCAGCCGCTCCCGGCCATTCCGGGCTCCGCACCACAGCGCCAGCATGGCCGCCCTGACCGGCGGCGGCCATCGCGCCAAGCCGGGCGAGGTGTCGCTCGCGCATAACGGCGTCCTGTTCCTGGACGAGCTGCCGGAGTTCGGGGTGCAGGCGCTCGACAGCCTTCGCGCGCCCTTGGAGACCGGCGAGGTGATGGTGGCCCGCGCCAACGCCCACATCCGCTATCCGGCCAGGGTGCAGCTGGTCGCGGCGATGAACCCCTGCCGTTGCGGTCACGGCGGCGCGGGACGCGGCGCCTGTGGCAAGGCCCCCCGGTGTCAGAAGGACTACCAGGGCCGTGTGTCGGGCCCGCTGATGGACCGGATCGACCTGGCGGTCGACATGCCGGCCGTGACGGCGGCCGATCTTTCCTTGCCGCCGCCCTCCGAAGGCACAGCCGAGGTCGCCGCCCGGGTCGCCCGCGCTCGTCGCCTGCAGGCGGAGCGCGCCGCTGACCTGGATGGCGGCGAAGCGCTGAATGGCCGCGCGGAGGGCGCCTTTCTTGAGCGGATCACCGGCCTGGACGAGCCTGGCAGAGCCCTGCTGGCGCGCGCGGCGGAGGCGGGACGCATCAGCGCCAGAGGCTGGACCCGCGTCTTGCGCCTGGCGCGCACGATCGCGGATCTGGAAGGCTCGGCGGGAGTTCGGCGCGTCCACGTCGCCGAGGCGCTGGCCTATCGGCGCACAGCCAGCGTCGGCGAGGAGGCCCTACAGGGTTGACCCGCCGTTAATGGCCTCCAGCTAAGGTCGCGCCTCATGAGCGACCCCAAAGCGACGAGTGGGCGACCCGGCGTCACGCCCGAGCAGCTGGCCACCCTGAGCCATGAATTTCGCACGCCGTTGAACGGCGTGCTGGGCATGGCGCGCCTGCTCGAGAACACCAAGCTGACGGCCGAGCAGCGGTCCTATGTGACCGCCCTGCGCGAGAGCGGCGACCACCTGCTTTCGCTGGTCAATGACGTCCTGCATTTCGCCCGCCTCGGCGCCGCCTCGATCGAGCTGAGCCTCGCGCCGGTCGATATCGAGAGCCTGCTGCGGCAAGTCGCCGAACTGATGAGCCCCCGTGCGCACGAAAAGGGCGTGGAGATCGCTTGGGCCCTGACGGCGCCTCTGCCGGTGATCCGGGCCGACGAAGGCCGCCTTCGCCAGATCCTGCTCAATTTCGCCGGCAACGCCGTCAAGTTCACGGAAGCTGGCGGCGTACTGCTGTCGGCCTCGGCTGGCGAGAACGGTCGGGTGCGTTTCTCGGTCGCCGACACCGGGCCGGGCGTTGCGCCCGAGGCCCGGGCTCGCATTTTCGAGGCGTTCGTCCAGACCGACATCACCCACAGCACCCAGCTCGGCGGCGCGGGCCTTGGCCTCGCCATCGTTTCGCGCCTGGCCTCGGCCATGGGCGGCGAGGTCGGCGTGGGCGGCGAAGTGGGCCACGGCGCCGAGTTCTGGTTCGAAGCTCCGTTCGAGACGGCTACGCCCGCCGCCCGCGAAGCGCCGCTATCCGGTCGCAACGTGGCGATCGCCTCGCCCAACGCCATTGTCCGCATCGCCACCGCCCGTCAGATCGAGGCGGCCGGCGGCCGGGCCTTCACCGCCGTCGACGTCAACGCCGCTATGACCGGCGCGCCCGTCGACGCCGTCCTGCTGATCGATGCGGCCTTGTCCGGGTCCCGCGGCGCGTTCAAGCCGCCGGCGGGCCGCAAGGCCGTGGTCCTGCTCACGCCCGAGCAGCGCGATCGCATCGATCCGCTGAAGGCCGCCGGCTTCAGCGGCTATCTGATCAAACCGCTGCGAGCCGCCTCCCTGGTCGCCCAGGTGCTGCAAGCCGACACCGCCGAGGCCGCGCCGGGTCCCAACGCCCATCACGATGACGACCGTATCGCCGGCGCCGTGGCTCATGGGGTGCGGGTGCTGCTGGCCGAGGACAACCCGATCAACGCCTTGCTGGCCCGCACCCTGCTGGAGCGCGAAGGCTGCAAGGTCGACCGCGTCGCCGACGGCGAACAGGCGATCGCGGCCGCCGTGGCGGGCTCCTACGATCTGATCTTGATGGATCTGCGCATGCCTGGCATGTCGGGGGTCGACGCCGCCCGCGCCCTGCGCGCTAAAGGCGTCGCCGCTCCGATCGCCGCGCTGACGGCGGACGCCTTCGACGAGGACAAGCGCGCCTGCCTGGCCGCCGGCATGGACGACTTCCTGGTCAAGCCGCTGACCCAGGAGGCGCTGCGCGACGTGCTGACTCGCTGGACCACGTCTGGCGTCGCCGCCTGGACGAAAAGCGCGACGCGATCCAAGGTCGCCGGCTGAAGCGGGGGCGGTTCCCTCGCCGGGGATTCCGCCGCATGACCGAGCAGACCGAGGGCGCCAAGACCAAGCCCGAGAAGAAGAGCCTGCTGCAAACCCTCGCCTTCTTCGGCGAGCGCCGCAGCCTGGTGATGCTGGGTCTCGGCTTCGCGTCCGGCCTGCCCTACATGCTGATCTTCGACACCCTGTCGCTGTGGCTGCGGGACGCGGGCCTGTCGCTGGCGGTGATCGGCTTTTTCAGCCTGGCCACCCTGTCGTTCTCCTTCAAGTTCCTCTGGGCTCCACTGATCGATCGGGCCAAGGTGCCGGTGCTGCATCGCCTGCTGGGGCATCGGCGCGCCTGGATGCTCATCTTTCAGACCGGGATGATCCTGGGACTTTGGATGATATCGGGCCTCGACCCGTCCACGAACCTCGTCCTTCTCGGCGCCGTCGCCGTGGCGGTCGGTTTCGCGACCGCCTCGCACGACATCGTCATCGACGCCTGGCGTATCGAGGTCGCCAACGATGAAGAGCAAGGCCCCATGGTGGTCGCCTACCAATGGGGGTTCCGCGTCGCCATGATCGCGGCCGGCGCCGTACCGCTTCTGCTCGCCGAGCACTATGGGTGGAACATCTCCTACGCCGTCATGGGAATAGTCGTGGGCGTCGGCCTGCTCGCGACCATGTGGGCGCCCCGCGAAGCCGAGCACACCATTCGTCCGATCCCAACCGACGACGTCAAACAGCCCAAGTCTCTTGAGATTGTCGAGTGGCTTGGGCGTCTGGTGATTCTACTCGCGGGCGCCTTGGTCCTAGGCTCCGGGCTGGCAGGCGACGCCACGGTGCTTTCCAAGCTGATCGGAGGACAGGCGCTGGCGGACGCCTGGACCGCGAAGCCGAACGGCGTCTGGCTGCAATTGCTCGGCGTCGCCTGCGGTCTCGCCATCGTCGTGATCGCCGCTTGGCCGATCCCGAAGGTGCGCACCAAGCCCGGCGTCTACATGTCGAAGGCGTTCGGCGAGCCGCTGGGCGAATTCCTGACGCGGTTCCAAGGCGTCGCCGGCCTGATCCTGGCGGCGATCTGCGTCTATCGCGTTTCGGACTTCGTGCTGAACATCATGAACCCGTTCTATCGAGACATGGGCTTCTCGCTGACTGAGATCGCCGAGATCCGGAAAGTGTTCGGCATCATCGCCTCCATGATCGGCGTCTTCCTGGGCGGGGTGGTCGTGGCGCGCCTGGGCCTGATGAAGGCGCTGGTCATCGGCGCCTTCGCCCAGCCGATCAGCAACCTGATGTTCGCCCTGCTAGCCATGAGCGGTCACAACATCCCCATGCTGTTCACGGCGATCTGCCTGGACAACATCGCCGGCGGCGTCGCGGGCACGGCCCTGATCGCCTACATGTCGAGCCTGACCTCGGCGGGCTTCACCGCCACCCAGTACGCGCTGTTCTCGTCGCTGTACGCCCTGCCCGGCAAGCTGGTCGCCTCGCAGTCCGGCCGCATCGTCGAGGCCTCCGCCCAGGCGGCCGAGCATGGCGGTCCGATCGCCGTGCTCAAGGGCCTGTTCACGCGCCTGCCGCCGGAGAGCTTCACCGCCGCCGGGGCCAAGCTTGGCGTCAGCGCCCAGGCCATGGCGGCGGGGTACACAGCCTTCTTCATCTACACGGCGTTGATCGGCCTCGTGGCGATCGTGCTGTCGTTCATGGTCGCGGCGCGCCAAAAGCCAGACGAGACTCTCGCCGAGGCCTAGACCGCCAGGCACACCACCTGGGCCACGCGCAGGTCACGGCGCAGGCCGTCGGCCACGCGGCCGTAGTTCTCGGTGGTGATCGGCTCGCTCGGCGCGAACTCCGAAGGCGACGGATGGCGACGGGGGCCCAATAGCGTCTTCAGGGTCTCGGGCGCGGTCGTGTAGATGCGCCCGCGACGCGGGGCCTCGGCGACGGTGACGCCGATCACCCGGCCGGCCGCGTCCAGCGCGGGCGCGCCGGACAGACCCGACAGCGTGCCCTTCAGGGTGTCGGTGCGGCCAACCTCGGCCCAGACCAGCACCGGCTCAGTGCGCGCGCCCCGACCATGGACCACCAGGTTCTCGCGTCCCAGCAATCGCGAAGCCGCCTCGCCCGGATGGCCCTGCGGGAAGCCGGGATGGTAGGCCCGCGCGCCGCGGCGTAGAGGCTGATCGATGCCGAGCGGTACGGCGGGCGCGCCGCCCTCGGTGGTCAGAAGCGCCGCGTCGGCGCGCGCGTCGACATGGACCCTGGCCGCGACACCGCGCCCGTCGGCGACCACGATCGCAGCCTGCTTACAGCCATCGACCACGTGCCGCGCGGTCAGCCAGGCGCCGTCGTCGCCGATCGAGAAGGCGGTGCCCGATCCCGGCTCGGGCCGCTCGGGCACCTGCACCACGATGGACGGATCGAACGGCGAGGACGGTCCCAGCGGCAATCCCTCCTCGCCAGGCACCGGCGGCGGCGGCGGCGGAGCGTCGGATCGCTCCTGCCGGCCCACGGCGACGACCAGCAGAGCGCTGACCACCACCGCATAGACCAGCCAGTCAGGGAGCTTGGGAAAATGCATGGGGACGCTCCGCGTCCGCTCAGCCGGCCACGGCGGCGGCTAAGATTAGAGCCGTGGCGAGTTTGGCGCCGACCAGCAGGGCGGCGGCCGAGATCTCGCCGTCCTGAATGCGTTCGGGCAACCCCTTCAGGACCATATCGGTGCAACGGAAAACGAGCAGTTGCACGGCCGTGGTCGCCGCGCCCCAGATGACAATCTCGACCACCGACGTCGCCGCGCTCAGCGACACCGCCAGAGGAACGGCGAGACCCACCATCACCCCGCCCAGAGACAGGGCGGCCGCGGAGTTGCCCTCGCGGATCAGCGTGATCTCCTTGTGCGGCGTCATCAGCGCATAGAGCGTCGTGCCCAGGATCAACATGATCAAGGTCACCCCCGCATGCAGGAGGGTGATCGGAAACCCGGTGGCGAAGGCCTGGACCTCGGGCGACTGAAGCTGGGAAGGCATGGACGCGGACTACCCCCGGAAAGGTGCAGCCTCCTGACTAACACGGCAGGCCAAGGCTTGCGTAGGGGGCGCGTGTGCGACCGAATTACTTGTAGAAGCCCTCTCTCAGATTGAGGCCGTGCTCGACGAAGACCTTCAGGGCGCAGAGCATGCCGGTCCAGCCCTCGCAATTGCCGAACGCGGCCTTCTCGCCCGCCGGGGTTTCGCTCCAACCCGCCTCGTGAATCTTCACGAGGGTACGCCCGTCTCCGGTGTCGGCGAAGGTCATGGTGACCGTCGTCTTGTAGGTCGCGCCGGGCTCCGAGGCGCCCCAGCGAAGAACGATTTTCTCGTTCTGGACGACCTCGATCACCTCGACCGGGAAGGCGCCGGGGAAGTCGTGGAAATCCCAGGTCACGGTCGCACCGGTCTCGAGCCGCCCCTGAGCGCCGCCCGTCGTGAAGTAGCCGGAGAGCGTCTTGGGATCGACGACGGCCTCGAAGACCTCCGCGACGGGCTTGGCGATCCGGCCGCTGACGGTGAATTCGTGGGACATGGAGCCTCTCTATCCTTGATGGACGCGACAATGTGTTATAACATTATAACATGTCAAGCGAGGACGAAGCCGACCTTATCTTCAAGGCCTTGGGCCACCGGGCGCGGCGGCAAATCTTGGATCTGCTGAAGGCCGAGTCGCTGACAACCGGCATGCTGTGCGCGCGGTTTCCCGAACTGGACCGCTGCACGGTCATGCAACACCTGGGCGTCCTCGAAGAGGCTGGCCTGGTCGTCGCCGAGCGGCGCGGACGCGAGCGATGGAACCACCTGGACGCCCTGCCGATCCACGCCATCCACGAGCGCTGGATCGGTCCCTACGCGGCCTATGCGGCCAGCATGCTGAGCCGGCTGAAAAGGACGGTGGAAGAGAGCGAGGAGGCTTAGGCCGCCTCGTCGTCATCCTCGCTGAGCACGCCGGCCATCGCCGCCAGCGACAGCTTGCGTAGGGCGCTGGCGCGGACCTTCTCGCTCTCGCTCTTCAGCTGGCCGCAGGCGGCCAGGATGTCGCGACCGCGCGGGGTGCGGATCGGCGAGGAATAGCCGGCCTTGTTGAGGATCGCGGCGAAGGCCTCGATCGTCGCCCAGTCCGAGCACTGATAGTCGCTGCCCGGCCACGGATTGAACGGGATCAGGTTGATCTTGGCCGGGATGCCCTTGATCAGCTTGACGAGCGCGCGCGCCTCTTCGGGGCTGTCGTTGACGCCCTTCAGCATCACGTACTCGAAGGTCACCCGGCGAGCATTGGAGAGGCCCGGATAGGCCCGGATGCCGGCCATCAGCTCGGCGATCGGGTACTTCTTATTCAGCGGCACCAGGACGTCGCGCAGGGTGTCGTTGGTGGCGTGCAGGCTGATCGCCAGCATGGCCTGGGTCGTCTCGCCCAGCTTGCCCAGCATGGGCACGACGCCCGACGTGGAGACCGTGATCCGGCGACGCGAGATGCCGATGCCCTCGTTGTCGCTGATGATCTCGATGGCGTCGGCGACCTGACCCAGGTTGTAGAGCGGCTCGCCCATGCCCATGAACACGATGTTCGAGAGCTGGCGGTCCTCCTTGTCCGAGGGCCATTCGCCGAGGTCATCCTTGGCGACCTGCACCTGGGCGACGATCTCGGCCGTCGTCAGGTTACGGACCAGCGGCTGGGTGCCGGTATGGCAGAAGCTGCAGTTCAGCGTGCAGCCGACCTGGCTGGAGACGCACAGGGCCCCAGCGCGGCCGACGCCCGGAATGAAGACGCTCTCCACCTCGATGCCCGGCGCCATCCGGATCAGCCACTTGCGGGTGCCGTCCTGGCTGACCTGGCGTTCGACGATCTCGGGGCGGGCGATCGTGAAAGCCTCGGCCAGACGCGCCCGCGTCTCCTTGGCGACGTCGCTCATCGCGGCGAAGTCGGTCACGCCGCGATGGTGCATCCAACGGAAGATCTGGGTCGCCCGCATCTTGGCCTTGCCGTGCTCGAC
>NZ_CALCDX010000173.1 GCF_937900395.1 uncultured Caulobacter sp.
CAAGACCGCCGAGTTCACGATCACGCTGAAGAAGGTGGAGTGGGCGCATCTGCCGGAAGTCGATGACGCTTTCGCCAAGTCGCTCGGCATCGCCGACGGGAGCCTGGCCGCCTGGGTCAAGGCCATCAAGGACGACGGCCTGCCCTGGAAGCACGTGAGCGACCTGGGGTTCTGGAACAACGCTGCCGCGCAGGAATACGGTGTGCAGAGCATCCCCTACACCGTGCTGGTGGACCTCTTTCCCAGCCAGAAGGCCGTGCTGGACGCCCAGCTTGCGCTGCGCGCCCCGGACAGCACGGTCTACCGCTGGCTGGGCTACGGCCAGCAGGCCCGCGACCTGCTCGAGCGCGCCCGCGCCTTCGTCTTCGCCGCCGAGGAGGATTTCGGCATCGCCATGGTCGAGGTGCAGGCCTGCGGCGCGCCGGTGATCGCCTACGGCAAGGGCGGGGCCGCCGAGATCGTGCGCGACCTGGACGAGCCGGCGCCCACCGGCGTCCTGTTCCACCAGCAGACGCCCGAGGCGCTGGTGGCCGCCATCCAGCACTTCGAGGCCCATCATCTCCGCGTCACGGCCAGCGCCTGCCGCGACAATGCCGAGCGCTTCGCCAGCCCCATCCAGCAGGCGACCGTGCGCCCCGCCCAGCACGAATGGCGCCAGCGCCGCCTTAAGGGGCGGACTGGCCAGCAGCGCGACCAAACCCGTCAGACTGCGCTCGGCCAAAGGGGCGCCGGCCAGACTGCCTAGCGCCGCCCAAAGGTGCTCGCGCACGGCCGGGGTGATGGCGATGCCCTCGCGGGCGAGGATCGCCGCCAGCCAGTCGGCCGCCCAGGCGCGCTCCTCGGGCGCGTCGATCAGGGCCAGCGGCTGGAGGATCGGCGCGGCCCGGCTCTCGCCCGACAGGTCCTCGAAGTCGCCGCCCATGGCGAGCGCGGCCGCGCGGCTGGACGCGCCGAAGTCGAAGGCGAAGACTTGCGCGTCGCGATAGCGCCGGAACGACAGGGCCAGCATGGCCAGCAGGACGCTCTTGCCGGCGCCGGTCGGCCCCACGACCAGGGTGTGGCCGACATCATCGACATGCAGCGACAGCCGAAACGGCGTCGAGCCGGCGGTGCGCGCGATCAGCAGCGGCGGGCCACCCAGGTGGCGGTTGCGCTCGGGTCCGGCCCAGACGGCCGACATAGGCGCCAGGTGAGCCAGGTTCAGGGTCGAGAGCGGCGGCTGGCGGACATTGGCGTAGGCGTGGCCAGGGAGCGTGCCCATCCAGGCCTCGACAGCGTTGACGTCCTCGCGAATGACGGTGAGGTCGCGCCCCTGGATCACCTTCTCGGCCAGGGCCAGCTTGGCGTCGGCGCGGGCCGGATCCTCGTCCCAGACCACGAGACTGGCCGTCACATAGGCGTAGGCCACCGCGTCGCCGCCGAGGTCCTGCAGCGCCAGATCGGCCTCGCCGGCCTTGTTGGCCGCGTCGTTGTCGACCAGGGCCGAGGGCTCCTGGGTCAGGGCCTCGCGCAGCAGCACCAGCACCGACTTGCGCTTGGCGAACCACTGGCGGCGGATCTTGCCCAGGAGCGCCTGGGCGGCGGCCTTGTCCAGGCAGAGCGCACGGGTGGACCAGCGATAGGCGAAGGCCAGGCGGTTGAGGTCGTCGAGCAGGCCCGGCGTGGTCGACGGCGGAAAGCCGACCAGGGTCAGGACGCGCAGGTGCGCGCGGCCCAGGCGTGGCTCAAGCCCGCCGGTCAGGGGCTCGGTCGCGAGAAGGCTGTCGAGATAGATAGGGGTTTCAGGAACCGCCACGGCCTGGCGGCCCGTCGACACCGCCCCATGCAGGAAGCTCAAGGTCGCTGGATCATCGAGCCAGGAGAGTTGCGGCATCAGGCCGTCGAGCAGCGCCAACAGCCGGCCTGACCGATCGATGAAGGCGACTAGCTCGGCGCGCCAGTCGACGTCGCGCCCGGCCCGCCCCTCGACGAACAGACGCTCGATGCGGCCCCGCTGCTCGGCGGGCGGCAGGTAGCTGAGGGTCAGGAAATAGCGGCTCTCGAAGTGCTCGCCGCTGTCCTGGAAGTCGGCCCGGCGCTCGGCGTCGACCAGGGCCGACACCGGGTCGGGAAAGCGGCTGTCGGGATAGGCCCCCGACGGGTCGCGTCGGGCTTCCACGAAGATGGCCCAGCCCGAACCCAGACGGCGCAGGGCGCCGTTGAGCCGCGCGGCGACGGCGGCGACCTCCGCGTCGGTGGCGCTGTCGAGGTCGGGGCCTCGGAACTCGGCGGTGCGCTGGAAGCCGCCGTCCTTGTTGAGGACGACACCGGGGGCGACCAGGGCCGCCCACGGCAGGAAGTCGGCCAGCAGGATCGGACGGCGCCGGTATTCGCGAAGGTCGAGCACGGCTCAAGCCTCCAGGCGCACGGGCAGGCGCACGTGGCGGCGGCCGACGTCGAAGATCTGCGGGTCGCGCCGCGCGATCCAGACGGCCAGGCCATGACCGACCAGCCAGACCGCCAGGCCGACGATCCAGAGCCGCAGGCCCACGCCCAAGGCCGCGGCCAGGGTGCCGTTGACCAGGGCGATCGCGCGCGGGGCGCCGGCCAGCAGCATCGGTTCGGTCAGGGCCCGATGGACGGGCGCGGCGAACCCCATCGCGCGAACGCCGGCCATCAGACCAGCGCTCCGCCGCCGAACGAGAAGAACGAAAGGAAGAAGGAGCTGGCGGCGAAGGCGATCGACAGGCCAAAGACGATCTGGATCAGCTTGCGCGAGCCGCCGGAGGTCTCGCCGAACGCAAGGGTCAGGCCCGTGACGATGATGATGATCACCGCGATGATCTTGGCGACCGGCC
>NZ_CALCDX010000174.1 GCF_937900395.1 uncultured Caulobacter sp.
GGCCTGGCGGTCGTGGCCACCACCTTCACCATCGTGGCGGTGTTCGCCCCCGTGGGCTTCATGCCGGGCATCATCGGCCAGTTCTTCAAGGCTTTCGCCCTGGCGGCTTGCGTCTCGGTGCTGTTCTCGCTGGTCGTCGCCCGCCTGCTGACGCCGCTGATGGGCGCCTATCTGCTGAAGGCCGACAGCAAGCACGAGGACAAGGACCCGCCGTGGATGGGTCCGTACCTGAAGACCCTGAACTGGGGCCTGCGCAACCGTTGGAAGGTCCTGCTGATGGGCATTCCGATGTTCGCCTTCTCGATCTTCCTGGCCACCCGCCTGCCGTTCGAGTTCCAGCCGCAGTCCGACCGCGGCCGGTCCGAGTTCTCGGTCGAGCTGCCGCCGGGCGCCACCCTGGACGAGACCGACGCCATCGTGCAGCGCGTGACCAAGGAGCTGCTGGCCCGCAAGGAAGTGGTCAGCGTCTACGCCTCGGTCGGCAGCAACAACGCCGTCAACAAGGCCGACATCACCGCCGACCTGACCGACAAGGGCGAGCGGATCAGCCAGAAGGCGTTCAGCCGCCAGATGGTCGACCAGTTCGCCCAGATCCCCGGCGTGCGGATCGGCGCGGGCGGCAACAACGGCGGCGGCCCGTCGAACGGCGGCAGCTACACCCTCAGCCTGCTCAGCGACAACGGCCCGGCCCTGGAGGCGGCGGCCCGCAAGATCGAGGCCGAGATGCGCGGCGTGCCGGGCCTGGCCCACGTGGTCAACACCGCCTCGATCGCCCGTCCCGAGATCGTCGTGACGCCCAAGCCCGACCAGGCCGCCCGCGCCGGCGTCACGGCCGGGGCGATCTCCCAGGCCGTGCGCGTGGCCACCATCGGCGACATCGACCAGAACCTGCCTAAGTACAATCTGGGCGACCGCCAGGTGCCGATCCGCCTGCGCCTGAACGACGACGCCCGCGGGGACATCGCCGTGCTGCAGACCCTGCAGGTGCCATCGGCCAATGGTCCGGTGCCGCTGAACGCGGTGGCCGACGTGCGCTTCGGCGCCGGCCCCTCGCAGATCGAACGCCAGGACCGCTCGCGCGTGGCCACCATCACCGCCGAGCTCGACGGCATCGTGGTCGGCGAGGCGGCCAAGCGCGTCCACGCCCTGCCCTCGGTCAAGAACCTGCCCCCTGGGGTCAAGGAGACGCCGGCCGGTGACGCCGAGTTCATCCAGGAGATGGTCACCGGCTTCGTCGGCGCGCTCGTGACCGGCATCCTCTTGATGTACGTCGTGCTGGTGCTGCTGTTCCGCAGCTTCGCCCACCCGATCACCATCATGGTCGCCCTGCCCCTGGCCATCGGCGGCGCCTTCGGCCTGCTGGTGATCGCCAAGTCCAGCTTCTCGATCTCGACCCTGATCGGGATCCTGATGCTCATGGGCATCGCCGCCAAGAACTCGATCCTGCTGGTCGAGTACGCGATCATGGCGATGAAGGAGCACGGCATGGACAAGCGCACGGCCATCATGGACGCCGCCCACAAGCGGGCGCGGCCGATCCTGATGACCACCGTGGCCATGGGCGCGGGCATGCTGCCCACCGCCATCGGCCTGGGCGCCGAGGTCGAGTTCCGCGCGCCGATGGCGATCGCCGTCATCGGCGGCCTGATCACCTCGACCCTGCTGTCGCTGCTTTATATCCCGGTGGTGTTCATCCTGATGGACGGGCTGAGAACCCGCTCGGAGCGGATGATGCACCGGCTGTTCGGCCACCAGCATCGCGCGGCGCCGAAGGTGGTGGAATAGCACCACCATCCGATTTCCCCGGCGAATGCCGGGGCCCAGATCGAACCTACAGGCGCCCTTCGTCGAACCCCGGCGGAGGGCGCTTTCATTTCAAACTTACCGGATGGATCTGGGCCCCGGCATTCGCCGGGGAGGTCGGTGTGTTGGGTCTACCCCTTCAACGCCTTCGCCACGACCGGCGCCAGACGCTCGGCGATGATACGGGCCCCCTCGGCGTTGGGGTGGATGCCGTCGCTCTGCATGTAGCGCGCGACGCCGATCACGCCCGTGAAGAAGTCGGGCGCGTAGAACACGCCCTCCTCGCGGGCCAGCGCCGGATAGACCTCCGTGAAGCGGCGGGCGTAGTCGATCCCCAGCAGGGCCGGCGCGCGCATCCCGGCCAGCACCACGCGGACGCCTCGGGCCTTCAGCCGCGAGACGATGGCGCGGAGGTTCTCGCGGGTCCAGGCCGGGTCCGCGCCGAGCAGCAGATCATTGCCGCCCAGGGCGACGACGCAGACGGCGGTCTCGGCGGGGATCCGCTCGACGCGCGAGAGGCCGGCCTGGCTGGTGTCGCCGATCGCGCCGAAGCCGAACACACGGGCCTGGACCTTCATGCCGTCCAGCGTCCGCTGCAACCAGGCGGGCAGCGCGCGGTCCTGGGTCAGGCCAAGGCCGGCGGTGATCGAGTCGCCGAGCACGGTGACCAGCGGCGGCGGCGGCGGCGCCTTGCGACGCGCGGCGGCGTTGACGGCGCCCGGCGCGGCGAGGGCCAGCAGGCCGCCCAGGACAGCGCGACGGTGGAAGACGGGGCTGTGGAACTTCTCCATGGATCGAACCGTATGTGTTGCCTGCCAACATGAAACGCGTTTGGCTTTGAACGCGGGATGAAGGGGAGAGGCGGCTATGCGTCGCAGGGTTCGCGAAATCTTGATCATCGGCGTCGCCGCGGCGGCGCTATCGGCCTGTGGTCAAAGCCAGTCCCAGACAGGTCCGGTGGGCTACGGGCCAAATCCGGCCCTGCCCGAGCCGCGCAAGACCCTGATCCCCACCGTTAAGGTTTCCGAGGTCGTCGGCTGGCCTTCGGGCGTCACGCCGACCGCGCCGGCGGGCTTCCGCGTGCAGCCGTTCGCCACGGGCCTGGACCATCCCCGCTGGCTGCTGGTGCTGCCCAACGGCGACGTGCTGGTCGCCGAGAGCAACAGCCCGCCGAAGGACGAGCCCTCGCACGGCCTGCGCGGCTTCTTCCAGAAGATGCTGATGAAGAAGGCCGGCGCCGGCGTGCCCAGCGCCAACCGGATCACGCTCCTCCGCGACGCGAACGGGGATGGCGTGGCGGAATTGAAGACGCCGTTCCTGACCAACCTCTATTCGCCGTTCGGCATGGCCCTGGTCGGCGAGACGCTCTACGTCGCCAACGCTGACGCCATCGTCGCCTTCCCGTACAAGGCTGGCGAGACCCAGATCACCGCCGCGCCGCGCAAGGTGACCGACCTGCCGGGCGGACCGATCAACCACCACTGGACCAAGAACATCATCGCCAGCCGCGACGGCTCGAAGCTCTATGCGACCGTCGGCTCGAACAGCAATGTCGGTGAAAACGGCATGCAGAACGAGGTCGACCGCGCGGCGATCCTCGAGGTCGACCTGGCGACCGGCCAGAAGCGCGTCTTCGCCTCGGGCCTGCGCAATCCCAATGGCCTCGGCTGGAACCCGGCCAATGGCGAGCTGTGGACCGCCGTCAACGAGCGCGACGAGCTCGGCAACGATCTGGTGCCCGACTACATGACCTCGGTGCGCGAGAACGGCTTCTATGGCTGGCCCTACAGCTATTTCGGACGCCACGTGGACAAGCGGGTCAAGGACAGCGACCGCCGCCCGGACCTGGTCGAGCGCGCCATCGTCCCCGACTACGCCCTGGGCGCCCACACCGCCTCGCTGGGCCTGACCTTCTACGAGGGGGCCAGCTTCCCGGCGCGCTATAAGGACGGCGTCTTCGTCGGCCAGCACGGCTCGTGGAACCGCAAGCCGCAGGCCGGCTACAAGGTGATCTTCGTGCCGTTCGCCGGCGGCAAGCCAGCGGGCCCGGTCGAGGACTTCCTGACCGGCTTCCTCGACAAGGACGGCAAGGCTCAAGGTCGACCGGTCGGCGTGACGGTCGACACGTCCGGCGCGCTGCTGGTGGCCGATGACGTCGGCAACGCGGTCTGGCGGGTCAGTCCGGCGCGATAGGACGCCCCCTCCGTCGCGAGCGGGTCAGGTGGAACGTCATCCTCCCCGAGAAACGGGGGAGGTGGATCGCTGCGGAACGCAGCGAGACGGTGGGGGCGTTCCCGACGCAAGGGGAAACTTGCACAACGAGACTAACCGGTCGTAGGCTCTCCCAAAACACGGGAGGACCCACGGATGAAACTCGAACGCCTGCCGCCGGTGCGGACGTCGCTGTCGCCGACCAACCACCCGTACATGACCGGCGCCTGGACGCCGCAGCACGAGGAGGTCAACGCCTGGGAGCTGGAGGTGCTGGAAGGCGCGATCCCCGCCGATCTGGACGGCGTCTATCTGCGCAACACCGAGAACCCGCTGCACGATCCGCTGGGCCGCTATCACCCGTTCGACGGCGACGGGATGATCCACCAGCTCGAGTTCAAGAACGGCCAGGCGACCTATCGCAACCGCTTTGTCCGCACCCGCTGCTTCGAGGCCGAGCAGGAGGTGAACGAGAGCCTGTGGGGTGGGCTGATGGACGGTCCGGGGACCTCCAAGCGCCCCGGCTTCGGCGCCCACGGGAGCCTGAAGGACAGCGCCAGCACCGACATCGTCGTCCACAACGGCGAGGCGATCGCCACCTTCTACCAGTGCGGCGAGGCCTATCGTCTGGATCCCCTGACGCTGGAGACCCTGGGCGTGGCGTCCTGGGCGCCGCTGGACGGGGTCTCGGCCCACCCCAAGGTTGACGAGAACACCGGCGAGCTCTTGTTCTTCAACTACTCCAAGAGCTGGCCGTACATGCACTACGGCGTGGTCGGACCGGACGGGAAGCGCAAGCTCTATCAGGGCGTGCCCCTGCCCGGCCCGCGCCTGCCGCACGACATGGCCTTCTCCGAACACTGGGCGATCCTGAACGACCTGCCGGTGTTCTGGGACCAGGAGCTGATGGCGCGCGACATCCACGCCGTGCGCCTGCACAAGGGCCTGCCCAGCCGCTTCGCCCTCGTCCCTCGCCACGGCGGCGAGCCGCGCTGGTTCGAGGCCGAGCCGACCTATGTGCTGCATTGGCTGAACGCGTACGAGGACGGCGACGAGGTGGTGCTGGACGGCTACTTCCAGGAAAAGCCGATCCCTCGCCCGCTGGAAGGCGCGCCCGACGGCCACGGCCACCTGATGGCCTATCTGGACGAGCACAGCTTCCTGCCCAAGCTGCACCGCTGGCGCTTCAACCTTAAGACCGGCGAAACGACCGAGAAGCACCTGGACGACCGGATCCTTGAGTTCGGCATGTTCAATCAGAAATACGCCGGCAAGCCCTATCGCTACGCCTACTCGACGACGACGCGGCCGGGCTGGTTCCTGTTCAACGGCTTCGTCAAGCACGACCTGGAAACCGGCGAGAGCTGGTCGATCACCCTGCCCGAGGGCCGCTACGCCAGCGAGGCGCCGTTCGCGCCGCGTGTGGGGGCCAAGGACGAGGACGACGGTTATCTGGTCAGCTTCATCATCGATGAGAACCGGGGGACGTCCGAGTGCGTCGTCGTCGACGCCAAGCGGTTCGAGATCGTCTGCCGCGTGGCCTTGCCGCACAAGCTCAGCAGCGGCACCCACAGCGTCTGGGCCGGGCGGGAGATGCTGCGGGGATAGGGCTTTAGAAGCGCCCCCTCCGTCACGATGCTCCGCATCGCGCCACCTCCCCCGCTTCGCGGGTGAGGAGGACCATCATCCTCCCCCGTGCTAACGGGGGAGGTGGATCGGCGCGCAGCGACGAGACGGAGGGGGCGCTGCAATGCGCTTAACCGCGCCTTCACCGCCCGCGCGGTAACCATGGCGCGCCATGCGCCGCGCCCTCCTCGCCCTGCTGATCCTGACGGCCGCCGGTCCGTCGATGGCCCAGTCCAAGGCGCCGACGTCGGTGCTGCCGTCCCGCGATCCGCCCAAGACCATCCTCGCCCAGCCATGGGCGCTCACGCCGCGCCAGCCGGCCGGCGACCTGCATGGCTGCAAGAACATGTGCGCGCGCGTCCGCTATTTCTGCGAGGCGCGCGACGTGGGCTACACCGGCTGCGGCAGCGACTGGGTGCTGTGCAATCGCCAGTGCGCTTCGGCCTACGCCACGACGCCGTTCGGGCGGTAAGCGCGTCGGAGACGACGCTCTTTCCGCAAGGTCCGCTTGCCGGGCGGGATAACGCCGGTACACTCACCTGAACAACGATAAGTCGAGAGGGTGGAATGGCGACCAGGACCCTGGAGGCGCGGCTGCCGAAGGCCTGCGTGATCGGCGCCGGCTGCAGCGGCTTCACGACCATCAAGCGGTTGAAAGACTACGGCATCCCGTACGACTGCTTCGAGATGTCGGACGATATTGGGGGCACTTGGTACTACAAGAACCCCAACGGCATGTCGGCCTGCTACGACAGCCTGCACATCGATACCTCGAAGTGGCGGCTGGCGTTCGAGGACTTTCCCGTGCCGAAAGACTGGCCGGACTTCCCGCATCACGCGCAGCTGTTCCAGTACTTCAAGGACTATGTCGACCACTTCGGCCTGCGTCCGACCATCACCTTCAACACCCGGGTCGAGAAGGCGCGGCGCACCGCTGACGGCCTGTGGGCGGTGACCCTGTCGACGGGCGAGACGCGGCTCTACGACGTCCTGTTCGTTTGCAACGGCCACCACTGGGACCCGCGCGTGCCGGAGTATCCGGGCGAATTCGACGGCCCGGCCTTCCACGCCCACGCCTATTGCGACCCGTTCGACCCGGTCGACATGCGCGGCAAGAACGTCGTGGTGGTCGGCATGGGCAATTCGGCGATGGACATCGCCAGCGAGCTGTCCCAGCGCCCAATCGCCAAGAACCTCTGGGTCTCGGCCCGGCGCGGGGTCTGGGTGTTCCCCAAGTACCTGAACGGCAAGCCGGCCGACAAATCCGCCATGCCCGCCTGGATGCCGCGCAAGCTGGGCCTAGCCCTGTCGCGCTCGGTGCTGAAGAAGACCATCGGCCGGATGGAGGACTACGGCCTGCCCAAGCCCGACCACGAGCCGCTTGAGGCTCACCCCTCGGTCTCGGGCGAGTTCCTGACGCGGGCCGGCTGCGGCGACATCAAGTTCAAGCCGGCGATCAAGGCGCTGGAGGGCAAGCGCGTCCGCTTCGCCGACGACAGCGTCGAGGACGTCGACGCCATCATCTTCGCCACCGGCTACAAGATCAGCTTTCCGTTCTTCGACGATCCTGAGCTGCTGCCCGACGCCGACCACCGCTTCCCGCTGTTCAAGCGGATGATGAAGCCGGGCATCCCGAACCTGTTCTTCATGGGCCTCGCCCAGCCCTTGCCGACCCTGGTGAACTTCGCCGAGCAGCAGGCGAAGCTGGCCGCCGCCTATCTGGCCGGCCAGTACGCGCCGCCGCCGCGCGCCGAAATGGAGAAGATCATCGCCAAGGACGAGCAGCGCCACACCGGCCACTTCTACGAGTCCGCCCGCCACACCATCCAGGTCGACTTCAACGTCTATTGCGCCGACCTGAAAAAGGAGATCGCCAAGGGCGAGGCGCGGGCGCGGAGCGCTGGCGGCAAGCTGCCGGTGGCGGCGCGGGCAACGGAGAAGGGTGAGGCTTTGGCCGCAGAGTAAAACGTGTGTCATCCCGGAAGCGCGCAGCGCTATCTGGGACCCAGGGGCCGGCGGCATAACGGTTGCCCCTGGGTCCCGGCTCTCCGCTACGCTACGGCCGGGATGACACGCTGAGAGAAAGCCGAGCATGCCCAAGATCACCTTCGACAAGGACACCCGCGCCAAGCTGGTCGCCGGCCTCTCGCACTATCTGCGGGACGAGCTGGATCTGGAGGTGAAGGGCTTCGACGCCGAGTTCCTGCTGGACTTCGTGACCGAGCGGCTGGGCCCCTACTGGTACAACCAAGGCCTCCACGACGCCCAGGCCCTGTACCGCGAGAAGCTCGAAGCGATCAGCGAGGCCGTCTACGACATCGAGCAGCCGGTGAAGCCGTTGTGAAAGCTCTCCCCACACCGACTTCCCCGGCGAATGCCGGGGCCCAGATGGAAAAGCGCAAGGGGTGGGCTCTAAAAGCTCGGAGCTTTTCCGATCACGAAAGACGTTTGAGATCTGGGCCCCGGCATTCGCCGGGGAGGTCGGAATATTTAAAGTCGAAGCCAAACACTTGCGTCCCGCCTCGGACTAGGGCTGTCATCCTGACGGCGCGTCATGATCGCGCCATCTCCGAGTCGGGCCCCATGTCGAATATCGCCTATTTCCCCAAGCCCCACATCGACCAGCGGCCGGGCAAGCGCGAGCGGACCAAGACCGCCAACCGCCAGGCCATCCTCGATGCGGCGCGCGAGGTGTTCGGCGAGCTGGGCTATGACGCCGCCACGGTGCGCGACATCATCCGCCGCACGGGTTTGGCCTCGGGCACCTTCTACAACTACTACAAGTCCAAGGAGGAGGTGTTCGACGCCTTGGCCGACGACGGCGCCCGCCGCTTCCGTCCGCTGCTGCGCGCCGAATCCGAGAAGGCTGACGATTTCCAGTCGTTCCTGCGCGGGGCCGTGCTGGCCTATTTCGAGTTCCTGGCCAAGGAGCAGGAGAGCTGGCACATCAATCGTCCCCCCGGCGAGCCCGTGCCGCACGCCCGCTCGACGCCCGAGCTGGCCGCCGTATTCGATGAGGTCCGCGAGGCCTTCGCCCGGGTGCTGGCCCACGACAACGCCCCACCGGTGGACCTGGACTACCTGACCTCGGCCTGCATCGCGATCGCCCGCGAGCTGGGCGACAAGATGCTGGAGCGGCGGCCGGTCGACACCGCCGGCGCCGCGGACTTCGCCGTCAAGCTGATCCTGGGCGGCGTGCCCGCCCTGCCGAAACTATAAGAACAAAATAGAGGGGGAAACATGGCCTCGGACGCCACGCAAAAAGCCATACTGAAGCTGATCCTGTCGCTGCCCAGCCCGATCCTGCGGGCCATGTCGGGCGGCGGCGTCGTCTACAAGGGCGGCCGGACGCTCGACCCCCGCTTCCAGTTCTTCGCCCACGCGGCCAAGAAACTCCCCCCCATGTCCAGCCTGACGCCGGCCGAGGCCGTGGCGGGCAGCGCCCGGGGCCTGGCCGCCGTCCAGGGGCCGCTGGAGCCCGGCGTGCGCACCGAGAGCCTCTCGGTCGAAGGCCCCAACGGTCCGATCCCCTGCCGCGCCTATCGCCCCGAGGCTCAGGACATCCACGCCCCGCTGATCGTCTACGCCCACATGGGCGGCGGGGTGATCGGCGATCTGGAGACCTGCCACGCCTTCTGCTCGATCCTGGCCAGGATCGTCCGCACGGCGGTGATCTCGGTCGACTATCGCCTGGCGCCCGACCACAAGTTCCCGGCGGGCCTCGAGGACGTGCTGGCCGCCTATCGCTGGGCCCGCGACAACACCGCCCGGTTCGGCGCTTCGGCGGCCCCGCCGGCCATCGGCGGCGACAGCATGGGCGGCAACTTCTCGGCCATCGTCGCCCAGGAGATGAAGCGCAAGGGCGAGCCCCAGCCGTCGGCCCAGATCCTGATCTATCCGGCCGTGGACGTGGCCAGCGAGACGCCGTCCATGACCACCTTCGGCGACGCCTATCCGCTGACCCGCGAGACCATGGAATGGTTCATGGGCCACTATATGGGCGCCGACGCCGACCCGGCCGATCCGCGCCTGTCGCCGGACCGCACCGAGGACCTCTCGGGCCTGGCCCCCGCCGTGATCGCCACCGCCGGCTTCGACCCCCTGACCGACCAGGGCGAGGCCTACGCCAAGCGCCTGCAGGCCGCCGGCGTGCCGGTGCGCTATCGCCGCTACGACAGCCTGGCCCACGCCTTCACCGCCTTCACCGGCGCGATCCCGGCGGCGGATGCGGCGTGTCGGGAGATCGCGGGGCTGGTGCGCGAGACGTTCGAGGCGAGCAACTGAGCCAAACATCCGATCTCCCCGGCGAATGCCGGGGCCCAGATCGAACCCGGGGGCGTCCGATGTTTGGACGAGGCGTATCTCGGATCACCCCAAACCGCTCAGGCTGAATCTGGGCCCCGGCATTCGCCGGGGAGGTCGGATTGAAGGAGAGAACGTGAGTTCAATCCCCCCCACCATGCGCGCCCTCGTCGTCGAGGCCTTGGCGCCCGACTTCGGCGGCTGCGCGGTGCGCGAGGTCCCGACGCCTTCCCCCGGCCCCGGCGAGGTCCTGGTGCGCGTGCGGGCGGCCAGCGTGAACTTCCCGGACCTCCTGATGACGCGCGGCGAGTACCAGTTCAAACCGCCCCTGCCCTTCACGCCCGGCTTGGATCTCGCCGGCGAGGTCGCGGCGCTGGGCGAGGGCGTGACGAGCCTGGCGGTCGGCGACGCCGTCGTCGGCGGCGCGCGGCTGGGCGGCTTCGCGCAATACGCCGTGCTGTC
>NZ_CALCDX010000175.1 GCF_937900395.1 uncultured Caulobacter sp.
ATCCGGTCGTGGTGTTCATGAAGGGCGTGCCGGACCAGCCGCGCTGCGGCTTCTCGTCGGTCGTCGTGCAGATCCTCGACCACCTGGGCGTCGAGTTCGTCGGCGTCGACGTCCTGCAGGACGACGACCTGCGCCAGGGCATCAAGACCTTCACCGACTGGCCGACCATCCCGCAGCTCTATGTGAAGGGCGAGTTCGTCGGCGGCAGCGACATCGTCCGCGAAATGTTCCAGTCGGGCGAGCTGAAGACCTTCCTGAGCGAACAGGGCGTCCTCGCTGCGTGAGCCCTCAGGCGAAGTGCATAGCGGTTCGCCGCTTGGGGGGCTCGCCCTCTAAAAACAACGCGCGGCGACGCGCGTGAGCCGGCTGTTCGTCCCGCCCACGGACGCTTTCTCCCTGACCTTCCAGCCCCAGGCGTCGGACATCGACGCCAACGGCCACGTCAACAACGTGGTCTATCTGGGATGGGCCCAGGACCTGGCCATCGCGCATTGGGAGGCTTGGGCCAGCGAAGAGCAGCGCGCGCCCTGGAGCTGGGTCGCGCGCCGCCACGAGATCGACTACCGCCGCGAGCTTCTCCTGGGCGAGACCGCCGTCGGCTACACCTGGGTCGGCGAGCTCAAGGGCCCGCGCTTCGAGCGCTACGTCCGCATTGACGGCCCCGATGGCGAGATGTGCGCCCAGAGCCGCACCGACTGGGTCCTCATCGACATCGCCGCCAAGCGACCCGCCCGCGTCTTGCCCTGGATGGTCGAGCGGTTCACGCCGAAGGGCTGACGATCGGGTTCGCGATGACGATCCGCTCGCCGCGCTTCAGGCCCAACTCCTCATAGCTGAAGGTCAGATCAGCCCAGCCTTTCGGCCCCTTGCACGTCTCCAAGCGTCGGCGGGCGAAGGCGACCACCGCCCGGCCGTCCTTACGGTCCACCCGGAACACCATGTTGGCGCGGTCGGCGCAGCCCCGGCTCTCGATCCGGATCGTCACGGCGCGCCGACCGAGCGAGACCGCGAGCAAGGGCTCAAGCTCGGGCCAGGTCTCGCCGGGAACCAGCCGGGGCGTGGTCGCGCAGCCGGCCAGAACGAAAGCCGCTCCGGCCAGGACGAAACCTCTGCGTGAACACCTCGCGCTCATCGACCTCTATGCGAACCGCTCGAACTCGGTTGAAGATCGCGCGCCGCTGGCCGCCTGACCAGCCTTGGGGAGAGGGTTCGTGCGCGTTCGTTTCGCTTTCTTGTCTCTGAGCCTCGCCGCGCTGATGGCCAGCGCATCGATCTCTCCGGCTTTCGCGGCCGACTATCGCAAGCTCGACGCCGAGATCGATCGGCTGAGAGAGGCCGGCAAGGTCCCCGGCGTCGCGATGGCGCTCGTCGAAAATGGCAAGCTCACCCACCTCAAGGCCAGCGGCGTCCGCAACGCCAAGGGCGATCCTCTGACGCCGGACACCATCATGTATGCCGCGTCCCTGACCAAAGCGACGTTCGCCTACTACGTCATGATGCTGGTCGACGAGGGCAAGCTGGATCTGGACAAGCCGGTCGCGACCTACCTTCCAAAGCCCCTGCCCGACTACAAGGCCTATGCCGACCTGGCGAACGATCCGCGCTGGCGCGAGATCACACCGCGGATGCTGATGACCCATTCGGCCGGCTTTCCGAACTTCCGCTGGCTGAACCCCGACGAGAAGCTGGACATCAAGTTTCAGCCCGGCAGCCGCTACGCCTACGCAGGCGAAGGCATCAACCTGATGCAGTTCGTCATCGAGCAAGGGCTAGGCCTGAAGGTCGGCGAGGACATGGACCGCCGGTTGTTCCAACCACTGGGCATGACCCGATCCAGCATGATCTGGCGCGACGACTTCGCCGGGAATCTCGCGGACGGCCAGGACGAGAACGGCAAGTGGGAGCCGCACGACGACCGGTCCAGCGTCAAGGCGGCGGGCTCGCTGGACGCGACGATCGAAGACATGGGCAAGCTGGCGGCCGCCATGGCGTCAGGCTGGGGTCTCTCAGCGAAGGCGCGCGCCGAGTTCGTGAAGCCTAGCCTGCCGATCAAGAGCGCCCACGAGTTTCCAACGCTGACCACGGAGGAAAACCCCGACAACGCCAAGATCGGACTGGCGGCGGGCATCGGGGTCGTCGTCTATCGAGGGTCCCAGGGCCCGGCCTTCCTGAAGGGCGGCCACAACGACATCACCGACAATATGCTGGTCTGCGTCGACCAGGGCCGCCGCTGCGTGGTCATCCTGACCAACAGCGGCGTCGGCCAGCGGATCATCCCCGCCCTGGTCAAGGCCGCGCTGGGCGAGACCGGCGCACCCTGGTCCTGGGAATACGGTCGCCTGCCGCCGATCTCGCCCTAGGCCATCAGCCCCAGGGGCCGGTCTGCCGTCCCAAGCCTGAAGGCCGTACGGCGGGCTCAGAGACCGGAACCGCCGCGCGCCGCGCGCCCTGGCCCACGCCCAGGCGCATCAGCGCCTCGACGCGGTTGTGGGTCGCCGGGTGGGTCGAGAACAGGTTGTCCGCGCCCTTCCCGGCCAGCGGGTTGATGATGAACATGTGGGCCGTGGCCGGATTGCGCTCGGCCTGGACGTTCTCGTAGCCGCCGCGCGCATAGGCTTCGATCTTCTCCAGCGCGCGGGCCAGGGAGTCGGGGTCGCCGGCGATCTGGGCGCCGATGCGGTCGGCCTCGTATTCGCGCGAGCGGCTGATCGCCATCTGCACCAGCATGGCGGCGATCGGCGCCAGGATAGCGATGGCGATCGCGCCGATCATCCCGCCGATGCCGCCGCCATTGCCCTCCTCGTCGCGCGAACCGCCGAAGAAGAACGCGAAATTGGCCAGGGCCGAGATCGCGCCGGCGATCGTGGCCGTCACGGTCATGGTCAGGGTGTCGCGGTTCTTCACGTGAGCCAGCTCGTGCGCCATCACGCCCCGGATCTCGTCGCGGGTCAGCAGCGACAGCAGGCCCGTGGTGGCGGCGACGGCCGCATGGGCCGGATCGCGACCGGTGGCGAAGGCGTTGGGCTGGACGCTGTCGATGATCGTGATGCGTGGGCGCGGCAGACCGGCCTTGGCGGCCATCTCGGCGACATCGGCGGCATAGTTGCGGATCAGCGGTTCGGGATGCGTCTCGTCGACCTCGACCGCGCCATAGGTGCGCAACACGATCTTGTCTGCGTTCCAGTACGAGAAGGCGTTCATCGCCACGGCCAGGGCCAGGGCGATCGCCATCCCGGTCGGGCCGCCGATCAGATAGCCGGCGCCGGCGAACAGGGCCGTGAGGCCCGCGAGCAGCATGTAGGTCTTGAAGTGGTTCATCGGTCTGGCTGTCAGTCGAAGATGTCGAACAGGTCGAAGCGCTTTTTCTTCTTATAGCCGTAGGCCCCGCCGCGATGGTCGTCCTCGTCGCGGCGATAGCCGGACGGCCTGTGATCGTGGTGGTGGTCGGGTCGGCTGTAGGGTCGCGGCTGGCCATAGACCGCCTGCGTCTCCTCGCGTTCCAGCGCCATCAGCTTCTCTAGCTCCCCGCGATCCAGCCACACGCCCCGGCAGCGCGCGCACATGTCGAACTCCACGCCGGCGCGCTGGACGCTCTGCATCGAGGCGTCGCAATTGGGGCACATCAGAAGCGGCATACGGAACCTCCGGTCCAAAAAGGGATGGATCGGGTGTTCCCGGCCTCGAACGGCGCCTTTTGGGGAGGGGGGCATAGGCGGCCGGACCCAAGACATCGAGAACACCCGATGCGGTCCGACATCACGAGCGCTTGCATCGCTCGCCAGAGGGGCCCGGTCCCGCTGTCCTACAGCTAGGCGGCCTTGAGATCGGCTTCAAGGGGCGGAAAACAAAAAAGGCCCCGGATCGCTCCAGGGCCTTTTCCGTATCGTTTCGGATCCGACGCTTACGAAGCGTAGAATTCGACGACGAGGTTCGGTTCCATCTTCACCGGGTACGGAACTTCCGACAGTTCCGGAGCGCGGACGAAGGTGGCGGTCATCGACTTGGCTTCGACCGAGACGTACTCGCAGAAGTCACGTTCGTTCGAGGCCAGCGACTCCAGCACCAGGGCCATGTTGCGCGACTTTTCACGGACGGTGATCACGTCGCCAGCCTTGCAGCGGTACGACGGGATGTTGACGCGCTTGCCGTTGACCAGGACGTGGCCGTGGTTGACGAACTGGCGAGCCGCGAACGGGGTCGGCACGAACTTGGCGCGGTAGACGATGGCGTCCAGGCGCGATTCCAGCAGGCCGATCAGGTTCTCCGAGGTGTTGCCCTTGCGACGGGCGGCTTCCTCGTAGGTGCGGGCGAACTGCTTTTCGGTCAGGTTACCGTAGTAGCCCTTCAGCTTTTGCTTGGCGCGCAGCTGCAGACCGAAGTCCGACACCTTGCTCTTGCGGCGCTGGCCGTGTTGGCCGGGACCGTACGAGCGTTGGTTGACCGGGGACTTCGGACGGCCCCACAGGTTTTCACCCATGCGGCGGTCGATTTTGTACTTGGCGCTATGGCGCTTCGACATAGTCGTTCTTTCTAACGATCCGGGCCGGCTCCCCTCGAGAGAGGTGCGATTGCAACGGCGGCTTCGGGTCAATCCGTCATAAGCTCATCGCGCCGCGCGGCGAGCCGGCGGCGTGAAGGCGCGGTTTATGAGCGAAGGCGGCCGGGGAGTCAATCTTCCCCGCCCTTTCCGGGACAGGGCCGCACCAACGGATTGCGCACGCGGATCTGGCCGCCGCGCTCCACGCCGAACGTCTCCAGGGGATAGCGCAGCTCGACGCCCTCCGCGATCAGGGCCCGGCACATGTCGGGCCGCTTGCGGGTGAAGGTGAAGGCGGTCAGGCCGTCGCGGCGCTGGCTTTCCACGGCGAAGTCATCTGATCGCGTGCAGCCGTTTGACGAGACCCTGATCACCAGGTCGTCGCGTTCCACGCGGACGGCCTGCAGCGGCTCAAGCCCCGCCGACGCGCCCCGGGTCACAGAGACGTCGTGATGGCCCTCATCAGCGTCGATGATCACGCAGGCGGACGTGCTCAAGCCCACCAGGGCAACGGCGGCGAGCGATGCGAGTTTCATGGATTTCCCCTCCAGTCAGCTTGACCGTGAGAAGGCCGTTCACCGCCTGAACCCAGGATGAATTACGAAAGAGTCACAACCGGTCGGCGTGGACCCCAACGGCCGCGCGGCCTAAACCTGCGCCATGACCCTCGAGCAGCTTCGCATCTTCGTCGCCGTGGCCGAGCGGCAGCATGTCACCCAGGCGGCGCGCGAGCTGAACCTCACCCAATCGGCGGTGTCGAGCGCGGTGGCGGCGCTGGAGAACCGGCACGGCGTCTCGCTGTTTGACCGGGTCGGACGCAGCATTGTCCTGAACCCCGCCGGCCAAGCCTTCCTGTCCGAGGCCAAGGCGGTGCTGGCGCGGGCCGAGGCCGCCGAAGCCGCGCTCACGAACCTGGGCGACCTCTCCCGGGGGCGACTGGCGATCCAGGCCAGCCAGACGATCGCCAGCTATTGGCTCCCCGCCCGACTGGCCGCCTTCCGGCGCGCCTGGCCCGGGATCGTCCTGGACGTCACCATCGGCAACACCCGCCAGGTCGCCGAGGCGGTGGCCGAGGGACTGGCCGAACTCGGCTTCGTCGAGGGTGCGGTCGAGAACCCGGCTCTGGAGCTCAGCGTCGTTGATCAGGATCAGCCGGTGATCCTGGTCTCGCCCGAGCATGCTTGGGCCAACTATCGCCCCAAGGCGACCGATCTCACCAAGACCGAATGGGTGTTGCGCGAACCGGGCTCGGGCACCCGCGCCGCCTTCGACCTGTTGCTGAGCTCGGCCGGCGTCGATACCGCCGGCGCGTCGGTGGCCGTAACCCTTCCCGACAACGAGTCCGTACGCGGCGCGATCGAGGCCGGCATGGGCGCGGGCGTTCTGTCGCGTAGCGTCGCGGCGGCGAGCCTCGCGGCCGGAACGCTGGTCGAGGTCGCCTTTGACCTGCCGCCGCGCGACTATTGGCTGGTGCGCCATAGGGACCGCTGGCGCAGCAAGGCGGGAGAGGCCTTCCTGGGCGCGATCCAAAACGTTCTATAAAATCGAACGATATTACATAAACAACGCGTTGGATTGAACGATTTCTTTGGCGCATGACGCCGGGCGAAAGGATCGTCTCATGACTAACCGTCGCCCTGGCCTCTCCCGCCTGCAAGACGAGATCGTGCGCCCGTTCACGCCCAACTGGTTCGCCGTCACCATGGGCACCGGCGTGCTAGCCGTCGTCCTGGCCCAGACGCCGCTGCGTCCGCTCGGCCAGGCGCTCTGGCTGGTCAATATTCTGCTGTTCTGCGTGTTCAGCGGTCTCTACGCCGCGCGCTGGGCGCTGTTCCCGCGCGAGGCCCGGAGGATCTTCGAACACCCGGTGATGTCGATGTTCTTCGGCTGCGCCCCGATGGGGCTGGCGACGATCGTCAACGGCTTCCTGCTCTTCGGCCCGGACCTGCTGGGCCCGCGCGCCATCGCGATCGCCGACGTCTTGTGGCGGATCGACGTCCTGCTGGCGATCGCCTGCGGCCTGGTCATCCCCTTGCTGATGTTCACGCGCCAGGACCACGGCATCGAGCGGATGACGGCTGTGTGGCTGCTGCCGATCGTGCCGTCCGAGGTGGCCGCGGCTAGCGGCGCCCTGCTGATCCCCCACCTGGCTGATCCGGCGGCCAGGCTGGACGTCCTGACCACCAGCTACGTCCTCTGGGCCCTGTCGGTCCCTCTGGCGCTCAGCATCCTGACCGTTCTGCTGCTGCGGATGGCGCTGCACAAGCTGCCAGAGGCGGGCATGGCGGCGACCAGTTGGCTGGCCCTGGGCCCCATCGGCACCGGCGCCCTCGCCTTGATGGTGCTCGGCGAAGCCGCGCCCGCCGTGCTGAGCCAGAACGGCCTGGCGAGCTACGCGGTCGCCTTTCGCGGCGCCAGCCTCTTGGGCGGACTGCTGCTGTGGGGCTATGGCCTGTGGTGGTTGACGATGGCGGCCCTGATCACGGTGCGGCAACTGCGCGTCGGTCTGCCGTTCAATCTGGGCTGGTGGGGCTACACCTTCCCGCTCGGCGTCTTCACCCTGGCCACGCTGAAGCTGGCCCACCTCCTGCCCATCCGCGCCCTGGGCGCGATGGGCCAGTCGCTGATCGCGGCGTTGGCCGTCATCTGGGTCATCGTCGCGATCCGCACGATCCGCGGGGCCTGGAGCCGCGTCCTGTTCCACGCCCCTTGCCTTGTCACCGACAAGGCCGTCGCCCGCGCTTAGAGCCGGGCGGCGTGGAACGCCAGGTGGTCGGCGATGAAGGTCGTGATGAAGAAGTAGCTGTGGTCGTAGCCTTCCTGGCGGCGGACCGTGACCTTGCGGCCGGCCTTGGCGGCGGCGGCTTCGATCAGTTCGGGCTTCAGCTGGCTCTCCAGGAAATTGTCCGCGAGGCCCTGGTCGATCAGGATGTCGTCGAAGCCGCCGCCCTTGCCGTCCTCGATCAGGGCGCAGGCGTCGTGCGGCCGCCAGGCGGCGCGGTCGGGGCCGAGGTAGGCCGTCAGCGCCTTGTCGCCCCACGGGCAGTTCAGCGGCGAGACGATCGGCGCGAAGGCGCTGACCGACCTGAAGAGCCCGGGGTGCTTCAGCGCGATGGTCAGGGCGCCGTGGCCGCCCATCGAGTGTCCGAAGATCCCCCTGCGAGCGCCGTCCAGCGGGAACGCGCCCTCGACCGCCACCAGCAGATCGCCAGTGACGTAGGAATGCATCTTGAAGTGCGGCGCCCACGGCGCCTGGGTGGCGTCGACATAGAAGCCCGCGCCCTGCCCCAGGTCGTAGGCCGGATCGTCCGCCACGCCCTCGCCCCGGGGGCTGGTGTCAGGCGCGACGATGGCGATCCCATGCCGGGCGGCGTGTTCGTAGACGCCCGACTTCACCGTGAAATTGTCCTCGGTGCAGGTCAGGCCCGACAGCCAGACGAGATAGGGAAAAGGCCCCTCTCCGTCCGGCGTCCACACCGTGAACTTCATCGGCGTGCCGGTGCTGGTGCTGTCATGCTTGCAGTATCGCAGCGTTCCGCCGTGGACGCGGTGAGTGGAGAGGGTTTCGACGGTCATGGATTGTCTCCTCTCCCTTCCCCCTTGATGGGGGAAGGGTCGGGGATGGGGGTGATCTACCGAGCAGGCGAAGGCGCGCGGCGTCAGCCGTCGCGGTCACCCCCACCCTACCCTCCCCCATCAAGGGGGAGGGAGCGTTAAACCTAGAACGTCACCACGGTCCGGATGCTCTCGCCCGCATGCATCAGGTCGAAGGCCTTGTTGATCTCTTCCAGCGGCAGGACGTGGGTGATCATCGGGTCGATCTGGATCTTACCGTCCATGTACCAGTCGACGATCTTCGGCGTGTCGGTGCGACCGCGCGCGCCGCCGAAGGCCGTGCCGCGCCAGACACGGCCGGTGACCAGCTGGAACGGACGGGTCGAGATCTCCTTCCCCGCCTCGGCCACGCCGATGATGATACTCTCGCCCCAGCCGCGATGGCAGGCTTCCAGCGCCGTGCGCATGACGCCGGTGTTTCCAGTGGCGTCGAAGGTGTAATCCGCGCCGCCGTCCGTCAGAGCCACCAGATGCGCGACGAGGTCGCCTTGCACGTCCTTCGGGTTGACGAAGTGGGTCATGCCGAACTTGCGGCCCCATTCCTCGCGGTCCGGATTGATGTCGACGCCGACGATCATGTTGGCGCCGACCAGCTTCAGGCCCTGGATGACGTTCAGGCCGATGCCGCCCAGGCCGAAGACGATGCAGTTGGCGCCGGGCTCGACCTTGGCGGTGTTGGTCACGGCGCCGACGCCGGTGGTCACGCCGCAGCCGCAGTAGCAGGCGGTCTTGAACGGCGCGTCGCGGCGGATCTTGGCCACGGCGATCTCAGGCAGAACCGTGTAGTTCGAGAAGGTCGAGCAGCCCATGTAGTGATAGATCGGCTGGCCCTTGTACGAGAAGCGGCTGGTGCCGTCGGGCATCAGGCCCTTGCCTTGGGTCGCGCGGATCGCGGTGCACAGGTTGGTCTTGCCCGAGAGGCAGCTTTTGCACTGGCGGCACTCAGGCGTGTAGAGCGGGATCACGTGGTCGCCGACGGCCACACTGGTCACGCCGGCGCCGACCTCGACCACCACGCCCGCGCCCTCGTGGCCCAGGATCGAGGGGAAGATGCCCTCGCTGTCGAGACCGTCCAGCGTGTAGGCGTCGGTGTGGCAGACGCCCGTCGCCTTGATCTCGATCATCACCTCGCCGGCCTTGGGCCCTTCGAGGTCGACCTCGACGATCTCCAGCGGCTTCTTGGCTTCGAAGGCGACGGCGGCGCGGGTCTTCATCGGAAGGTCTCCTCAGGAACGAGTCGGCGCGACTTTGCCGCCGAGCGCCGCCCGGGTCGAGCCCTGATCAGGCCTACAAGCTAGACCTTGGTCACGGGCGGCAGGCGGTAGCGGCCATCCAGCAGTTCGGCCCGGGGCAGATAGGCGCGCAGGTACATGGCGAATGGCCCGGTCTTCGGCGCGGGCAGCCAGTTGGCCGAGCGCTCGCCGCCGGGGTCGGCGCGGCCGATCCAGATGTCCAGGCCCCCGTCCGCATTGCGCTTCAGGCCCGGCGTGCGGTCGCCGATCGTGTAGCGCTTCAGCGGATTGTCGGTGAAGAAGAACTGGCCGTCGGTCGTGGCCTCGTACATCGACAGCGACCAGAAGCCGTCCAGAGGCAGATGCGCCGGCAGGCTCAGGCGATAGAGGCCATCGCCCGTGAACAGACCCGCGCCGTCGTCGCCGGCGGCCTTCATGTACATCGCCTCGGCCACCGGCAGCGCCGCCCAGGCCCTGCAGGGCGACGATGGCGCGATAGAGATAGTCCTGCCCGTAGTCGCCCAGGTTCGGGCGCGGATAAGACCAGCCGCCCGTGAAGGTCTGGCGCCCCTTGGCGAACTGGGTGATCAGCCGCGCCTCGTCGACGCCCTCGGCGGCCGCGGCCGGATCGAAGGGCCTCGCGCCGAGGAAGGCGGCCGTTCGGCGGAGGATGCGCAGGTCGCTCGGCGGGGCCGGATCGCTGGCGAGCAGCGCGCGAGCAGCGGCGAAGTAGGCGTCCGGCGCGGCGTCGCGGGTGGCGTAGACAGGAGCGGACGCCGCCGGCGGCCCGGTCAGCGCGAAACCGTCCTGCGCCTTGTGCGCGGCGGCCAGGTCATCACCGCCGTCGGTGAGCACGCGCAGCAGCAGCCAGGCGTGCGGCGTGGCGATCCGGGTTGGGTTGGGTCCGGCTGACCCCTGCCCTGGCCCGACGAGGGTGAAGGTTCCGCCCTCCCCGCCGATCGTGCGCGTCCCCAGCACCACGTTGTTGTTGGTGAACATGTCCATCACCGC
>NZ_CALCDX010000176.1 GCF_937900395.1 uncultured Caulobacter sp.
CGGAGGTCGAGGCTTGCCGGCTGCACCTGCCCGTTCGCCAGCGGCATCGGCAGCAGGATCGCGCGATCGGCCACGAGGCCCTCGATCATCGCATCCGAGAAAATCCCTGCCTCTGCCGCGGTACCGCTCACGTGATTGCCCCTCAAACCGGTTGGAGATCGCTACAGCAGGCCTCCGGGCATGGCAACCAATCGCACACCGCCGCAGTCCTCGGTCCCCAGATTTTCAGGAAATCCGCCCCTGATTGACGCCTTGCCGCACCGAAGGCATGCTTTGGCCGGGAAACGCCACAAGAGCAGGCCTGAAGCCGATGTATCGCGCCGTCACGGAAAGCATCGAAGTCACTGTCGAACCCGAATACGCGCCCGAGCGCTCGCGACCGGAAATCGGCGAGTTCTTCTGGGTCTACGCCGTCGAGATCCGCAATCTCTCCGATGACACCGTCCAGCTTCGTGCGCGGCACTGGGAGATCACCGATGGCGGCGGCCGCACCGAGCATGTGCGCGGCCTCGGCGTCGTCGGTGAGCAGCCGATCCTGAAGCCCGGCGAGATCTTCCGCTATTCCTCGGGCTGCCCGCTGGCGTCCGGTCACGGTATCATGGTCGGCAGCTACGAGATGGTGGCGGCGGATGGCCGGCGTTTCGAGGTGGCGATCCCCGCCTTCTCGCTGGATGCGCCCTTCGCGCCGCGCACGGTCAACTGAGCGCGAGGCGGTATTTGCGCGCGCAGAATTCGCAGGTGACGGCGATCATGCCGTCATCTTCGCGCATCCCGGCAACTTCATCGGCCGGGAACTGCTGCAAGGTCTCGCGGATGCGCTCCTCCGAGCAGCGGCACTCGTCGAGCATCGCGACGGGATCCGAAACGATCACCCCGCGTTCGTTGAAGAGGCGATAGAGCAGCCGGTCGAGCCCCAGTTCGGGGTCGACGAGTTCGATGTCCTCGGTGGTCTCGACCAGTGCGCGCGCCTCCACCCAGGCATCGTCCTCCGCCACCACATGCCGGATCGTGCCGGCCGGCGCATCGCCGGGGTCGAGATCGGCCTGCCGCATGCGCTCCGGGGAGGTCGGCAAGAACTGCGCGAGCACGCCGCCCACGCGCCAGTGGCGCCCGCCACCGGCGACACGATGCTCGGCCACCGCGATCCTGAGCGCGGAAGGAATCTGCTCGGATTGCCGGAAGTATTGCAGGGCCGCGGCCTCCAGCCCCTCGCCGCCGAAGCGGACGCGATGGGCGATCTGGGCGGCGACGGCGGCGCGGATGAAATACTCGCCTTGGCCGGTGCAGGAGACGGCGGCGTGAGCGTCGGCATAGGTCCCCGCCCCGATCACCGGCGAGTCGCCGACCCGGCCGGGCCGCTTGCCGAACACGCCGGCGGTCGAGGTGGCGGCGGCCAGGCGCCCCTCGGCGTCGCGGACCACGCAGCCGACCGTGCCGGTAGGCAAGGCGTCCGGCGGATGGTTGTCCTCGAAGGCGCCGGCGCGGGTGAACCAGGCGTCCGGATCCTCGACGGTCTCGAGGCACTGCTCGGCGGCGAAGTCGATCGCGCCCTGGCCGGCCAGCATCACGTGGGGCGTGTGCTCCATCACCGCGCGGGCGGCCAGGATCGGGCTCTTGAAGCCTTGCAGGGCGGCGACCGAGCCGGCCAGGCGCGTCGCTCCATCCATCAGGCTGGCGTCGAGCTCGTATTCGCCGTCGGCGTTGGGCGAGGCGCCGCGGCCGGCGATATAGAGGCCGCTGGCTTCGAGGGCGACGACGGTCTCGACGGCGACGTCCAGGGCGCTGGCGCCGGCCGCCAGGCGGTCGCGGGCGGCCTCGACCAGGCCGCGCATGTGGGCGATCTCGACGGCGTAGTCGTGACCCCGTTTCGCGCCGGCGCCGCCGTGCAGGGCGAGGCTAAAACACTTGTTTGACATTCTGCTTCCTTGGCGACGCGTCCCGCGCTAGCGTCCCGGCCTTGATTAAAGACAATCGCAGGGAGAGGCGAGATGAAGGCGGTGCTCAGCAAGGCGGTCGGCGGCCCCGAGACCCTGGTGCTGGAGGAGCTCCCCGATCCCGTCGCTGGCCCCGGTCAGGTGCTGATCGACGTCAAGGCCTGCGGCGTCAACTACCCCGACGTGCTGATCATCGAGGACAAGTACCAGTTCAAGCCGCCGCGCCCCTTCGCGCCGGGCGGCGAGGTCTCGGGCGTGATCGCCGCCGTCGGCGAAGGCGTGACCCGCTTCAAGGTCGGCGACCGGGTGCTGGCCTCGACCGGCTGGGGCGGCTACGCCGAGAAGCTGGCCCTGGAGGAGGGCCGCTGCACCCACATCCCCGACAACATGCCGTTCGACGAGGCCGCCGCCTTCGTCCTGACCTACGGCACCTCGTACTACGCGCTGAAGGACCGCGGCCATCTGAAGGCCGGCGAGACCTTGCTGGTGCTGGGTGCGGCCGGGGGCGTGGGCCTGGCGGCCGTGGAGCTGGCCAAGGCCATGGGCGCCAAGGTCGTGGCCGCCGCCTCCAGCCAGGAGAAGGTCGACCTCGCCATCAAGCACGGCGCCGACAGCGGCGTCGTCTATCCTCGCGGCCCGTTCGACAAGGACGGCCAGAAGGCCCTGGCCGAGCTCTTCAAGGGCGCCTGCGGGTCGAACGGCTGGGACGTGGCCTATGACGCGGTCGGCGGCGACTATTCCGAAGCGGCGATCCGCGCCTCGGGCTGGGAGGGCCGCTTCCTGGTGATCGGCTTCCCGTCGGGCATTCCGAAGGTGCCGCTGAACCTGACCCTCTTGAAGTCGTGCGACATCGTCGGGGTGTTCTGGGGCGCGGCCGTGGCGCGCGATCCCAAGGGCCACGCGGCCAACCTGAAGGACCTGATGGACCTCTACGCGGCGGGCAAGATCCGGCCCTACGTGTCCGAGCGTTTCCCCCTGGCGCGGGCCGGCGAGGCCATCGCTCACCTCTCCAGCCGCAAGGCGATGGGCAAGGTGGTGATCACGATCGATTAACCACGTTTCGTCGGGCTTGGTTAAGGTTCGCTAATCGTCCTTCTTAGCGAAGCAGACAGGTTGCTCGGCGATTGTGCCCCCGGTTCGGTCGCCGCCGAAGACGCTCACCCCACCGAGCAAAGCGGCGGATGGCCGGGCCGCTCACGCCCCGACACGGGACTTCCGCGTCGAGGCCGCCTCAGGGGGCGCAAGGTGACGCTAGGCAGGCGCGGCGACGGACAGGGGCCTTACGGCGCCGTCGCCGCGCTTGCCGAGTTGCCGCCCACCACCGACCAACACGCCTTTTCGGGTATGGCGCTCTAGCCAAGACGCCCGCGCTTCGCGAAGATGATCAATGATCACCGATCCATGAGAGGTCGGACAGCGCGGAGGGAAACGCCATGGTCGGACGTCTGAACGGCAAGGTCGCCGTCGTCACCGGGGGCTGCTCGGGCATCGGGCTCGGAACGGTCGAACTGTTCGTGGCGGAAGGCGCGCTCGTCGTCGCCGCCGACCTGCAGGACGAGAAGGGGGCGATGCTGGAAAAGCGCTTCCCCGACCGCGTCCGCTACGTCCGCTGCGACGTGACCTCGGAAGCCGACGTGGCCGCCGCCTTGGGCCTGGCCGAAAGCGCCTTCGGCGGGCTCGACATCCTGTTCAACAACGCCGGCCACGGCGGCACGCCGGCCGGGGTCGAGGACATGACGGTCGACGGCTGGGACAAGACCTTCGCCCTGCTGGTCCGCGGCCCAGCGATCGGCATGAAGCACGCCGTCCCGCTGATGGCCAAGCGCGGCGGCGGCTCGATCATCAACACCGCTTCGATCGCGGGGCTGCAGGCGGGCTTCGGCCCCCTGGCCTATTCGACGGCCAAGTGCGCCGTGATCCACATGAGCCGCTGCGCGGCCGCTGAACTCTCGCCGCGCAAGATCCGGGTCAATGCGATCTGTCCCGGCCTGATCGCCACCTCGATCTTCGGGGCCTCGATGGGCCTGCCGCGCGAGGTCGCCGACCAGATGGCCGCTCAGGTCGCCCAGATCGGCCCGAAGATTCAGCCGATCCCGAAGTCAGGCCTGCCTGAGGACATCGCCCGCGCGGCGCTCTACCTCGCCAGCGACGATTCCGAATTCGTGACCGGCACGCATATCGTGGTCGACGGCGGCATCACCGTCGGGCCGCGCAGCGCCTGGGACGTCAACACGCCCTCGCCGATCCTGGCGGCCATGGGCATCACGCCTGAACAGGCCGAGCAGATGCGGGCCGCCTTGATCGCGTCCGGCGGGGCGGGGTGAGCCTGACCCCCAACCTGCGCGGGGCGCTGTGGATGCTGGCCTCGGCCGTCGACTTCACGGTGATGACGACCCTGATCAAGTTCCTGGGCCCCGGCTATCCGGCGGCGCTGCAGACCTTCTACCGCCAGCTGGCGGGCGTGATCGTGCTGCTGCCGCTGATCGCCCGCGACTGGCGCGGGGCGTTCCGAACGACGCGGCCGGGAATCCTGATCTTCCGCTCCAGCGCCGGGGTGCTGGCGCTGATCATGGGCTTCTACGCCTACCAGAAGCTGCCGCTGGCCGACGCCAACGCCCTGTCCTTCACCCGAACGCTGTGGCTCGTGCCGCTTGCGGCCTTCGTGCTGCGCGAGCCGATCGGGCCGCTGCGCATCGGCGCCGCGCTGGTCGGCTTCATCGGCGTGCTGATCATGCTGCGGCCCGGCGCGGGAGGGGCCCATGGAGGCGGATGGAGCGCCTGGATCGGCTGGCCGCAGGTCTGCGCCCTGGCCTCGGCCTTCCTGTTCGCCCTGACCATCACCGGCATGAAGGTCATGACCCGCGACCACAGCCCGTTCGTGCTGCTGGTCTACGCGGCGGTGCTGGGCCTGATCTTCGCGATCCCACCGGCGCTCTTTGTCTGGCGCTGGCCGAGTTGGCCCGACCTTGGCCTCCTGGCGGCGATGGGCGTGATCGGAACCCTGACCCAGGGCGCCTACATCAAGGGCATGGAGGCCGGCGAAGCCGCCGTCATGGCGCCGATCGACTATACGCGCCTCGTCTTCGCCGTCGGCGCGGGACTGCTGCTGTTTCACGAGGTCCCGAAGCCGGCGACGCTGGTCGGAGCGGCGATCGTCGTGGCCTCAACCCTCTTCATTTCCTGGCGCGAGCATCAGCTGGCTCAGCGCGCCAAGGCTCAGCCCGCGTAAGCGCGCCGCCAGGCGACGAACTTCGCCAATCCCTCGGCCAACTTGACCTTGGGCTTGTAGCCGCAGAGGGCATGGAGCTTGTCGATATTGGCGAAGGTGGCGGTGACGTCGCCTGGCTGCATCGAACGGAACACCTTCTTGGCCTCGATGCCCAGCGCCGCCTCCAGCGTGGTGATCATGTCCATCAGGCCGACCGGGTCGTTGTCGCCGATGTTGTAGACCTCGTGCCCGCCCTTCGCCGGCGGGTGATCGAGCACGCCGAGGACCCCGTCGACGATGTCGTCGATATAGGTGAAGTCGCGGGCCATCCTGCCCTCGCCAAAGACCTCGATCGGCTCGCCCTTCAGCATCTTCTCGGTAAAGCCGTAATAGGCCATGTCCGGCCGGCCCCACGGCCCGTAGACCGTGAAGAACCGCAGGCCCGACTGCGGAAAGCCGTAAAGCCGCGCGTAGCTTTGGCTGAGCAGCTCGCACGAGCGCTTGGTGGCGGCGTAGAGCGACACCGGGCTCTCGGCCGGATCGGTCTCCTTGAAGCCGTCGCCATTCAGCGGCCGGTCGCCGTAGACGCTGGACGAGCTGGCGTAGACCAAGTGCTCCACGTCGGCGTGGCGACAGGCCTCCAGCACCGAGAGATGCCCAGCGAGGTTGCTGCGCTCATAGGCGAACGGGTTCTCGAGCGAGTAGCGCACCCCGGCTTGGGCGGCGAGATGGACCACCCGACGCGCGCCCGACATCTTCACCAGGGCGGCGAAGGCTTCGTGGTCGGCGATGTCCATCCGGACCATCTCGAAGCCCGCGCGCTCAACGAGGCGCGCCGCCCGGGCCTCCTTGAGGGCCGGATCGTAATAGGCGTTGAAGACATCGACGCCGATCACCGCCTCGCCGCGATCGAGCAGCCGCTCGGCGACGTGGTAGCCCACGAAGCCGGCGGCGCCAGTGACGATGACGGGCGGCTTGCTCATGCTCACCCGCGCCCGATGCTGGCGTAGGTGAAGCCGTGCCGGACCATCTCGGCGGGCTTGTAGACGTTGCGCAGGTCGACGACGACCGGAGCCTTCATCAGCAGCTTGACCCGGTCGAGATCCAGGGCTCGGAACTGGTCCCACTCGGTCAGAATGACCAGGGCGTCGGCGCCCTCGGCCGCCTCATAGGCGCCGGCCTTGAAGTCGATGGCCGTCAGCAGCTTCTCGGCCTCGTGGCGGCCTTCCGGATCGAAGGCCTGGACCTTGGCGCCCAGGGCCTGCAGGGCCGGGATGATGTCCAGGCTCGGCGCATCGCGCATGTCGTCGGTGTTGGGCTTGAAGGTCAGGCCCAGCACGCCGATCGTGCGGCCCGTCAGATCGTCGAGCTGCATCGCCCGGGCGAAGCGCCGCCCTGGCACGCGATGCGGCTCCAGCCCGAACTCAACGGCGGCAAGCTGCCGGCGACCCCGTGCCCGCGCTGCGGCCGGCCCATGGAGGTCGACGATCTCGAGGAGCAGTACCTCCTGTTCGTGCGCGAAGCCGGCTGACCGGCCCGGCCCGCGAGACGGCGCAGGACGAAGGCCCGGCGGGCGAGGCGCAGGCGAGGGCCGGCAAGGCCATCAACACGGTCTACACGCAGCACATCCCCGAGTGGCGCGCCGAGTTCGACCGGCTGGCGATGATGCTGCCGCTCGAGGGCAGCTCGTTCCTCAAGACCTGGTGGGGGCAGGACGGCAACGAGCGCCGGCCGCGGCAGGCCTACGTCCCGGTCGAGCAGGTCATCATGCCCTACAACGACACGGGTGACCCCGCCACCGTGCCGTTCATCGCGCGGGCAGCGCTTGCCGCGTCGAGCGGGTTTTCGAAGATGACGAAGCCGAAGGCGTACACCACCACGACGCCGCCGACCAGCGCGGCCAGCAGGTAGCCGAAACGAAGGAACTCCGGCTGCGTGATCGAACCCTCGCGGTAGAACTGCGAGCGCGCGTGCGGATCGGCCACCAGGGCCTCCGGCCACTGCAGTTGCTCCGCCGCCTTGCGCGCCACCAACGGGATCGAGACCTTCGCCGTGTCGACGACCCCGCGGAACGGGTCCT
>NZ_CALCDX010000177.1 GCF_937900395.1 uncultured Caulobacter sp.
GCCTCGACCTCGACGATGGCGCCGGTCGACGAGCCGGCCTTGCGGATCGTCTCCAGGTGCTCTTCCCAGACCGGCACGATGGCCGCGTCGGGAGACCAGTAGGGGTTCTGCTCGACCTCGTTCCAGTCCCAGTTGTCGCGGTTGATCGCGTGGGGGCCGATCTGAGTCAGGGCGGCGCGGACCGTGACGCCGGGGATGACCAGACGCGCGATCGCGCCGGCCGCCACCCGCGCGGCGGTCTCCCGGGCCGAGCTGCGGCCGCCGCCGCGATAGTCGCGGATCCCGTACTTGGCGAAATAGGCATAGTCGGCGTGGCCCGGGCGGAAGGCCTGGGCGATCTCCGAATAGTCCTTCGAGCGCTGGTCGGTGTTCTCGATCATCAGGCTGATCGGCGTACCCGTCGTGCGCTGGCCGCTCGAACGCTCGTCCTCGAACACGCCCGACAGGATGCGCACGGCGTCCGGCTCCTGGCGCTGGGTCACGAACTTGCCGCTGCCGGGACGGCGCTTGTCCAGGAAGCCCTGGATCATCTCGGCCGTCAGTTCGATCCCGGGCGGGCACCCGTCGACCACGCAGCCCAGCGCGGGGCCGTGGCTCTCGCCCCAGGTGGTGACGCGGAACAGATGACCGAAGGTGTTGTGCGACATGGCGCGGCTTCTAGCGGAAACCGGGCGAGGGGGCAAAAGGCGAGGCGAAAGGCGGAAGCCGGAAGGCGGCGAGAGGGCGAGAAATGCAACCTTCAATTTCATGAAAGTGTGATAAACGTCATAGGTGTGGCTTGGCGGCTCTGCCATCTTGCCTTGCGCGTCTAGGCTCGGCGTCGCCGGTCCCGACGCGAACAAGCGGCGACCCGTAGGGAAATCGCCGTCAGCAAAAAGGGAGATCCACGATGAGCGACGGTACCGCGAATTTCGCCGGCGATTGCGGCGAGTGCTCCAAGCGGGGCGAATTCAAGAAGGCGACCAGCGTCGGCGGCATGCTGGTGGGCCAGTCGGCGACGGTGAACGGTAGTTCGCCGGAAAACTGCGTCATCGCCAATGACAGCGCCGCCGTGTTCAAGATCGAACTGCTCTCGAACGCCGGCTTCTACAAATATCAGGTCCGCGTGGACGCCCAGGGGCCGAAAGGCGCCTTCAGCGGCTCCATGTATCTGGCCTTCGAGGACGCCACGCACGACGTCTACTACCTGAGCGTCTATTCTTCGCGCCGTGAATCCCACACGGTGTCGTTCAACAGCTCCGACCCGCGGATCATCGCGATCTACTGGAGCGACTAGGACTTCAGCGTGAAGACCGGCGAGGCCAACCGCGAGAAGGCCGATTTCAAGGTGCTCAGCCCCGCCTGATCGCCTTGGGGCGTTCGCGCGAACGCCGGAAGGGAAATCCCATTCGAGCCATCGCGCGGACGCCCGTCGGCCGGCCCCCGAACGCCGCCGCGTCCGCTGGCGCGGTTCGAGGTTTGTCCAACTCGAGCGCCAGGGAATGGCGTCAGGAGGCCGTCGTAATGAAGTTCAGGACAATGCTGGGCGCCTTGTCTCGATTGTAGTGGGTGACCTGTAGCTGCTGGATCGAGCCCTTGGTCAGCGCGTGGGGATCGAAGCCGGGCGGCGGCGCCTTGCCGTTCACCAGCATCCTGATCCGGGGCGAATTCAGCCGTCCGCGCACCTCGACATCGCCGTGATAGACCCAGACCTGTCCGTCTTCCGGCTTCAGCTGGCCGCCGATCAGTTCGGCGTTGGTCACGCGCACATAGTCCGAGCGGATGTCGAGATAGAGGTCCTTGTCGTCGGAGATCACGCTGCGGCTGCTGCGTTGGCCGGCGCCGTCGCCCTGGGCCAGGGCGATCGAGGCGGTGGCGGCCGCCGTCACGGCCAGCAGGCCGGCCAGCGAGAGGATGGCGCGACGGGCGAACGTTGCCGGAGCGCTGGGATTGATGATGGCTTTGAGGCGCATGGTCGTAGGTTTCCGTCCCTTTCCGGTGAAGGCGGGGTGCAAGGTGGGCGCGGCGCGGGCGCGCAGCACGCCGATCAGCGTTTCGGCATAGCGTCGCCGAACCGCCGCTGGCGCGTCCTTCAGGGCCAAGGCGTCGGCGAGTTCCTCGCGCGCGGCGATGGCGCGGGCGCGTAGGGCGGCGTAGGGCGGAATCATCCAGAGCAGACCGCCGAGAAGGTGCTCGACCAGCAGCCGCCAATTATCGCCCCGCTTGAGGTGAGCCAGTTCATGGGCGCAGACGGGCGTCAGGCTCTGCACGTCCAGCCGGTCGGTCAGCGCTCGGGGCAACAGGATGACCGGCTCGGACAGGCCGGCCAGCAGGGGCTGGTCGATCTCGTCGCTGATCCTGACCTCGGGGCGGCCAGTGTCCATGCGCCGGGCGGCGGCGCGGACGGCCAGGGCCAGATCCTGCGGCGCGGAGCGCGCGCGGCGCACGATGCCTCTGAGCTTGGCGCGACCCATGATCTGTCGCGCGGCCGCCATCGCCAGGCCTCCCAACGCGCCGAGCGCCAAGGTCGCGCTCACGACCTCGAAGCCGTCGAAGCGGGACATGGCGCGCGTCGAGGCGGCGCTCATCGCGGCGCCGGCCGCCGCGATCATGGGCGAGGCCTGGGCGACCTCGTAGATGGGGGCCGTGGTCGTCTCGGGCAGAGCTGCGACGCCCATCACCAGGGCCAGCATCGCCGGCGGCAGGGCGATGGCTGCGCTCCAGGCCGCCGCGCGCGTCCTCGGGTCGCCGGTCAGGCGATCGGCGGCGTTGCCGAGCAGCCAGGCCAGGCCGCTCGCGGGCAGGGCGGCGACCAGGCCCAGGGCGGTCGAGGCGAGCAAGGGGCTCATGGCTTGTCCTCCGGCTGGGGCGCGTTCAGCAGGGCTTCCAGTTCCTGGATCTCGTCCTTGGACAGGATCTGGCTGCCGGCGAAGGCCGAGGCGGGCAGGCGGCCGTCGATCTCGAGCAGGCCGCGCAGGCGGTTCAGCACCCCGCCGATCACGTCGACCTTGGCCGTCTTGGCTTCATACACCGCCAGGCCATGCACCGAGCGGCGGATCAGCAGGCCCTTGGCCACCATCCGTTCAAGCACCGTGCGGGTGGTCGAGGCGCTCCAGCCCAGCTCGGGCTCGATCAGGCCTTGCGCCTCGCGAGCGCTCATCGCGCCGCCGCGCCAGAAGGCTTTCAGGACTTCGAGTTCAAGGTCGGAGGGTTCGGTCATCGCCAGGCGATCTCCATATGTCGCGAGTACGCTACAAATGTAGCGCGCCTGCGTCAAGCGTCGCGAACATCGTTCTGGGGGTGACAGGCAAGACATTTCGATTTACGCCTGTAGGTCAAAATTACAAACGTGAGTTTCCTTGATGGCGACCGATCAAGTCCAAGCGGCCGGGCCGCCGCTCGCAAGGCGTGCGCTGAACCCCTGGCGCTGGGCGGCGATCGCCCTGGCTTTGGCGGCCCTGGTCGCTGTGGGAGCGGAGATCGTCGCGCGCCGCGATCGCGCCGAGCAGGCGCGGCGTGACCTCTATTGGCGGGTGGACGGGCCGCCTTGCGCCCCGCTCGATCCGAAGGTCTTCCGCGGCCTTGGACACTACCCGCAGGTCACGCCCTATGACGAAACGCTGTACCGCCGCGCCGGCGGGGCGATGACCTGCACGCATCTGGTCGACCGGACCGACGGGGCGAAGGTCCGCTACCAGGTCTGCAAGTTCGACGCGCCGAACTATCTGGCCGTGGCGCAGGGCGGGCGCGAATGGTTCTTCGAGCTGGGCGGAGCGCGCTCGGCGGCGGTCACGGTCCTCCAGGACAAGGTGCGCTGCGTCGTCATTCCGCCCTTCAAGATGTGACGCCCCTCTTGCGCGGAGAGCTCTTTCATAGCTAGCTATATAGCGCGCTATGAATGGAGGGCGGCATGGATCTTCTGGCGGGCTATGGGGTGGGGTTCTTGGGCAGTCGGCTCAAGCGCCTGGCCGAGCGGATGCAGGCCGACGCGGCCGAGGTGGCGCGGTCGCTGGACCTGCCGGTGCAGCCGGCCCAGATGTCGCTGCTGCTGACCATCCGCCTGCATGGCCCGATCGCGGTCGGCGAACTGGCCGAGCAACTCCAGCTGGCCCAGCCCACCGTGACCCGCGCGCTGAAGAGCCTGGAAGACGACGGCTTCGTCGAGACCCGCCGCGCGCCGGGCGACGGCCGCACCCGGCGGCTGGCTTTGACGGAGAAGGGCCAGGCGCTGCTGGTCCGCATCCAAACGCAGCTGCTGCCGCGCATCGAACCCGCGGCGGCGGAGCTGGTCGCGGGCCTCGACGGCGACTTCATGCTGGGCCTGGCCAAGGTCGAACAGCGCCTGGCCGAGGCCTCGCTGCTGGCGCGGATCGAGGCCGCCGGCCCGCCGGCCATGTGGGCCCGCGACTTCTCCGACGACCTGGCCGAGGCCTTCCATCGGATCAACGCCGAATGGATCGAGGACATGTTCACCCTCGAGGAGAACGACGTCGCCCTGCTGTCACGGCCGCGCGAGCTGATCCTTGACAAGGGCGGGGTGGTGCTGTTCGCGGAAACCCCCGAACTGGGCGTGGTCGGGACCTGCGCCCTGATGGTCTCCAAGGACGGCTGGGTCGAGCTGACCAAGATGGGCGTGCTGAAGAGCGCCCGAGGCCTGAAGGTCGGCGAGTTCCTGCTGGCCAAGACCCTGGAGAGGGCCGCCAGCCTGGGCATGGACAAGGTCTATCTGCTGACCAACAAGAAGTGCGCCGCGGCCATCCACCTCTACGAGAAGCTGGGCTTCGTCCACGACGCCGAGATCATGCGAACCTTCGGCGCGCGCTACGAGCGCTGCGACGTGGCGATGGCGTATCGGCCAAGGGGCTAGGGGGCGCGGCGAAACGATCCCGCCTGCGCCGGATGAGGTCTGGCGCCCCTTTGAACCGGAGGTTGTCGATGCCACAATGGCGCGAGAACGGGGGATATCTGGTGCGCCTACTGGCTTTGATGGTGACGTCCGCGCTCGTCGGAAGCCCGGCGCATGCGCAATCCGAACAGGTGCGCCGTGGGCCTCCGCCCGCGTGGGCTAGGCCATCCGCGATGCTGCCCGCGCCCGACACCGTCGATGGCCCGATGTTCGTCCGGCGACAGGACGTGGAGGTCCACCTCGGCGAGCAGGGACAGGCGCAGTACTTCGGCTCGCGCATCAAGATCACCCAGTCGGCCGCCCTGGAGCTCGGCAACATCTCGATCGCCTGGAACCCGCAGGCTGGGGCGCCGATCGTGCACAAGATCGAGCTGATCCGGGACGGCAAGGCCACCGACGTCCTGAGCAAGACCGCCTTCGAGATCCTGCGGCGCGAAGGTCAGCTGGAAGAGCTGCGCCTGGACGGGACCTTGACGGCGGTCCTGCGCGTGCCGGACCTGCGGGTCGGCGACGAGATCGAGATGGAGTTCACCACCTTCGGCGACGATCCCACCCTGGGACCCAACCAGTCGGGAATCCTGATGGTCACGGCGAGCCCGGCGCCGGGGCGGTATCATCTGGGCCTCGGCTGGGACGAGGGCCACGAGCCTCATCTGAAGACGACGCCGGACATGACGGCGGCCATGGCGCGGGGCGAGCGGACCGTCGATTTCCGCTTCGACAATCCGCCCACGCTGGCGCCGCCGAAGGACGCGCCGCCGCGCTATCAGTGGCAGCGCGCGGCGGAGTTCACGGACTTCGCCGACTGGGCGGCCATTTCGCGCCACTTCGCGCCGCTGTTCGCCAAGGCGGCGACCCTCGCGCCCGACTCGCCCGTCAAGCTGGAGGCGAAACGGATCGCCGAAAGCCAGGCAACGCCCATGGATCGCGCGCGGGCGGCCTTGAAGCTGGTCCAACAGGATGTGCGGTACATCTATGTGGGCCTCAACAAGGGCAATCTGACGCCCGCCTCGGCCGACGAGACCTGGCGGCGCCGCTACGGGGACTGCAAGGGCAAGACCGTGCTGCTGATCGCGCTGTTGCAGGAGCTCGGGATCGAGGCCGAGCCCGTGATGATCAGCTCGACTGGCGACGACGGCCTGGATCAGCACCTGCCGATCCCGCGGTTTTTCGACCACGTCCTGGTGCGCGCGCGGATCGATGGCGCGACCTATTGGTTGGACGGCACCTTGCCGCCGGTGGCGCGTCCCAGCGACCGGCCTGTGTTCGCGGTCGATTGGGGACTGCCGCTGACGGCCCAGGGCAGTCCGTTGGAGCGGCTGCCGCCGCGCGGTCTGGAGACGCCCGACGAGATCAACCTGTTCGAGATCGATGCGCGGGCCGGCTTCGACAAGCCGGCGCGCATCGTCTCGACGCGGATCGCCCGCGGCGTGGCCGGCCTGCAGGAGCAGCTGCAGTTTTCGGCCGTGACCTCCGGACAGCTGCTGGAGGCCTTCCGCCAGCGCGCGGTCGGGGAGACGTGGCAGACGATGGACGACGTGCGCTGGCGCTATGACGAGAAGGCCCAGGCCAGCATTCTGACGATCAGCGGCACGGGGACCGTCGACTGGGAGGACGAGGGCGGCGGCGCCCGGTCGCTGGTGCTGCCCGGCGGCGGCTTCAGTCCTCCGGAGCGGCGGATTCGCGCCGACGATCAGAGCAAGGACATCCCGTTCTACATGGCTCCTGAGTATGAGTGCCACGTCACGACGGTGCGAACGCCGCTTTCGACGCAGCCCCGGCAGTGGTCGTCGAAGGCGAGCTACGACACGCGCCTCTTCGGTAGGAATTACTATCGCGCGTGGGAGTTGAGGGACGGCGCTATTCGCATGGTTCGCGGCTCGCGGGTTGAACAGCCCGAGATCGACGCGGCCACCGCCCGGCGCGACAACGCCCGCATCGCCAACTTCGACAACAGCATGGGCGTGATCTACTACGACCCGACCGGAAAAAAGCCGTTCGTCGGCGACGGCGAGACCGTGCCCGCCACCTACGACTTCGACTGGACGGCCAGCGACGTGCCTTGCAAGGGGACGGGGAAGCGCCCGTAGGCGACGCCGCCGCCTAGTCCACCCGCCCCAGCACCGCGCGGATCGTTTCGACCATCCGGTCGATGTGGCTCTTCTCCAGGATCAGCGGCGGGGAGAGGGCGATGATGTCGCCGGTGACGCGGATCAGCAGGCCCTCGTCGAAGCAGGTCTCGAAGACCTCCATCGCCCGGGCGGTTGGGGCGCCGGGGCGGGGGGAGAGCTCGATGCCGGCGACGAGGCCGAGGTTGCGCACGTCGCTCACATGGCGGGCGTCGGCCAGGCTGTGGACGGCGTCCTGCCAGTAGCCCTCGATCCCGGCGGCGCGGGCGAAGAGGTCGTCCTCCTGATAGGTCTCCAGCGTCGCCAGGCCCGCCGCGCAGGCCAGAGGGTGGGCCGAATAGGTGTAGCCGTGGAAGAGCTCGATCGGGGCGTCCGCGCCTTCCATCATCGCGCCGTAGATCTTTCCTGACGCCGCGACGGCGCCGCAGGGCACGGCGGCGTTGGTCAGGCCCTTGGCCATGCAGATCAGGTCGGGCGTGACGCCGAAGCGGTCGGCGGCGAACGGGGC